>CAYVES010000160.1:0-5565 GCA_964449845.1 uncultured Dehalococcoidia bacterium
CAGTTGACAAAGTGCCGGCACTCGAGCGACAACGGCTCAGTCAGATCCACCCGAGGAAGGAATATTCCCTCCGACCTCAATGCAAGTGTCCCGGAAGGGGAAGAGGCAGTGTCATAGTCATCGACCACGCCCTGATCATATATCTTCAGTTTGTGCTGTGGATCCATATCGTCGAATACAGCCATCTTCTTGCTGCCCACCACGGTTAGCTGGCGTATCTTATGGGGATCGAGCCAGCTAGCATGTATATGAGCCAGCACGTTCTCGGGGAATCTCAAGGTGACGAATACCACGTCCTCCACGTGGGGCTGGACATAGCTTATGCCCTGGGCAGAGACAACCTCAGGGTAAGTTCCGAGAAGATACAAGAACAGCGAAATATCATGAGGAGTAAGCCTCCACAAAGCGCTCTCATCAGAGCGCACCTGTCCCAAATTCACTCTGGTGGAGTAGAGATAATAGATTTCACCGAGATCGCCCGACTGGATATGACGCTTCAGTATATCAACGGCAGGGTGATAGAGCATGAGGTGCCCGACCATCAGGATCAGCTTTCGTTCCTCGGAAAGCTCGACAAGCTCCTGTCCCTCAGAGCTATTTGACGCGAATGGCTTCTCTACGAAGACATCCTTGCCAGCCAGCAGAGCTTGTTTAGCCACAGAATAGTGAAGCGCCACCGGTAAGGCTATAACAACACCTCTTATTTCCTCATTGGCTAATACCGCCTCGAGGTTTGTCTCCCTGTTGACATTGGGGTAAAGCGCTTCAAAACGGGTGAGAACCTCGTGGGAGCTATCGCAGACCGTATGGAGGGCACCAAGCTCGGCAAAATTGCGAACCAGGTTCTTGCCCCAGTAGCCACAGCCAACAACAACTATATTCTTGTCCATCTACCCTCACAACCTGACAATATTGTTGCTTGTAAGCTTCTTGGTAGCTCCCCTGGTATCGAATACCAAGCTCGCCTTATCCACTATGTTCTGGTAGTCGTAGCAGCTGTGGTCGGTGGCTATCACCACGCAGTCTGAGGTGGACAGGCGCTCCTCAGTGAGTTCCACCGAGGCCAGGGTTTGTTCCGAAATCTGAATGTTCGCGATATAGGGATCGCTGTAGCTTAGATTGGCTCCTTTTTCACGGAGAAGCTGGATCAGCTTCAAGGAGGGCGACTCTCTGACATCTTCCACATCTTTCTTATAGGCTACCCCCAATACCAGCACCCTGGCATCACTTAAACTCTTACCGCCGACGTTCAGGGCCTCCATTATACGAGAGGCAACATAGTAGGGCATGTGCTCATTAATATCTGCAGCGAGTTCGATGAACCGCGTATGAAAGTCATATTCCCTGGCCTTGTTAGCCAGATAGTAGGGGTCAAGCGGGATACAGTGTCCGCCTATTCCCGGCCCCGGGTAGAAGGGCATGTAGCCAAAGGGCTTGGAGGCAGCGGCATCAATCACCTCCCAGACGCTAATTCCCATTTTGTCGCAAAGCAGAGTGAGTTCGTTGACCAGAGCGATGTTCACGCTGCGAAAGACGTTCTCAAATATCTTGGTCATCTCAGCAACCTCAGGGCACGACACCGGAACTACAACTTCTGCTACCTGACGATAGAGAAGCTCGGCAAGTCTGGTAGAGCGGGAATCTATGCCCCCCACCACCTTAGGGGTGTTCCTGATATTGTAGCTCTTGCTACCGGGGTCAACCCTTTCAGGGGAGTAAGCGAGATGAAAATCCTGCCCACCTTTGAGCCCCGACCGCTCCAGGATCGGCAGCATCACCTCGCTGGTGGTGCCGGGGTAGGTCGTGCTTTCCAGGACCACAAGTTGTCCCGGCTGAAGGTACTTGGAAATCGCCTCAGACTCGTAGGTCACATAGGACAGCTCAGGCTCCTTGGTTTTGGTCAAAGGGGTGGGCACACAGATACAGATGGCATCCACTTCCTTCAGCCGGCTTTGATCTGTGGTCGCCTCCAAGAGGTTGTTGGCAACTGCCACCGAGAGGCTTTCGCTATCTACATCCACAATATATGACTGCCCCTTATTGACCAGGTCCACCCTCTTTTGCTGGATATCGAATCCCACGACCTTGAGGCCTGCCTGCGAAAAGGCAACAGCCAGGGGCAGCCCAACATAACCAAGACCTACGATACCGACGACAGCGGTCCTATCCTTCAACTTCTGTTCTAATCTGGACAACGTATTCTCACAGAAGATAGAGATTAGGCTACGAGTATGGTCGGATTATATCACAGATACATACCATTAGCCTACAACACTATTACGATAGTGGGGTAGCTAGCGCCTACCCGTGGGAAGATTGACTGGGGTGTAACTGAGTGTGTTGTCTGCCGAGCGTTTCTTGGCTGCTCTCGTCGTACAGCAGATCGAACAGAGCCATTTGGGCGAACAAAGCGCTATTACATGCGATCCGGGGAGATTATTGACATTTCTGCATCTAGCTCGCAAGATTGCACTGGAAGCGTAAAGGTCTTGTCTAGTTTCTTGCAAGAGAAAGGGGTGATAAAGATGGGTACAAAAATCAAAGATAAAGTGGCCCTGGTTACAGGAGGTGCTCAGGGGATTGGGCTGGGCATTGCCAAGGCCTTCCTCGACGCAGAGGCAAAGGTCGTTATCTGCGATAGAAACGAAGAGGGGTTGAAAAGGACAACTGAGGCTCTACAAGACCGTTTCGGAGAAAAAGCCTACGGAATCCTCGCCGATGTTTCTCTGGAAGAAGATGTGAAGAGGATGGTTACGGATGTGGTTGGGAAGTTCGACGCAATCGATATCCTGGTCAACAATGCAGGCCTTAGCGGAATGAATTATTTCTGGGAGATGCCCGTCGAGGAATGGGATACAGTTATCAATATCAACCTCAGGGGTGCTTTTCTCTGTGCGAGAGAAGTGGCAAGATTCATGGTTGAGAAGGGCATAAAGGGAAAGATCATCAATATAGCGTCCGTCAATTCCACCGTACCTACGACGGGAATTTCCGCCTACTGCGCCTCCAAGGGAGGGCTACTCATGTTTACGCGGGCGGCTGCCCTGGAGCTCGGACCACGGGGAATTAATGTCAACGCCATTGCGCCCGGGAGCACCATTACTCCTTTAACCGAGGGGTTTTACAATCTCCCTGGTTTGAAAGAGGCCTTTCTGGACCGCACGCCCAAGGGTAGATTCGGCGAGGTGGAAGACATCGCAAATGTAGCTCTATTTCTCGCCTCAGAGTATGCTGACTGGGTCACTGGCCAAATCATCTATGCGGATGGGGGCCAGTCCCTCATGGGTCTTCCCAGGTATTACGAAGGACTTCAACAGGCTGCAGGTACGGAAAATAGGTAGGAGCCAGCCCGCTTGGTCAAGGGCTCCAAGAAACCAGTCCTCAAGCCGATACCGGCGGTCGCCGCTCAGCCCAGGGTTGCGCCGCCTCAAGCTGTGCCGCAAGGCGGAACAAAGTCGCCTCATCCCCGAAGCGGCCGATGAAGTGAGTGCCGACTGGGAGGCCATCGGCATTCCAGAAGAGGGGCAGCGACATAGCGGGCTGCCCGGTGAGGTTGCAGGTCGTGGTGAATGGGGTGAACTCCCCCTCTCGTAACAGCCCCTGCATGGGGTTCTCCGGCGGTGAGTGAAATGTGCCAAGGGGCACGGGCGGCTCGCTGAGGGTGGGCGTGAGCCAGATATCGTAGCTGACGAGAAAATTGCCGATGTCGCGAGCCATGCTCTGGGCAGCTTCCACGGCCCCGAGATAGGCCGATGCGCTCTGCTGACGGCCCATCTCATACAGGAGCCAGGTGGCCGGTTCGAACTGGTCTGGGGTGGGTGTCCGGCCCAGTAGGAAAGCGCAGCGGTCTATGGTCCAGGCGCACCCGGCCGTCCACAGGGTCCCGAGAGCCAGGAGCAGCAGTTCTCCAAACACCGGCGGTGCTGCCTCCACCACCTCGTGGCCTAGATCGGCGCACAGCCGCGCGGCTTCGTGCACCGCGCTCACGCAGTCAGCATGGACAGCGACGCCAGTGGGTGCTGTGGTAGTAAAGGCAATGCGCAGGCGCCCGGGGGCAGCGCCCACCTCCTGGAGAAAGGGGCGCGCCGGAGGTGGTGCCCAGTAGGGATCAGCCGCCATTGGGCCGGAGGTGGCATCAAGCAGGGCAGCGCTGTCTCGAACCGAGCGGGTGAGGGCGTGCTCGACGACAAGGCCGCTGATAATGTCACCGTATTCAGGGCCGAGCGGGTTGCGGGCTCGGGTGGGTTTAAGGCCGAAGAGCCCACAGCATGAGGCAGGAATCCGTATCGATCCGCCGCCGTCGTTGCCATGCGCCATGGGAACCATGCCAGCGGCCACAGCAGCCGCTGAGCCTCCGCTTGAGCCGCCCGTTGTCCGACTCGTGTCCCAGGGGTTGCGGCTGGGGCCGAACAAACGGGGCTCAGTGGTCGCCGCCAAGCCGAACTCCGGCGTGTTCGTTTTCCCCAGAATTATGAGTCCAGAGCGCTTCAACCGTGTTACCAGTTCACTGTCGTGATCGCGGACGAAGTCATGTAGGAAGGTAGACCCCTCCCTCATCAGCACCCCCGCGCAAGAGGCCACCAGGTCCTTGAGGAGGAAGGGCACGCCACTAAATGGTCCGTCGGGCAGTTCCCCAGCGGCCGCGGTGCGCCCCTGTTCGTACATCGGCGTGACTACGGCGTTGATAGTAGGGTTGAGGCGCTCGATGCGCTCGATGGCAGAGTCCACAAGCTCAATAGGCTTGACCTCCCTTCGCCGCACTAACTCAGCCTGGGCGGTCGCATCGAGCCAAGCCAAATCCTCTAGTTTCACCATGATTATCTGTCCTTTCCAAATGTGCCTGACTGGGCTCGGTGAAGGTTTGTCTGCCAGGGCAATTCGGGCCGAAAACGCTCACTTGCCTTTGAGGATAGCATGAAGCGCTACAGAGCGGTTGTCGTAGCTACTGTAGTCTGCTATGGGGAGGCTCCCTCGGCGTATCGTCCGTAGCCTTAGAATCAGAACCTCAGCCAACTGAGAAAATAGCCAAGTCCTACCACCCAAGCGGCTATCCACAGAGTCGCCCCAATGATTCTGCTTGCCATGCTGACGATAACCTCGTTCTTGTGGCGACCATCGACGATCTGGGGTCATGAGTGACATGGGCAGGCCGAGCGTCTATGTAGCGAGTGAGTGTTCTCATCTACTGCATTTTGGCTTTGTGGGCAACTACACTAAACCTCTCGACCTGCCCCCGGAAACCGACGCTGCTGTTCAACCTTTCCTTCAGGTACGCTGCCAACTCGTCTTTGCTCAGATGACTGGCCCAATTGTCATCCAGCTTGAGCGTCACCTTAAACGTAATTTGGTTGTTAGCCATCTCTCCACCTGCTTAGAGCACCATATGGACTGATGGACTGTCCAACTTTGAACGCGATGCGTGTCCTAGTCCGAGAACCGGTTAACAACGGACTATGGACTTTTACCACTTTTTGTCCAGTTTGTCAAGCCCCCATGGTATGCGCATGTGAATAAGCCCCAAGTTTCTTGAGAAAACAGCTTTGGGAATCCCTTGCTCCAAATCTT
>CAYVES010000161.1:0-5521 GCA_964449845.1 uncultured Dehalococcoidia bacterium
GAAGTGCTTTCGCAGCACACTAGTATTCAAGTATAATAAGAGCACAGATACGCCTATTCTGAAGTAGCAGCGGCGTGCCAAATCCTTGGGAGGGTAGACCAGCCCAACGCGGGCGTGTACACTACTGGTTAGTATTCCGAACCCAAAGTATTATGTGCGCAGGCAGCCGACCACCTTACATTGAGACTCAAAATGTCAAGGGCAAGCGGGTTCAATCTTGAAGCAAAGTATGCTGTTGCCATGTGGGAGTTCTCCTGGCTTGTCCGTCGGACGGGCACTGAGGCAGAATATGCGAATTGGGACAAGGTACTCGATGAACTGGTGGAACGCGGCTACAACTGTATCCGCCTGGATGCCTTCCCGCATCTGGTTGCGAAAGGGCCAGAGGGCAAGATAGCGGAGCGGTTTACGATATTGCCCCAGGCACATGGTTTCATGTGGGGAAATCACAAACCTGTCCAAGTCGAGCCGCGCTCGGCACTAGTCGAGTTCATCGGTAAAGCTGCTGACCGCAGTATCTATGTCGGGCTATCCTCGTGGTATAACCGTGATACAATGGATCGCGTTCAAATGATTCAATCGCCGAAAGACTATGCCCGCATATGGCTGGAGACGCTTGATCTACTTAGCGCGGCAGGACTGCACGACCGCATAGTGTGGGTTGATATTTGCAATGAGTTTCCGGTCAGCAGGTGGGCGCCAGGTCCCTACGCCAACATATTCCAATCCAAACGACTTGGAGACCTATGGATGGCATGTAATCTGTCAAGAAAGTGGGATGAAAGAGTGAAGCAGCGCATCAAGAATTACTTCGATGGTGCGATCACGCCGTTACGCGAGAAGTACCCTGATCTGAAATACACCTTTTCGTTCCAAGCGCTGGGGTCGCGTCAGATGCAAGAGATTGACGTAAGCGCGTTCGATTTGGCGGAGGCGCACATATGGGTGTCGGACTATATGAAATGGATGTTTAGAACCGGACAGGTTCTAATGCACATCGGATTCCCCAGGTATCCGACGAACTTGAGGATTCACGCAAAGCGCATGGCCAATCTCTATCCGAAACATCGCGAAGAGTATATCAGTATGCTTGAAGCTCGCATTGACTTCTGGGAAGAATGGGGCAAGAAGAACGGGCTCCCTCTTTTCACCACTGAAGCTTGGGGGCCGATCAACTACAGTGACATCGTACCGGGTGGGACTGGCTCGGAGTGGGATTGGGTGAAAGATATTGCCGAACACGGAGTTCGCATGGCATCTGAGAGAGGATGGCAAGGGATCTGCACCAGTAACTTCTGTCAGCCTCACTTCGAAGGAATGTGGGCGGATGTCGGATGGCACAAGCGGATGACAGATCTCATCCTGCGTGGCTGACTTCGCCGACGGTAGATCTTTCCCAGAGGTTGCAGAATGAACTCGCGAGAACGCGTACTCACTGCTTTGAACCACAAGGAACCGGATCGGGTTCCGTTTGACATGGGCGGTACGGTGCTAACTGGCATCAATGTGAAAGCATATGCAGCACTACGTGACTATTTAGGACTGCCGCCAGTTGAGCCTACCATAGTTGACGTTGTCCAACAGTTAGCACGAGTCGATGATGATGTGATAGTTCGCCTAGGTGTAGACGTTAGGAACGTTGCGCCACGCTCTTCTGCCAGCTACGGGATAGAGATCAAGGATATGGAAGGTGGCAATTACACCTATTTCTATGACGAATATGGGATTGGCTGGCGCATGCCTAAAGTCGGCGGCTTGTACTATGATATGTTCGATCACCCGCTGGGCGGTGACATTGACGAATTGGATGTGGCCCGCTACGTATTGCCCGATCCAAAAGACCCGGCTCGTTTCGCAGGCCTCAGAGATGCCGCAGAAAAAGTGATTGAAGAGGAACAACGGGCCTTGATTGTGGGTAATCTCTCAGCTGGCATCTTTGAGATGTACTTATGGACGCGCGGTTTCACACATGGCTACGCCGATTTCATTGGCAAGCCTGCGCTGTCACAGAAGATAATGCACCGCTTTATGGATTTGCAATTGGCCTACTGGGAAAAGATGTTCGACGTCTTGGGTGACATGATCGATGTGGTTCAACTGGCTGACGATTTTGCTGGGCAAAGCGATATGCTCATCTCGCCTAGCTCATATCGTAGGTATCTCAAACCACTGCACAAGAAGTTGTTTGATTTCATCCGTTCTCGTAGCAGTGCCAGAATCTTCTTGCACTCCTGCGGCTCTATTCGTAAAGTCATCCCCGACCTGATCGAGATCGGACTAGATATTATCAACCCGGTGCAGGTTAGCGCAGCTGGCATGGACTCCGCCGAGCTGAAGCGTGAGTATGGCAGAGACCTAACTTTCTGGGGTGGTGGCGTAGATACGCAACGGGCGTTTGACGAGAATCATACTGCTGAAGAGGTGTGTGACGACGTTAAGCGCCGTATCGCTGACCTGATGCCCGGCGGTGGATTCGTATTCGCTACCGTTCACAATATCCTGCACAATGTGCCGCCTGAGAATATCATGGCGATGTGGGAAACGCTTCAGGAATATGGGGCATACACAAACTAATGCTATGGCTTTGGCAACTGTGTAGTGCTCCAGAAAGGCTCGTTACTGGAACGCTGGCTTCGCCCAGAAAGCTTGTCCCAAGCCGGTGGGATTGAACACTATGGACAATCGTTCAATAAGGATTCCTTGCGATAGGACTGTAGTGCCATACCACCTCTTTTGTGAGATAATCAAACGTATGAGAAGCGGCATCTCGATTTCGAAGCTGTATTTGGCTGACCCGGTACGGTACGGATGTTGCGGGAGCTGTGAGCAGTGAACACAGGATTCTCTTGAAAAAACAACTCCCCTAGTTAGCAGTAGTAGGCATATGATCTACCCCGACTGGGCTGTAAAAGCAACCAACTTCTGAACACCGCTCGTCGGGGCGGCGGTTGAAAAAAAACTTGTGGCAGATTAGAATCTCTTGAAACAATAGAAGCAATAACAATGGAAGCAATTAGTAGAAGTCAGCTTCGGGGAAGGGTTCAAACCGTTCTGGGGTTAATACCCCCGGAGGATTTGGGGATTACGCTTGCACATGAACATTTTATGGTAGATGCCAGTATATATTACCGGGAGCCAGAACTGATAAGTGATATGCCTCTCGCAAGGCAGCCAGTCAGTCTTGAGAACCTCAATTGGGTCCGCCACCATCAGTTAAACTCCATAGACAACCTTATTTTGGATGATGAACAGGAAGCCATCGAAGAAGCCATTCTCTTCAAGTTGGAGGGAGGCAGCACTATTGTAGATTGCTCGAACCGCAATCACAAGCGTGACCCCAGATCATTGGTGCGCATAGCCAAGGCAACAGGCCTCAACGTAATTATGGGCTCAGGATATTACGTCTGGCCGGCTCATGGTGCTGAAATGGATACAAAGACTGAAGATGAAATCCTACACGAATTTGTGCAGGAGATAACCGAGGGCGTTGATGGTACTGGAATTCGGCCGGGAATCATAGGTGAACTTGGAACATCATCCCCTCTACATCCCAACGAATTGAAAGTTCTTCGTGCCGGCGCTCATGCGCAACAGATTACAGGTGCTCCAATATCTATCCATGCCCCTCGCCATGAAGCCGACCCACTGGAAGTTGTCAAGATATTGGCTGATGCTGGAGCTGACCCACGTCGTATCATAATGTGTGATATAGATCGGACACTGCTCACCCACGAACTACGCTGCGAGTTGGCACAGATAGGTTGCTATCTCGAGTACGACCACTTTGGGCAGCTGGACTACTATTTTATGCCTGAAATCGACATGCCTAATGACCGCTACCGCATCAATGAAATAATACGTCTCATTGAAGCAGGATACCTGGATCAGATACTTATTTCTCAGGACATCTGCTTCAAGATAATGCGGTGTCGGTATGGTGGACACGGTTATGCTCACATCTTAAGATATGTGGTACCCACAATGAGGTCAAAAGGCATGACTGATGAACAAATAAACACTCTTCTGGTTGAGAATCCGAAGCGTCTATTAACTTTCATTTGACTGGAGAGAGGTCTTATTGGTCATGAAAAAAGAGAGAATAAAAGGGCTAGTGCTAAACTTCAAAGATAACGTAGGTGTCGCACTAGTAGACCTGGAGCAGGGAACCGACTTGGACTTGAAGATAAACGGGCAGACTGTGTCAGTGAAATTGGTAGAGCCCATCAGGTACCAGCATAAGTTCAGCGTCAAGCACATAGGTTGTGGTAGCAAGATAATAAAATTCGGCGAGGTCATCGGGGAGGCCACAAAGGATATCAAGCCGGGGCAGCACGTCCACATGCACAATATGATTGGCCTTCGAGTAAGGCTGACGGGAGAGAAAGGGCGGTAGACATGGAGTTTTTAGGTTATCCCAGAGAAGACGGTTTGGCGGGGACAAGGAACTACGTCGGAGTTATTTCAACCGTATCCTGCTCATCGGATCCAGCCACCTGGATTGCAAGTGATGTGAGTGACTGCGTTCCATTCACACACAGACAGGCATGCGGCCTAATTCCCCCTGATGAGGAGATTGTGTTTCGTACACTCATAAATCTGGGCAAGAACCCTAATCTGGCCGGTGTACTGGTTGTAAGTCCGGTTTGTGCCGATGCAGATCCATACCGCATAGCAAATGGCATCGCTGAATCAGGTAAGCCGGTTGATGTATGCAAGATTCATCAGGAAGGCGGGGTGATGACCGCAGTGTCCAAGGGTGTAAACATAGTCCGTAGGATGGCCAGTGATGCCTCCAGGATAAAGAGAGAGCCCATGCCGATTTCCAAGTTACGGCATGGTGTGGAGTGCGGCGGCTCAACGCCTATCTCAGGGCCAGTGACAAACGCCGCTCAGGGGACTGCTCTGGATTTCGTGATCGAGAATGGTGGAAGTGGCGGCTTCAGCGAGACGCCAGAGGTTATAGGAGCCGAGCATGTGATCGCGGCAAGGGCAGTCAATAACAAAGTTAAGCAGAAGATGCTGAAGGTCGTCCGAGACCATGAGGAGTATCTACGGTCTTTCGGCGTAGACCTATTTGGCGCAAACCCTGACCACCAGAATATCGAGGATGGGCTGAGCTCCATGGAGGAAAAAGCTCTGGGTGCCATCTTCAAGGGAGGAACAACGCCCTTGACTGAAGTCGTAGGCTACGGAGAGGTTCCAGAGGGGAAGGGTATGTTCTTCGTCGATACCCCAGGCAATGACCTGAAGTCGCTAACCGGGCTCGCTGCCGCTGGCTGCAATATCATTACGTATTCTACTGAATGTGCCGCGCCGTATGGTTTCCCGTTTGTACCCGTTATCAAGATAACCGCTAGACGAGACCACTTCAAAAAATTCCCTGATATTCTGGATTACCTGGTAGATATTGATCGAGCGATCACCGATATCAGAAGCGTAGGGGAAGAGCTGTTCAACCTGATTCTGGAGGTGGCTTCAGGGCGGAAGACTCAGAGTGAACTCATAGGCTATGTCTACGCGT
>CAYVES010000162.1:0-5492 GCA_964449845.1 uncultured Dehalococcoidia bacterium
CTTAACCAAATTGCCAGCGTCTCTGTTCCTGATGCCAGGATGCTTGTGATTCAGCCTTGGGAAAGGGAGCTTTTGCCAGGCATAGAGAAGGCTATTCGCAAGTCAGACCTTGGCGTCAACCCGACAAGCGATGGCAATGTGGTCCGGCTGGCTATTCCCCAGCTTACGGAGGAGCGGCGCAATCAGTTAGTCAAGATGGTGCGAAAAAGGGTGGAGGAGGGGAAGGTGTCGGTGCGCAATGTGAGGCGAGAGGGACTTGAGAACTTGCGCGAACTCAAAGAAAATAAAGAGATGTCCGAGGATGAGTACAAGCGGGCTTTGGGTCTATTGCAGCAGGTCACCGATAGATTCACTGAGGACATCGACCAAATAGCGAAAGACAAGGAAGACGAACTCCTGGAATTGTGACGCACTGAGGACGAGCAGTGGCAGCGACAAAGACAGCGGCATTGCCTGTGAAGAAGATATCCCCCCTCCCAAACCATGTCGCTATTATCATGGATGGGAACGGTAGATGGGCCGCGAAGCGTGGCTTGCCCCGGCTTGTTGGGCATCGTGCCGGCACTGACAATGCCCGCCGCGTAGTTGAAGGCTTCGATCGGCATCAGGTGAAATACCTCACCCTCTACGCTTTTTCCACGGAGAACTGGAGACGTCCTGGAGTAGAGGTGAGTGGGTTGCTGCGTCTTCTAGCTGGGATGATCGACCGCGAGACCAAGGCTCTGCATGAGAAAAACGTCAGGCTCAGTCATCTGGGAAGACTTGATGAGCTGCCGCTGGAGCTGCAAGATCAGGTTCATAAGGCGCTGGAGCTGACTAAGAATAATACCGGGATGAAGCTGAGCATTGCTTTTGATTATGGTGGTCGCGCAGAGATACTGGAGGCGGTTCGCCGCATTGTCAAGGATAGGGTTCCCTCTGAAGATATCACCGAATCGCTGTTCAGCAGCTATCTTTATACCGTGGATGTACCTGAGCCAGACCTGATTATCCGCACTGGCGGAGAGATGAGGATGAGCAATTTCCTCATCTGGCAAGCAGCCTATAGTGAGTTCTACTCCACACCCACGTTGTGGCCGGACTTCGGTGACAAAGAGATCGAGAAAGCGCTAGTTGCGTACAGTCGGCGAGAGAGACGTTTCGGCGGATTGAAAGCGGAAGGAGAGCCAAGAGGGGGCTGAGGCAACTGAGCCCCCGGTTTCTTATCGGCGAATGCTCCGGCAAAGAGTACTCAGTGCGCTGTTCTTCATACCCATCCTCTTCGTTTCCATCTGGTTTGGCGACCCCTGGTTCTCCGTTGTTGTGGCTGTCGCTGCTCTTTTGGGAGTTGTTGAGTTCTATGACATGTTTGCCCAGAAGAGATGGCAGCCTCTGACCCTCTTTGGCACGCTATGGACGCTGTTCTTCGTTTTCAACGCCCACTACGTGCATTCTTACGACTCCGAGACTACGCAGTTGCTGGTGACCTCGGCGCTGGTGAGTTCGGCGGTGATCCTGTCCTTGCTTTGTTCCCTTTTCCTGCGGTCCTCCACAGACAGAGCGCTATTTGCCTGGGCATGGAGCCTGGCAGGTGTGCTCTATATGGGCTGGCTCCTGAGCTACTGGATTCTGCTGATGAACTCCGCTGAGTGGGTTGGCAGGGACTGGGTGCTGCTCGCACTCTTCTCCACTTTCGCGTTCGATTCCACTGCTTATTTTGTTGGGCGCGCTTTTGGAAAGCACAAGATGTCACCGACAGTATCTCCGGGAAAGACATGGGAGGGGGCGATTGGAGGGCTGGTGGGGTCAATAGCGGCTGTTATCATCCTGGCGATCATGTTGGATACCCCGCTGGATATCGGTTACGGGAAACTGGTGGTCATTGGCTTCGCGATTGGTGTCTTTGCCCAGATCGGCGACCTCGCCGAGTCGAAGTTGAAACGGAGCACGGGGTTAAGTGAATCAGGGGATCTTATCCCGGGGCATGGGGGCATCCTGGATCGCTTGGATAGCATTGTCTTCACTGGGGTTGTAGTGTACTATTGTCTGAGGTGGTTCATAGGATGAGAGGACTCGCAGTCCTCGGTTCCACTGGCTCAATTGGGCGTCAGACGCTGGAGATTGTTCGCGCTTTCCCCGAGAGATTAGAAGTGGTGGCCTTGGCAGGGGGGAAGAACATCTCTTTGCTGAAGGAACAGGTTGCAGAGTTTAGGCCAAGGTTGGTCTTCGCCGAGCTATTATCAGGTGGCGAAGGGGTATCGGGAGCAAGCTATCTTTCTCTGGAGGAGATAGCTTCTCATCCCGATGTCGACCTTGTAGTTGTAGCTACCTCTGGGAAAGCCGGTCTGGGCCCTACTCTGGCTGCAATTGGCGCTGGGAAGACGGTCGCTCTAGCCAACAAAGAGGTGCTGGTGATGGCAGGAGAGATCGTGACTGCCGAGGCTCAGTGTCATGAAGCCGAGATCATGCCCATCGATAGCGAGCACAGCGCCATCTGGCAGTGTCTGAGGGGGGAGGAGAAAAAAGGGATTTCCAAGCTAGTCCTGACTGCTTCCGGCGGCCCCTTCCGGTCGAGCTCTCCCGCCCAGCTAGCCTCGGTTACCCCGGAAGAGGCACTCAATCACCCTACGTGGCAAATGGGAGTAAAGGTCACCATTGACTCTGCTACTCTGATGAACAAGGGCATGGAGGTCATTGAGGCCCGCTGGCTGTTCGATATCCCCTTTTCTCAGATCGAGGTGGTGATTCATCCCCAGAGCATAATCCACTCCGTTGTGGAGTTCATTGATGGTTCAGCGAAGGCACAGCTAAGCCCGCCAGATATGAGGTTGCCCATCCAATATGCGCTGGCGTATCCTGATCGGTGGGAGGGCCCTTTTAGCCGAGCGCTTGATTTTGCAGAGATAGGCTCGCTTGACTTCGAGCCGGTGGATTTGGATAGGTTCCCCTGTTTGAAGCTGGCCAGGGAAGCTGGTGAAAGTGGAGGCACCTACCCCGCAGTGCTCAGCGCTGCCGATGAGGTGGCGGTGGAGCTTTTCTTGACAAGAAAGATAGGCTTTCAAGATATTTCTGCTGTGGTGGCCAAAACCCTCGATCGCCACCAGGTGATAAGCCATCCTTCTATCGAAGATGTTTTGGCGGCGGATGCCTGGGCCAGGGAAACCGCCAAAGCTGGGTTCTGAGGTAGCGGATGATCATAGTAACCATAATAGTCTTCATCCTTATCCTCGGTCTCTTAATCTTTGTCCATGAGATGGGGCATTTCATTGCCGCTAGGTTGGCGGGGGTTAAGGTCGAGGAGTTCGGCATGGGTTTCCCTCCCAGGCTTGTTGCCGTCAAGCGCGGTGAGACTGTGTACTCGCTCAACCTTATTCCTCTGGGCGGCTTTTGCAAACTGCTGGGGGAGGAGGATCCCGGCGAGCCCAGGAGCCTTGCCAGCAAGAGACCCCTGACCAGATTGTTCGTTCTTGGCGCGGGCCCGATGATGAACGCGGTGCTCCCTATCGTGCTCTTGACTATAGCCTTTATGGTTCCGAGGCAGGTGGTTATGGGGAATGTCCTGGTAGAAGAAGTTGCTGCGAACTCGCCAGCGGCGGAGGCGGGGATTGAGGCGGGTGATACCATAGTCAGCATAGACGGGCACTCCGTTCAGAATTATTACGACCTGAATTATAACGTCCACCTCAGCCTGGGAGAGGAGACTACACTGGAGCTCGAAGCGGAGGATGGCAGCCAGAAGGTTGTGACGTTGGTCCCGCGGTGGGCTCCTCCTGAGGGAGAGGGAGCCATGGGTGTGACGGTCAGCCTGGCGAATGCATACGAGGTGAGTGAGCACGACCCATTTTGGGAAGCAGTGCCCAAGAGTGCAACCACCCTGTGGCATACCTTTGAATTGATCAGGAACGAGGTAAGGAGCTGGTTTGCAAGGGGGGCTGCACCTGAGGTCGCTGGCCCGGTCGGCATCTTCCAGCTCACGGACGAAGTGAGCGCGGCAGGGCCTTCATACCTGCTGGAGTTCGCCGCCTTTCTCAGCATCAATCTGGCCATAATCAATATACTTCCGCTGCCAGCGCTCGACGGTGGTAGGATCGTATTTGTTCTTTTGGAGGTGGTGCGGCGGGGGAAACGCGTCTCGCCCAGAACGGAGGGACTGGTTCATTTTGTGGGCTTCGCGATGCTGATCGGCCTGATACTGGTGATAACTTACTTCGACATCCTGCGCGTGATCAGTGGGGAGAGCCTGGTGCCATGATTAAGCGTCGGTCATCGAAGGTGATCAGTGTCGGCGGAGTGGAGATCGGTGGTGCTGGACCAGTCGTGGTTCAATCAATGACCAAGACCGACACCCGCGATGTGGCGGCGACAGTCAACCAAATCCGCCAGCTTGAAGACTGCGGCTGTGAGATAGTGAGGGTAGCGGTGCCCGATGTGGATGCCGCGCAAGCTCTTGTTGAGATAAACAAGGCCGCATCCATTCCAGTCATTGCGGACATCCATTTCGACTACCGCCTGGCCCTGGCAGCACTGGAGGCTGGTGTCGATGGGCTCAGGCTAAACCCGGGTAACATCAGCGACCCCGATCAGATCAGCAAGGTAGTTCGTGCTGCCAGGGAGAGGGAGGTTCCGATACGTGTCGGCGTCAATGCGGGCAGCTTGCCCAGGTCGTCAGCCCCGGAGGCTTCGGTAGTGGAGCGCATGGTTGATGCTGCACTTGATCAAGTTCGCCTGCTGGAGAGCCTGGACTTCGAGTTGATCAAGGTATCGGTGAAGGCCTTCGATGTCCCCACCACCATCGAGGCGTATCAAGCCATTGCCCAGAGGATGCCGTATCCGTTGCATCTGGGTATCACCGAGGCTGGGTTGCCCTTGACTGGGGCAATTCGCAGCTCAGTGGGCCTCGGGGTCTTGCTGTACCAGGGCATCGGCGACACCATCAGGGTATCGCTTACCACCGCCGATCCCTGTCAGGAGGTGGAGTGCGCTTACGAGATACTGAAGTCGTTGAAGCTCAGAGAGCGAGGGCCTATACTGGTTAGCTGTCCCTCCTGTGGACGCGCTGAGAGCGACATCGTGAGACTGGCCCAGGAAGTCGAGGAAAGGCTGCAGAAGGTCCAGAAAGCGATTAAGGTGGCTGTGATGGGATGTGTAGTGAACGGCCCGGGCGAGGCCAAAGACGCCGATATAGGCATCGCCTGCGGCAGGGGCAAGGGAGTGCTCTTCAGAAAAGGGGAGAAGCTGCGAACGGTGGAGGAAGCTGATTTCCTGGAGGCGCTGATGGCGGAAGTTGAAACCTTTCGTGACAGAGAAATGACTCGATAACAAACGCCTATAGGCGGTCGCTCACCATCGAATGATGAAAGTAGAGGTAGGCTGTGAGGGTGCCCTTTTCTTGTCCCCCTCTCTCTAACTCTCTCCCGCGAGGGGAGAGAGGATTGTTGTTCCCTCTCCCTTGATGGGAGAGAGAGGATTGTTGTTCCCTCTCCCTTGAGGGGAGAGAGGATTGTTGTTCCCTC
>CAYVES010000163.1:0-2615 GCA_964449845.1 uncultured Dehalococcoidia bacterium
GTCGGGCGACCTACCCCTGGTCAGATACACGCACCATCCTCATCATTCGTTGGTGGGCGACCGCCCATGGCGGGTTCTCAAACATACACCGGGTGCGGTAAGCTCAGCCAGCACTGGGAAGGCCAGGTTCTCAGATGTGGCTCAACTCATCCTCATCCTCTGGCTCGATCCTGTGTAGATTGTCCGTGCTCTCCAGATGGTCGATGTAGACCACGCCGTTTATGTGGTCTATCTCGTGCTCCAGGGCCTGGGCGAGAAGCCCGTCTACCTTTAGACGAACCCCTTTCCCGTGGCGATCGCGACCCTTCACAATGACCGATTCCGAGCGCTTTATCTCACCCCTGTATCCAGGCAGGCTGAGGCATCCTTCCACCACATCACGCTCTCCCGAGCTTTTCACCAGCTCGGGGTTGATGAGTGCAATCACGTCCTCTCCGGGCAGCTCGATGACAATAACCTGCAACGGTACTCCCACCTGAGGGGCAGCCAGCCCTGCTGCTCCTCCTATGTGGTGCATAGTCTCGATCATGTCGTCGATAAGCTTCTGAATGGAATGGTCGATTCTACGCACGCGCTTCGCTTTCTGGTGAAGCACGGGATTGTCCATCATAGTAAGGGGCAGAATAGCCATGCCTAAATCTGTTGCGCTCAGTGCTGTGTAATGTGTAATAGGTCTTGACAATTAGGGAGATTATAGTCTAACGGTGTCGCGTTGTAAAGCTCAGACCAAGCCTACGGGATCGATGTCTACCGACCAGCCCCGAGGGAGGACAAGCTGAGAGAGGAGTGGAAGGGGGTTTGCGCTGCGGACTATTATCTGCCAGCGGAACCTGCCGCGCACCCGTTGGGTATAGGTGGGGGAGGGGCCAAACAGGGTAACATTGGGCAGCCCCTGAGAATCCTTCTCCTGCTCAAGAAGGTGGTATATCCTTTCCGCCTCTTTCTGGCAGAGGAGGGCGTTGGTATGGGTGTAGACCAGACGTGCCAGTCGGCTGAACGGAGGGTCGCCCTGCTGACGGCGAAATGCCATCTCTTGCTCGTAGAAGGTTGAATAATCGTGCTTTGCCGCAGCGACCACGGCGTAGTGCTGCGGCGTATAGCTCTGGATAATGACCCTGCCGCCAGTCTTTCCCCTTCCTGCCCTTCCTGCCACCTGGGACAGGATCTGGAAAGTGCGCTCACTGGAGCGAAAGTCTGGGAGGTAAAGTCCAATATCGGCGTTGATTACTCCCACCAGCCTCACCAATGGTATATCAAGTCCTTTGGCAATCATCTGAGTTCCGATGAGGATATCTGCCTCGTGGGCCAGGAATCGGTCCATGATTTGCTCGTGGGAATGTTTTCCCCTGGTGACATCCCGGTCCCAGCGCAGTAGCTGTGCTTGGGGGAAAGCCTTCGCAGCCTCCTCCTCCACCTTTTGCGTTCCGATGCCCAGGAATTTGATCCGCCTGCTCAAGCAGTTGGGGCAGACATGGGGTATCTTGCTCCTGTGATTGCAGCGGTGGCAGATCAGGTCGTCCTCGGCCGCGTGGTAGGTCAGGGAGACATCGCAGCGGCGGCAGCGCAGTACGAAGCCGCAATCCCGGCATTGTACGAATGTGGCTGTTCCCCTGCGATTGAGGAAAAGGATTACTTGTTCCCGCGCAGCCAGGGATTCGGCGATGGATTGAGACAAGGAGCGGCTGAAGATGCTTCTGTTACCCTCCTTCAATTCACGGCGAAGGTCTACGATCTCAACCTGGGGTAGAGAGGATACTTTTCCGCCTGAGATCCTCTCGGGAAGCTGGAGCAATCGAAATTCGCCTCCTTGCGCTCGGTGATAACTGGTAACGTCTGGGGTAGCACTTCCCAGGATTACCGCCGAGTTGGTGAGCTCTGACAGCTTGATGGCGACATCGCGGGCATGATAACGGGGTGGCTGCTCCTGTTGCTTGTAGGTCCATTCATGCTCTTCGTCGATAACGATGAGCCCCAGGTCTGGCTGTGGTGCAAAAATCGCTCCCCTTGAGCCGATGACGACATCGAAGGCACCACCCTTGATTCCTTGCCACACATCGAATTGCTCTCCTAGAGATAACTTGCTGTGAAGCACGGCTACTCTGTTGGGGAACCGTGCCGCGAAGCGTGCAACGGTTTGCGGAGTGAGTGCGATCTCGGGGACAAGGACGATAGCTCGCTTGCCCATTGATATAGCACGGGCCAGTGCCCTCAGGTAGACTTCTGTCTTGCCGCTGCCAGTTACGCCATGGAGCAGGAAGACTGTGCCACCGACTGGCCGCTCCATCGCAGCTCTTATCTCCAGCCAGGCTTCCTCTTGTGCAGTGATGAGGGTGGGTGGGGATGCCGGAACAAAAGTGCGGTGAGACAGTGGGTCTCTTTGCACCCTGACCTTTTCAATCGAGATCAACCCCCGACGGCTTAGGGCTTGCACTACTGTCGAGGAGAAACCTAGCCTCTGCCTCGCTTCAGGGAGGGGTACTGGATCAGCCTCGGCAACCAGAAGCTCGAGCAGTTTCGCCTGCTGGGTGGCCCCCTTTCGTTCAAGACTGGGGATAATTTCCCGGGCCTGGTCTGCGGAGACCGCGAGCTTTAGGTACGTCACCATCCGCGGGCTT
>CAYVES010000163.1:2625-5449 GCA_964449845.1 uncultured Dehalococcoidia bacterium
TACCTTAACCCGCTCTAGCTCCTGGGTCTTGACGGCGAGCCCCTTACGCACAAGCTGCTCAAGTACGACTTTGATTCTAACTCGACCTGCCAGTTTCTCAAGCTCTCTCAACTCGACTTTGCCCTTCCCCTGGAGCAAGGACAGCAGCTTCCGTTGCTGTGCCGTGAGCGAGGATATCGTGAGCTCTGAGGGGTTGGGCGTGGGCCGAAAGAAAGTGATCACCCTGCGCTCAAATCCCGGGGGCAGCATCAGGGCTGCCGCCTCAAAGTAGGAAGAAGGATAGTGCTCGGCTATCCATCGGCAGAGTTCAATCTGGTGAGGTAGAAGAATGGGTTGAGGGTCGATAGCCTGGGCTATCTCCTTTGTATCCTCTACCAGGGGGTGGTCGCTAAGGGCAAGGACAATCCCTTGAACTAGCCGGGGGCCGAAAGGTACCCAGACCGCATGCCCCACGCTTAGGGGGATAGTTGGTGGTATAGAATAGCTAAAGGTTCTTGGTTGCGCCAGCGGGGAGTCGACAGCGACCTCAGCGTACTTCATCCTTTGCTCTTGATTTTACCTTCACCCTGGCCATTTTGCCGCTGAGTCTGCGCAGGTAGTACAGCTTCGCCCGGCGAACCCTCCCGCGTCGCAGTATCTCAACCTTCTCCAGACGGGGTGAATGGAGCGGAAAGGTTCGCTCAACCCCTACCCCTTGGAATACCTTTCTGAGGGTGAAGCTAGCCCCGGCACCTCCCGGCCGTACCCTGATCACCACGCCTTCGAAGGTCTGACTGCGCTCTCGATCTCCCTCGATAATCTTCAGCTTTACTTTGACGGTATCGCCGGGATTGATCCCAGGGATATCTTCATTCGCTTTGGTTTCAACAACAGAGCTGATGTCCATTACTTCTCTCCTCGGTCAAGCTCCAGCTTTGAGCCCTCTTTTGATCAACGTCGGTGACTGCTTCATCAACCTTTCTCTACTATTAACCCTGCTGGGTAGGTCGCCCGACGTCGGGCCACCTACCCTTGGTCAGATACACGCACTGTCTTCATGATTCGTTGGTGGGCACCACCCATTGCGTTTAGTATCAACTGCGAGATATCAACCCCCTCTCTTCTGGAGAGAGGTCGGCCTTCCCTAAGAGTTCGGGACGGCGGCTGAGGGTGCGCAGAATTGACTGCTCCCTGCGCCAGGTGGCTATCTGGGCATGATTTCCTGAGAGCAACACTTGGGGCACCTCCCACCCACGATATGTCTGAGGGCGAGTATATTGAGGGTATTCCAGGAGGCCGCTTGTGTATGAATCATCCTTTGCTGACTCCTCGGAGCCCAGAACCCCGGGCAGTTGCCTGACCACGGCGTCAACGACTACCATCGCTGCCAGCTCGCCACCTGTTAGCACGTAGTCACCGATGCTGATCTCATCGGTGGCCAGGTGTTCTCTAACTCTTTCATCGATCCCCTCATAATGCCCGCAAATGAGGATCACCCGGTCAAGGGCTGCCATCTCACCTGCGATCTTCTGATTGAAAACCCTCCCCTGGGGGGTAAGCAGGATGACCGGTGCAGAGGAATGGGCGCTCTCTGCCCTTATTGCCTCTATCGCCTCAAATATTGGCTCCGGTTTCATCACCATGCCGGTTCCTCCGCCGAAGGGGTAGTCATCGACTACCCTATGCTTGCCTAATCCCCAGTCCCGCAGGTTGTGAATTGTCATACTGATCACGTTGCGATCCATCGCTCGCCTGACTATGCTTTCGGCGAAGGGCCCGCTGAACATATTGGGAAAAAGGGTCAAAATATCGATGCGCATTTTCCCCATCCCCACTCACCTGCCGTCTAATCCTCTTCCATCCCCCCACTCATTCTGCCGCCTCACCCTTGATGACCTCGACAGCGTGAGGCAAGGCTGGTACTATCACCGGCAGGCATTCCCGCACTGCCTTGGGGCTGCCGGGGAGGTTGATGATGAGGGTTTTGTTACGGGTACCGCACACTTCCCTGCTAAGCATACCGTGGGGCGTCTTCTCAAGGCTCTTTGCTCTCATCGCCTCGGAGAACCCGGGGATGGTCCTGTCTATCACATCAAGTGTGGCCTCGGGGGTGACATCGCGTGGGGCAAGGCCAGTTCCCCCGGTGGTAATGATCACGTCTACCCCGCTTTTGTCAGCCCACTCAGTTAACCTTTCTGCAATCAGTTCCTTTTCATCGGGAACAGTAGCGTAGTCCACTACACGAGCGCCGAGCTGAGAGATAATCTCACGAATAGCCTCGCCGCTCTTATCCTCGCGCTCGCCTTGTGAACATCTGTCGCTAACGGTCAGTATACTCACAGTAAACACGACCCAATCCCCTACTTGCGTTCTCTCTATAGTATCACACCCAAACCCTGTTGCAAAGAGCGCCCTGGAAGATTCTTTCAAGAATATCTCTAGCCAGCCGCCCGACGTTTCTTGGCTCCCACTGGAACGTAGCCAAACTGGAACTAACCAGCGTTACCCAAATACGTGGATTGTATAGGTTGTAGACCTTCGCAGGACCTGCCCTCTCCCTCGAAGGGAGAGGGCAGGTGAGGGTGACTTCCCCCTCCCCTTAATCCCCTCCCTCCAGGGGAGGGGAAGTGCGGGAGATTCGGCGACTAACCAACAAGTCGCCTGGAGGTGGGCTTGAATATGCACTAACGGATCGGGGTGTTCAGCAGAAGCCCTGGTACCTTTCCAAAAACGGTGAAAACTATTGACAACAGGGCAGATATGTGCTAAAAGTGGTGCAACGTGGTGTACAGTGGGGCAAGGTGGATGTTCCTCGGGGAATACGAACTAAGGATCGATCACAAGG
>CAYVES010000164.1:0-5274 GCA_964449845.1 uncultured Dehalococcoidia bacterium
TCGAGATGCCCACGCCTACCCCCACCCCAATCCCGCCACCAATGAGGCTCATCGAGGAGGCCTCAAGGAGGAATTGCAGAAGGATGTCCCGTCGCTTGGCTCCTACTGCCTTGCGTATGCCTATCTCCCTGGTCCGCTCGGTGACGGAGACCAGCATGATGTTCATGACGCCGATGCCGCCAACCAGTAGTGAGATGCCTGCGATAGCCCCCAGCAGGATTACAAATACCGCGGTCGTTTCTTCGAAGGTTGCTATCATCTCCTCCTGGCTTGTAATGCTGAAATCGGCCTCCTCTCCCAGTCCGATCCCGTGTCGGTCACTCAAGATCGCTGTAATCTCCGATATGGCAGCGTCGGTTTTCCCGGTGCTCACCACCTGCACACTTATGCTCGAAACGCTCATCTCCCCCGAGGCAGTTCGCTGGGCGGATATGCGATACTGTACGGTGGTAATGGGATTGAAGATCCTGTAGTCCTCACTCATAAACCCAATGCCGCCCTTGCTCTCCAGCACACCTATCACGGTGAACTGGCGACCCTCTATCTTGATCGTCTGACCTATAGGGTTCATTTCACTGAAAAGCTCTTCCGCTACGCTGCTGCCCAGCACAACCACCATTGTCTTTCTATCGACATCGTAGTCGGAGATGAACCCTCCCTCAGCAAGTGTCAAGTTTCGCACCTCTGCATATTCAGGCGTGACACCTGCAATTGACACCCTTGTGTTCTCCCCTCCAGCCGCCACCTGAACGTTGGTCGAGACCTCGGGTGCTACTGCCAGTACTGAGGGAGCCTGATTAGGGTCAGCCAGAGCTTCGGCATCTTTCAGGGTCAAGGTTCTGGCACTGCCCTGTGCTCCCCTGATCCCAAACTCGGAGCTTGCCCCCGGGTTAACGAATAGCAGGTCGGTGCCCATTGACTCAATATTTTGGGCAATGCTTACCTGGGTGCCCTCACCGAGAGCCATGAGCGCTATAACCGCAGCCACCCCGATGACCACGCCCAGTATTGTCAGGGATGATCGAAGCTTGTTTACGGTTAGCGCTGTCAAAGCTGTGCGCACTATCTGCCCCACATTCATGATCCGCCTCCTTGCGACAGCTTTGAATCTGGCGCAGGCGTCTCTATGACCTGCTGCTCGTCAACGATTTGACCATCCCTGAGCGCGATAATCCGCTGTGCGTGGCTTGCTATCTCCTGCTCGTGCGTCACCACGACGACAGTAATGCCTTCCACGCTGTTAAGCTTGCATAGAATATCCAGAATGTCCGTGCTCGACCGGCTGTCCAGGTTTCCAGTTGGCTCATCGGCAAGGATAATAGCGGGATTGTTTACCAGAGCGCGCGCGATGGCCACCCGCTGTTGCTCACCGCCTGAAAGCTCGGCCGGCCTGTGGCCAGCACGGTGGTCCATTCCCACACGCTTGAGGGCCTCCAACGCACTCCCCCGGCTGTCATGCCCATTCCCATAAAGCAGGGGTAAGCGCACGTTGTCCAGAGCCGACGTGCGGGCAAGCAGGTTGAAGGTTTGAAAGACGAAGCCAATCTTTCTATTCCTTATTTCAGCCAGTTGCGAGTCTGAAAGGTTGCTTACCTCAATGCCATCAAGGTAGTAACTCCCAGCGGTAGGAGTATCAAGGCAACCCATGATGCTCAAGAGGGTTGTCTTTCCGCAGCCGGAAGGCCCCATTATGGCTACCATTTCACCCTGGTCTATGCTGAAGCTCACCCCACGTAGCGCTCGGACTTCGACCTTCTCCATTTGATACGTCTTGACGATGTTCCTAAGTTCCATCATGCCTGTCCGCCTCCAAAGCCTTCTATTACTTGAGAAAGTATCCTCCGCCTCCGCCACCTCCAGGTCTAAAGCCTTCCGGGGGAACAAAGCCTTCCGGGGGTTTGAAATCTCCGGGGAAATCTTCCGATGCTGGACGCATCGTCCCAATCTCCACTATAACCTCGTCACCCTCCTCCAGGCCTGCGACAATCTCGGTCTGAACACCATCGGTGGCCCCCAGCGTTACCATTCTTGGCTGCGGCTGTCCATCCACCATTACACGAACCATTGCTCTGTTGCCTGTTCCACCGATGGCCTGGTTTGGCACAAGAAGCGCGTTGCTGGCCAAGTCGACCTCGATTGTTGCTGTTGCGCTCATCCCCTCCAGGAGCTGTACATCCCCAGGAGTGGCCAGGCTGATGGTAATCGGGTACGATACAACCCCGGACTGTGATTGGGCAAAGGCAGATATGCTGGATACGTTACCGGGAAGCTCAAGGTCTGGAATGGCGTCCAGAGTCACGGTTGCCTCTTGCCCTAACCTCAACTGCGCAACGTCGATCTCATCGACTATGGCGCTCACCTCAAAAGCGGAGGAGTCTACCAGCTCTATGACAACCGTATTGGCATTCACCTCGTCACCCGGCTCGACATTCACTTTGGCCACAACCCCATCGAACGGGGTAACCACAGGATAGCCCTCTTTTGCAGATCCCAACTGTTCCAGCGCATCATCCAAGGCAGCTCTTGCGCTGTCTAACTCGCTTTGTTTCAGTGCTACTTCCAGAGGATCAGCACCATCCAATATTTCGTCGAGGGTTTCTTCAGCGTTTTCCAGCTTGGTTTCAGCCTCAGACACCGCCTTATCCACATTCAGCTTTACCATCTCAAGGTCGAGTTGAGCCATCTCCCAATCCCGCATTGTCTGCTGGTATTCATCAAAACTGATTTGTTCGCTTATGTACTGCACTAAGCTGTCGCTTTTCTTCTGAAATGCCTTGTCCACTGCATACTCTGCGTTGGCGATTTGAATTGCACCTCGTTCCTGAGCATCCAAGAGTTCCTGTTCGGCCCTCTGGACCGCCTCCTCAGCGTCAGCGATATCAGATTCAGTGTAGGGATTTTGGGCATTTTCAAGAGCTTCCTCTGCATCCCTAAGCTTGATCCTGGCCCGGGCCACCGCCTCCTCAAGCGATTCAATTGATTCGCTGTCAAGCCTGGCCAGCACATCACCTTGTTCAACAGTATCATCCTTCTCTACGTACACCGCTTCAACCGTTCCTGCGCTATCGAAGGTGAGCTGCTCACTGATAGAGTAAACCAGGCTGCCGCTAGAATAGATCGAGCTCGTCAAGTTACCGTATTGCACCGTAACAAGTCTATCTTCGACGCTGGCCTCAATACCGGAACCGTCGTTGGCCCAGTTGTAGATGCCGTAGACGCCCAAGGCTATACCGACCGTTACAGCTACGAGCAGGACTTTTTGCCATAGTTTTAGCATTTTCAATTTCTTAAACATGTTCCCCTCCGTTGCCGAGCGCAGCTTCTAAATGTACAGCCAGTGTATGAGAGAATTGTGGAGGTTTTATGGAGAAGCTCTGCTTTTTCTGTGTAGGTTTGGCTCTCCCCTAGAGTTAAGAGCTGGGGAAGTATCGCAGTGAAGGCTGCCTCTCGGCACTACTTCAGGCTATTTCTGGGGAGATGCAGACACGCACTTGTTGCAAGGCGTTACAGGCAGAAGCTAGACAAGAGGGTAGGAGAGAGCGGCGCTGACTCCAAATCGAGGGAGAAGCGGTTTGAATACGCTTCCACAAGGATTGGATTGGGGATCAACCGTTCAAATAAGGAGCCTTTTTGGAGCAGCTCATACAATTGTAAGATACTAGTCTTCAGAAGTCCTCAATAAAGGAACGATTTTATCAAATCTAACTTTGAAGGTGGGACAATAACGCAGGGCAGGCCATCAAAGGCTCTCGAACATAAGTTTGGAGACATCTCAGACGACCAACTCTGCTATCAGCTATGTATGCCAATGGGTTCAAAGCGAGCTTGGAAGAAACGCAGTTGTTTGGGCTCGTAGACCATTCTGAGGCCACGAGTCTGTTCGCGGGAGTCGTACGCTGCCTTGACAGCCTCTGAGGCCACGTCCATGTGCGCTTGGGTATATACACGGCGAGGAACCGCCAGGCGTGTCAACTCCAGGGCTGGATATCGGTGATCGCCCGTATTTGGATCTCGACCGGCACTGACTATACCCCGTTCCATGCCACGAATCCCAGAATCCAGATAGAGCTGGGCTGCCAGAGTCTGGGCCGGGAATTGGTCCTGAGGGATGTGGGGATAGAAGCGCTTGGCGTCCACGAAGACGGCATGGCCGCCGACCGGCTGCACGATAGGGATTCCCCAATTGAGCAGCAAGTCGCCTAGGTAATGAACCTGACTCACGCGCGAGTAGATGTGATCATACTGTACGGATTCGGCAATGCCGATAGCCAGGGCTTCCATATCACGCCCGGCCATTCCCCCGTAGGTGTGAAGCCCCTCATAAATCACAACCTTGTTGCGGAGCGCGTCGAAGAGGTCGTAGTCGTTTACAGCCAGCCAGCCGCCGATATTCACCATGCTGTCTTTCTTGGCACTCATCCAGGCGCCATCGGTATAACTGCAGAACTCCTTCAGAATGGCGGCGATGGATTTGTCTGCCCACCCCGGTTCCCGGTCTTGGATGAAGAAGGCGTTCTCGACCATGCGGGTAGCGTCCAGGTAGATGCGGATGTCGTAGCTGTCGCACACTTCCCGCAGCGCCCGCACATTCGCCATGCTAACCGGTTGGCCGCCTGCCATATTCACCGTGCCTGCCAGACTCACATAGGCTATGTTTTCAGGTCCCACTTGTTTGACCAGCTCCCGTACCTTGTCTAGGTCAACGTCCCCTTTGAAAGGATGCAGATTGAGTGTGTCGTGAGCCTCATCGATAATCACGTCTATGAAAATACCGCCCGCCAGTTCCTGATGCAGGCGGGTGGTGGTGAAGTACATGTTGCTGGGCACGTATTGACCGGGTTTTATCACCGTTTGGCTAAGTAGATGCTCAGCGCCACGGCCTTGATGAGTGGGTACCACATAGCGGTAACCATAGAACGTCTGCACTGCGTCTTCCAGGTTGTAAAAGTTCCTGCTGCCAGCGTAAGCCTCATCGCCCATCATGATGCCGGCCCACTGACGATCACTCATTGCGCTAGTGCCACTGTCAGTCAGCAGGTCGATGTAGACATCCTCAGAGCGCAGCAGGAAGGTATTGTAGCCTGCCTTCTCCAAAGCTTGTGCCCGTTCCCCTCGGCCAATCTTATAGATCGGCTCTACCATCTTGATTTTCCACGGTTCTGCCCAGGAGCGACGGCCAAATTGTTGGCCCATGGTTCTGAGTGTTGGATCTGTCATGTCATTCCCCCTAAATAGTTGAACCACCTGAGATGCAAATGATACACGCCACCTGTC
>CAYVES010000165.1:0-5261 GCA_964449845.1 uncultured Dehalococcoidia bacterium
TCGCGATCAGGTTGTCGCTATAGCTTCAAAACCGTGATTACCTGACTTCTGATCATGGTGTCACTATTTAGAGAGAGAATGTATCTAGCCTACAAAGACCTGGCCAGAATTCCTCCGAATACCTGCCACGCAAGTGCCGACTTGGCCACAAGGCTCAGGATCATATAGACTTTTTCGCCAAACAGGTAGTCTTTCCAGGGCCCTACCTTCCTATATTGCAGGAACATATTCATGGCGAAGCTAAAGAACAGAATAAAGAGTGAGGCTAGTATGTAGTAAACAAAGGTCGGGATCGTTCCCTCTGCTGAGGCGAAAGCTGCAGAGAAATACCAGAATATGATAATCCAGGGGACTATACCTGCGATGCAGCCAAATATGTAGGCTGTCCAGTTGGTCTTCTCTGTAGTCTGATTGTGCAGCTCCATCATCAGCCCGAAGAAATTCATCACCGCAGTTAGTACGAAAAGCACAACTAAGGTCGGGGCATCATATACACCGCTGAGTATTCCTATGAGGACCACCATCAGTGAAGCACTGAGAGAGTATTCATACCATCTGAGGTAGTTTGTTTGCTTTTTAAGATTACGCACGTACCAGGGGAACCCGAATGGCGAGGCCATGATGAAATGTGCTATGGCCGATATTAGCAGAAAAACAGCAACCATCGGGCCGAGTCGAAGATCATATAATCCCTCCAGGGCCGTCTCAGGGAACTCCACGCCAGGCAATCGTTTAAGAAAAGAAGTCGTTAAGGTGACAGAGTAATCATTACTCAGTGCGAAAATGGCTGCTGCTTGAACAAGGTGTAGTACACACATTGCAGCATTGAATCTTCGCAGGAACTTGAAACTGGTATCGTTGATTTGCCTAGTGTCAGCCTCCATTTTTCCCTCCTGCCTTAAGTATTCTTAGATATCAGCATCTTCAGTAGGAATAGACAATTGGCAGCTTACCACTTCGCAACGTGGTCCTCGGCCACGCCGAAGGCTTTCTCGACGGCGTGTTTCCTGCCTCCGGAATCCACTAGTGTGCCGGAGTACAGGCCGTACGGCTGGTCGTAGGCTGATCGGACGAGGCCGAGGTTCACCCGCTCCCGGCGCAATCCCTGCGGGGTGAGTTCCAGGTCCACGGCTCCATCGGAGGTCCGAATCGTCCACGGCTGCGTGGGATCCTTCGGGACTTCGAAGCGAGCAGCCCCTACCAGCGAGATAGAGTCCCCATGCCAGATGCAGTTCTCATTGAATCGCGTGTCGTCCCCGATCACGTTGTGTGTGAGATTGACTCCCAGCAGGTTCCCGGTCGCGTCGATGGTGGCGAAAGTGGCCCACCTCCAGAAGGTTTTGCGTGGGTAGTACGCCTTGTGGTAGTCGAGCAACCCCACGTTGTGGTCCGGGGTGAAGTCCACCGTCTCGCCCCCTATTTCGAGCAGTCCGCTGGCGGGGCAGGCTGACTTATGCGTGAACATGGGGCGGTTGGGCCCCAGGGGGAGCAGCGCCACCAGCGGCTGCGTCCGGGCAGGGTCCTCGTGAAGCAGCAGGGTGCCCGCCACAGCGGGTAGAGACCGCTCTCCGCGCACCTCGATCTGGAACCGGTGGACCTGGCGCTCAAGGTGGTTGTGCACGAACACCCGGTATCCCCTCGTCTCGATCTTTCCAGAATGATCCCATACGTTCGCTGGGGCGCGAAACCTGCCCGGCAGTAGCTTCCGCACGTGCTCGAAGGCCTCGTGGTTCCGCCGGTCGAAAAGGTGCAGCCAGGAGGTCACCAGGAACCCGGCATCAACGATCGCCAGGCTGAGGTACCAGTCGTGATGTACCACTGCAACGTGTTCCCACTCCTTGAGCCGGAAACGCCGTAGTCCGCCGAGTCGGGGAATCCCACACTGTGCATCCAGGAGATTCAGCTCCCGGAACGGCCGCGCGAAGCGGCCGAACTGCACTTGCCCGTCCACTACTGCCCTGTCAGGGGTCTCCAACAATCCGCCCATGATTTACGACATTCTATTCTAATAATCACACTATTACAAGGATTCGTAGTCAAGCTAAGGGACGAAAAACGGAGGAATCAGAAAAAGGAACCATTGCTATAGAATGCTTCTGCCTTCTCTGTTTCCGGCGTGATGTCCTCATCATGGACTGCATCACCGATCAATGCCGCGCCTGATGTCTTTTATAGTTTTGCAGCATTTTTGTCGACTTGTTATTACCTCTTGACAGACGTTCCCACATGTGTATAATTCACCGTACCACGCGGAACGGATGGGATATTAGCAAAAAGGGGAGGTGTGAGATGACGCATCATGACAAGAAGTTGACAACCAATTTCGGCAAGCCGGTTGAGGACGACCAGAACACCGTAACAGCAGGTAGCCCCGGTCCCGCCCTGATACAGGATGTCCACCTTCTGGAGAAGCTGGGCCACTTTGACCGTGAGCGGATTCCAGAGCGAGTAGTACATGCCAAAGGAGCAGGGGCACATGGCTATTTCGAGGTTACCGCCGATGTAACCAAGTACACCAAGGCCAAATTCCTTTCAAAGATCGGGAGGCGTACGGACGTCTTTGCGCGCTTCTCCACAGTCGGGGGTGAGAAAGGCTCCGCCGATGCCGAAAGGGACCCTCGTGGTTTTGCAGTTAAGCTCTATACGGAGGATGGCAACTACGACATGGTGGGGAACAATACACCCGTTTTCTTCATCCGTGATCCGCTCAAGTTCCCCGATTTCATCCATACACAGAAACGTAATCCGGAGACCAACCTCAAGGACGCCGACATGTTCTGGGACTTCCTCTCCCTAACACCTGAATCGATACATCAGGTGACCATTCTGTTTTCCGACCGCGGCACACCCAGAACCTACCGGAACATGCATGGTTATAGCAGTCATACCTTTAAGTGGTACAACGACAAAGGTGAATTCTTCTGGGTGCAGTACCACTTCAAGACTGAGCAGGGGATTCAGAATTTGACCCGCGATGAAGCGACCAAGCTTAAGAGCGAGGACCCAGACCATGCGACACGCGATCTCTATGACGCAATTCAACGTGGAGAGTACCCATCGTGGAGGGTGCAAGTGCAGATCATGACCCCTGAGCAGGCTACAGAGTACCGCTTTGATCCCTTTGATATAACCAAGGTGTGGTTTCACGCTGACTATCCACCGATCACGATCGGCCGCATGGCCCTCAACCGTAACCCAGAGAATTACTTCGCCGAGGTGGAGCAAGCCGCTTTTTCGCCCGCCAACTTCGTCCCCGGTATAGCAGCGTCTCCTGACAAGCTACTTCAGGGGCGACTCTTCAGCTATCATGACACTCATCGCCATCGCTTGGGCCCTAACTACCACCTGATCCCAATAAACAGACCTAAAGCGGCCAAAGTAGACAATTACCAACGTGATGGGTTTATGCAAGTGGGTGGTAACTTCGGCGGGGCTCCTAACTATTACCCCAATAGTTTTGGAGGCCCAGAACCACAGCCTGACGCCAGTGAGCCACCCTTTGAGGTTTCCGGCCTGGCAGCGCGTCAACCGTACACTCACCCCAACGACGATTTCTTCCAGGCAGGGGAATTATATAGACGAGTGATGACAGACGAGGACAGAGAACACCTGATTGGGAATATAACGACCCACCTTTGCAACGCTCAGAAGCGTATTCAGTTGCGGCAGGCAGCCATCTTTTACAAAGCAGATCCAGAGTACGGCCGCCGTGTAGCGGAGGGGCTGGGACTAGATGTTAAGAAGATCGAGCGTTTGGCTGAGATGTCACAAGAGGAGCGGGTAAAGGCTACTGCTCAGTAACCCTAATATCAAATATCATCAATTATCTGTGGTGCAAATAAGAAAGGAGGTATTCGATGCCCGAAGCAAAAGATCAGTGTGTGCAACCAGCGAAAGGGCCGATCTTGCCGGAATTAGAAGAATCCTCACCCTTAGAAACTCAGAAGGAGGCGCGTAAGATGACTCCTCAGGTTGGCAAACCAGCACCAGATTTCGAGGCCAGCGCCTTTGTGGATGGCGGCTTCAAGAACATCAAGCTTTCCGATTACAGAGGTCAATGGGTTGTACTCTGTTTCTATCCCGGTGATTTCACATTCGTCTGACCAACAGAACTGACAGCAGTTGCTGTCAAACATGAAGAACTCAAGTCGCTGGGAGTACAGGTACTATCAATGAGCACCGACAGCCGATTCACCCATAAAATATGGCAGGAAGAAGAACTATCGAAGATGGTGCCAGGGGGCGTGCCATATCCAATGCTCTCTGATGCTGGAGGACGAATCGGCGCGGCCTATGGAGTATATGATGAAGATGCAGGCGTAGACGTTCGAGGTCGCTTCCTCATTGACCCAGATGGTGTAGTTCAGGCAATGGAAGTTGTGACACCTCCTGTAGGGCGAAATGTTGCAGAGCTAATTCGGCAGGTCAAAGCATTTCAGCATGTCAGAGAAACGGGAGAAGCAACGCCATCTGGATGGCAGCCAGGCAAGCCGACGTTGAAGCCAGGGCCAGACCTCGCGGGCAAAGTATGGCAAGTGTGGAAACCAGACATGGCTTTCTGACAAATGCTGGGGCATACGGAGGCTTCCTGCATCATCTTGTAGATTAGGGGACTCCAACAGCTTCGGAAGCCCTTGTCTTGGGGCTAGTGTTTTATGGCGTTCTAGATGGCAACTCATCTACTATGGCTCTACACCATTTCCAAGTGCCTTTGGCTGCTAGGCCAACAAGCCGTATCCAGTAGTTGGCTAGAGCGTCGATTAGCCCACAGATTAGTCCGCCAATCACTCCGAGAAGGAAAAGCATACCTCTCCACCACTTCATCTGCACATCATGCGAGTCTCTTCAGACAGGCATACGCCATCAGATTCAGAGTAAGAGCTGCATTGTTCTCAGTCAATGAGGAAATAGTCCTAGTAGATACTGTTCTTTCGTAGCCCTTATGGGGGACTCATGACAACGGTGCTCTGCAGTGCTTCAAGCCGTCTTCAAAGGTGACTGTTTGCGGGTGTTCCCCTTTTTCCTCCATCGCCACTGTATTGCACTACCGACTTCTTGTGTTACCATACATTAAAGAAAAACCTCCCATAATGACGGCCAAAGTATGAACCGAGCGACAGCGACATTCCTGAAGCAAGCGGCATGGGCTTCGCTCGGTAAGAGCCAGCTGCTGACAAGAGGGGACGAAGGTGGAAACGCCAGGGACAATTCGTTCTAGGGTCGAGCGAATGAAGCAGAAGCTGCTTTCCTCGCCTTATGAG
>CAYVES010000166.1:0-5250 GCA_964449845.1 uncultured Dehalococcoidia bacterium
TGATACCTGTGTCATCATGCTGACCGCGGTGTCTGACATAGAGACGGCTGTGGAGGCCATGCAGTTGGGAGCGTACGACTACTTGACCAAACCCTTCAACATGGATGACCTCGTAGGGAAGGTGGAAAGGGCCTTGGAAAGAAGGAGATTGGTACTGGAGAGCAGGGAACATCAGCTTCACCTGGAGCAAAAGGTTGAGCGGCAAGCAGGAGAGCTACAGCAGTACCATAGCGAAGCGATGGAAGCCCTTGTCCGTGAGCAGGAGGCTCGTGCGGAGTTGCAGGCCAGACGCCGGTCACGGAAAGGACTTGCCAGAAAGCTGTCTCAGATATTGGGCGTTGGAACACCTCACTCGTCAGGTGAGAAGAGTGGGGCTGCACATACACAAACAGGGGCAGCGAGCGGAGAGGCCCATGGTCAACCCCCCGACGGGCACGAGGAAGAAGCCTGAGTGGCAGGCCCATTCGCATCGGCGCCGCACCGGCGCCTGTTTATCCTCCTCAGGTCTTGCATCCGGAGACTTCAATATAGTTGTCCTTGGTCAGCCTATCCTCACCACCTGGCCCGCTGATGATGAGTGTCACTGAGTAGGAACCATTCCTGTTGTAGTAGTGCTTGGGGTTCTGCTCGAAGCTGTCGATGACGCTGTCATCGTCGAAGTCCCACTCCCAGTTGGTTATGTTGCCCGATGACTGTTCGGTGAATTGTACCCAACTTGGCCCATCACACTCAGTGGGCTCAGCGAAGAAGGCAGCATGGCATGGGGGAACTGTACTTGTCGGAGTTGGCATGGGTGTTGGGGTGGGGGTGGCTACAGGCCCGGTGCAGGCAGAAAACGCGAGCAGCCCCAAAACTAATAGGATCGAGATAGCATAACTTCGCTTCATTCTTACATTTTACCCGCAACCACCAGCCCAAATCAATCCGTTGAGTCTTGAATCGCCTTTTGCTTCCCTCATGTCTGAACCGCAAGTTGGTTTTAGGTGGATCAGCTATCTCCCAGGCGAATGGAAAGGTTCGATTGTGTTCACCTCGTCAGGGTGAGGCGGATCTCGCGTGCTCCGTTCCATCTATTAGCAGGGACTGCACCTCTTGTGCACTGAGCTCGCGTATCTCCCCTTCTCGGAGGTCGCCCAGTTGGATACTCCCCATACTGACTCGCTTGAGGGCCAGGATGCGGTGGCCGAGACGCTGGAACATACGGCGCACCTGCCGCTTTCTACCCTCGTGTATTGTTATGCTATAGTTGAACGGTTTAGCTTGCACTTCCTTGACTATGGCACGGTGGGTGATGCCATCCCCGAGCTCAAGGCCCTGCTCTAGCCTGCGTTTTTCGCTTGCTGGTAGCCTCGCATTGATGGAGACCAGATAGCCCTTCTCGTGCTCGAAGCTGGGATGGGTCAGCCGATGGGTGAGTTCGCCATCATTAGTCAGCAGCAAAAGGCCTGTGCTGTCTTTGTCCAGACGTCCCACGGGGTGTAATCTCAGGTGGCGATAGTCTTCGGGCAGGATGTCAAATACCGTCCTGCGGCCCCTCTCGTCGCTGGTAGTAGACAGAACGCCTTTCGGCTTGTTGAGCAGGAGATAGACTGCTTGCCTTGGCTTGAGGTCAACCGGTTGCTTGTCTATCGAGACGTGATCAGTCTCCACATTCAGCGGGTAGCGGAAGTCTTCCACCACTTTCCCGTTCACCTTAACTCTGCCCTGGCGTATGGCATCGGCCAACTGCCTTCGAGGGCCAACACCGGCTTGGGCTAATGCTTTTAGTAAGGGCATTGAGGACATGTCTGTACATCTATTGGTGGTTTGTAGGGCTGTCTATTCTGCCCTGGCGCGAAACATCAGTGTGCCGAAGGTTATGCCCGCCGCGGCCCAGGCGGCCAACACCAGCAGCGAGCGCCACAAGTCAGACCATACGTATCCGGTCAATACCATGTCGCGTACGCCGACTACGGCATAGTCTACCGGGTTAAACTGCCTCACGGTGTTGAGCCAGTCCGGCAGCAGTTGAGAGGGCATCATGGCCGACGAGAGGAAAACTGCGGGCAGCGCAACGAAGTTGATGACGCCCATGAGCGGTTCCGGTCGTTTGAAAAGGAGCGCCAATCCGTTGGAGAAGGCGGCGAATCCCAGCCCGAGCAGACAGATGAGGATTACGGAGAACAGCACGCCGGGCACGCCGGTTGCTATGTTCACCCCCATGATAACAGCGATTGTGAAGATTATCAGCGCTTGAGCAACGAGCATCACCATGGAGGCGATGACACGGCTTGTTATGATTGAGAGCCGGGTCACAGGTGTGGCCAGCATCTTGGACAGTATCCCCATGTCTATATCTTGTAGCATGCCCATGCCTGCCCATGCCGAGCCGAAAAGCACTGTCATCACCACCACTCCCGGGGCAAAGAATTGGAGATAGCTAGCGTTCTCCAGTCCGGGCAGGTGAGCGAATGAAGCACCCAGCGAATCGAAGACCTGGGTGAAGAGGACCAGCCATATTATGGGCTGGACAAGGTTGATGAATATCCACACCCGAATGCGAAACAGTGTCCTGAGGTGACGTAGAACCTGATACTGGATATCGCTCAGAAGATTCATCGCTATCTCCTATCACGCCTTCGTTTCATCTCGGCATAGGTGGTACGCGTTCCCTCTTGAGCGCGGATGGTGCGGCCGGTGAACTTGAGAAACACATCGTCCAGTGACGGCCGGGACACGGATAGTGACTCGACCTCGATGCCCTCGCTGGCAAGAAGACGCATTATCCTGGGCGCCGCTGACTCGCCCTTGTTTACATAAACTGCTAGTTCGCTATCGGTTGCCTGCGTTCCAAGGACGAATGGCTTGCCGGACAGGGCTGACTGAGTGCGTCTGATGAATTCCTGGCATTCCTCGGCTCCCGTTTCGCAGGGTGTGAGGGTCACCACATCGCCACCTATGGACCGCTTCAGTTCGTTGGGGGTGCCCATGGCGATTATCTTGCCGAGGTCTATGATGGCGATTCTGTCGGCCAGGTGGTCGGCCTCCTCCATGTAGTGCGTTGTCAGGAATATTGTCACGCCCATAGCTTTGGCTAGGTCTTGGATATAGTCCCAGACGTGAGTTCTGGTCTGCGGGTCAAGACCCACTGTTGGCTCATCTAGGAACATTACCTCGGGCCGGTGGATAAGCCCCATAGCGATATCGAGCCGCTTGCGCATACCTCCGGAGTACGTGGAGACCCTCTTGTCCTCGTAGCCGGTCAGGTCAACCAGTTCGAATATCTCCTTCACCCGTTGCCTGATGGTGGGACCATCCAGCCGGTAGAAGTGGCCATACAGCGTCAGGTTTTCGCGTCCGGTGGCGTACTCATCTACCCCTATGTCCTGCGCTACGTAGCCGATGCGCTTGCGCACCTCGGCTGGGTACTTGATAACGTCGAAGCCGGCTACCATTGCGGTTCCCGAAGTAGGTTGGATGAGTGTGTTGAGCATCTTGATAGTGGTGGTCTTGCCGGCGCCGTTTGGGCCCAGAAATCCGAAGACCTCGCCTGCTTTAACCTCAAAATCGACGCCGTCAACCGCCCTGATGCCGCCTGGGAAGACCTTGGTCAGTTGGCTGGTTTCTATGATGCTCACAGTAATCCTCCATCGCGTAATCGTGTGTGCTAACAGCTTGCGCAGGCTTCTGAGCTGTTGCGGACTAACGTGCCTACTGATTCCAGATTATACACTTTCTGTTCGTAGCGGCAAAGAGGTAGCGGTCTGGTGCCTGGTTCGGTCTGCTTGGCAGGGGCGGGTCTCAAGGAGACGGGAAAGGAAGCTCCTGGAGGAAGCCGTGGAACACTTCTGGTTAGTGGGCGTCACGCCCAGAGTAATCCAGCGCCGCCAAGGCGACTGCCTTGACGGGCAGTGGTACTGGGTAGTTCACCCCCCTGTTAGTCGCGACACCTTAGTGCCAAAGTACTACCTTCAAGGGGTGTCAATACGACAGGGCGTGACTATTGAGAAGTACGTGACTATTTACAAGGGCATTACCGTTTAACAGGGCAGGACTATTTTCCTACTCCGTTCGGTACTGCTAGGTGATTGTGGCTGTAGTGCACAGTGGCTATGATTGCGTCAAGATGTATCGTATTGCTCTTAAAAGTAGCGGATTCGTAGAGAATAGCCACTTTAGTTCTTCGAAGTATGGTGGAGGAACAGTAGGAAAGGGGCGGAATCGTGAGTAAGAGAGCAAACAAAAGAAATAAAGTAAGCGCTGTAAATAAGCGGGACGGAAAAGAGATCATGACGTGTGAAGAAGTTGCTGAGTACCTGAGAGTGCACGTTAGCTCGGTCAGGCGCTGGAGTCGCAGCGGAAAGCTCACGGCCTACAGGGTTGGAGGCCGCGGCGATTGGAGGTACCGGGAACAAGATGTCTTGGCCTTTCTTTATGATACGAGAGGAGAAGGCAAAGGTCAGGGGGAGGTGATGGTGATGGGCAAACACTAGGTGGAGAGTTGAGTCAGTCTGCGGGGCCACGTGCAGGCTGTGATAAGAAGTGGCACGAAACTGAAAAGGAGGGATAAGCATGTTGAAGAAACTGACTGGGAAGATGCATCGGGACGAGAGAGGCATCACCGGCCTGGAGACGGCGATCATTCTGATTGCCTTCGTGGTTGTGGCCTCGGTCTTCGCCTACACGGTGTTGTCGGCTGGGATATTCTCGTCCCAGAAGGGTCAGGAGGCGGTCTACACTGGGTTGGAGCAGGCGAGGTCCACGTTGGAGCTGAAGGGCGATGTGGTTGCCAAGGCTAACGCAACCGCAGTTACGCAGGTCATATTCTCCGTGAGCAACGCCCTGGATGGCGAGGCCATCGACCTTACGGATACCACGGGCAACAATGTCACCGTCATCTCCTATTCCACCTCAACTGCTCGTGCGGAGGAGCTGGAGTGGACCAAGGCCTTCCAGGGCTACGGAGACGATGACGATCTGGTGGAGGCAGGGGAGATGTTTGAGATCACGGTGGATATGACAGGGGCAGGTGAGACCGTCGGTACCTATCATACCTTCACCCTTGAGGTCAAGCCTCCTGTTGGCAGTGCGCTCGTTATCGAGCGGACGACTCCTGCTGCCCTTGACTCAGTGATGATACTGCACTAACGGCAATGCCGTAAAGAAGAAAGGAAAAGGAGGGATAGAGATGCTTAAAGGATTGTACAAGACCCTGCGCAGGGATGAGAGAGGCATCACCGGCCTGGAAACGGCGATCATCCTGATTGCCTT
>CAYVES010000167.1:0-5248 GCA_964449845.1 uncultured Dehalococcoidia bacterium
GAAATAGACTCCACGATCTCCGGGGCATCTTCAATAATCAACGCCTTCATGATTCCCCCTTTCCCAGTCAGCCCTTCCGGGTCAAGATGCTGTTTTCTACCCAGCGGCAGTTAAGCGAGTTGTATTTCGCACGAGCTGGCTTTTTTCGCCACGACTGGCCTTCCTGTTTGGAACAGAGGGTCTGTCTGTGTTGGGCCGAACTGGCACCTTCTCAGCCGTGGTGTCTGCTCCTGAGTGAGAGCTGGTTTCCTCTAGGAAACTAAGAACATCCTTGAGTCGATATCTCATATCACCGCGACCACCCACGCGGTAGAACTTCAGCGCTCCTTTGCGACTCCAGCGCCCTATGGTGCACACGCTGACTTGCAGGAACTCAGCTACCTGCCGGGCAGTCATCAGGCTTTCGACCCGGGTCTGCTTCACGCGTTGTTCCATATTCGTTCCCTCTCACGTTTTTGGCATCGAAACTTATCTGTGTGTCCACCCAGTCGAGACGCTTCCCGGTATTATTCCGTCGAACTTCTCAATGAAAGCGCTCCTTGGGATCTGAGAAAAGACTAGCACGCCCGCAATTGGGCGCACAATGACCACTTTGGGTATTCTCTGATAGGAAAATAGTAACGTTGAGCATCAAAGCGAAGGTTTGCACAGACGCTGTGGGCAACTGCTAAACCTTGATAGCAAGGCGAGGCCCTTGTGGTTCGGGGAATTCTCTGTGGTGCTTCTTTATGTCAAGTCTACCCGCTACTGCTATCTTCGCGGTATCCGGCGAGCCAGAGGATTGCCATTAGATAGTAATGGGGCTATTCTATAATAGTAGGCGCGGTGAGCCCCCTACGACGGTTTCTGCAGATAGTGCATGCCTTTCTTCTTGTTGTAGCCGTAGGCATCACCAGCTACGTGATTATTGAGATGAACTTGTTGTCACTGGTACCCGAGATCAATTGTGAACCGTAGAAGGTTCAACATAGGATGATACCATTGTCGTGAGACAAGAACGCTAGGTGGGAGGGTGACATGCTGCAGATTCGTGATTTGACTGTGGAGGTGGAAGGCAAGGAGATTCTGCACGATATTAATCTCTCAATTGGGGCTGGTGAGACCCATGCCATCTTCGGCCCCAACGGTGGCGGCAAGACCACTCTGTTGATGGCGATAATGGGCTTCCCTCGCTACCGGGTAACTAAGGGGCAGATCATGTTCAAGGATCAGGATATAACCGGAATGTCTTTGGACGAACGAGCGCGCCTGGGCATCGGCATGTCCTTTCAGCGCCCTCCGGTAGTACGTGGGGTCAGGACACACGACATGGTTACCGCCTGCCTGGAAAGCGGTGGAAGCGAGGATGGCGATACGGTCGGCAGACTTGCGGAGAGACTAAACATGGTTGAGCTGATGGAGCGGGAAATAAACTACAGATTCTCCGGAGGTGAAATCAAACGCTCAGAGCTGCTACAACTTCTTGCCCAGGCTCCAGACCTGGTTCTCCTTGACGAGCCTGAGTCCGGAGTCGACCTGGTTAATATGTCTCTCATCGGTCAGATGATCAACGAACTGCTGCAGAAAGACCTCCATCGCACTCGGACGCGCTCTTGCCTGATAATAACCCACACTGGCCATATCCTGGACTATGTCCACGCCAGCAAAGGTTATGTGCTCCTAAACGGCACGATTCCCTGTGAGCGAGAAGCCCTTGAGGTATTGGATTCAATCAAAGAAAACGGTTATGAGGGATGCGTAAAATGTCTGCTTCGGAACGACTGGCATCATCCAGGAAAAGGAAGGAGCTAGCTGAAAAAGCGCTCGATAAGAAGGCAGCTCTGGGCGAGGACATCGACGTAACAGCCTATTCAGCAAGCGTCCAGGAACACTCTTACCAGGAAGAGCCATCTCAGTTCTCACCTGAGGAGAAAGCGCAGATGGTCCAGGTAGGGGTTACCCTAGATGATCTGAGCCAGAGGGGGGGCACCTTTGTCCAGGTAGACCAATCCGTGGTTCACAGCTCATCAAGACAGGATGGGGTGGAGGTAATGGGCATCGCCCACGCTCTCGAAACTCATGACTGGCTTGATGATTACTGGTGGCGCGCGGTGAGTATCGACGCCGATAAGTACACCGCTCATGTCGAGCTTGATCAATACAGCGGCTACTTCATAAGAGCGCTTCCCGGAGTAAGGGCCATCTATCCTGTTCAGGCGTGTCTCTACCTCGCACATAGCAACCTGGCACAGAAGGTGCATAACATCATCATCGCCGAGGAGGGCTCTGAGCTGCACATCATCACCGGTTGCACCAGCACCCCAATGCAGGCCTCAGGGCTGCATCTCGGCGTCTCCGAGTTCTACATAAAGCGGGGAGCAAGGATAACCTTCACCATGATTCATAACTGGTCTCCAGAAATAGCGGTACGTCCCCGCAGCGGTGCCATCGTTGAAGAAGACGGAGTATTCCTCAGCAACTTCGTATGCATGAAACCGGTGCGCACACTCCAGATGTATCCAGCAGCCCGCTGCGTCGGCGAAAACGCCATTGTCAGGTTCAGCAGCGTTCTTGTTGCTCCTCCCGGCTCTAATCTGGACGTAGGCTCCAGAGTCTTACTCAATGGCAAAGCCTCCCGGACAGAGATCATATCTCGGGCTATAAGCACCGGGGGCAATATCATCGCCAGAGGCTACATTGCAGGCAGTGCTCCCGATGTCAAGGGCCACCTGGAATGCCGTGGGTTGATTCTCTCAGGGCAAGGGGCGATACATGCTATCCCAGAGCTCAAGGGGGATTTAGCCGGCGTAGACCTGTCACACGAAGCGGCAGTAGGCAAGATCGCTGAAGAGGAAGTGGAATATCTCATGGCAAGGGGGCTTACACGAGATGAAGCTACAGCGACCATAGTAAGGGGGTTCCTGCACGTCGACATTGAAGGACTGCCGCCTGAACTCGCGGCTGAACTACAGCGGGCCATCGAGACCAGTGAGAAGGAACTTCTTTAGAACCACAAACACTTTGCAGAAGAATGAGGGGTGGGTTTCGCTGCGCTGCACCTACCCTACTGCTCACCAGGTATCAAGGGGGAACTTTGGATAAATACTTGAAGCCAACGTCCACGTTTGACTCCGACAGCGAGTCAATAAAAGAGAAGGCCCGAGAATTGACCCAAGGGAAAGAGGATGCTATGGAAAAGGCCAAAGCCCTGTTCTACTTCGTGAGAGACGGGATTTCATACAATCTCTACGTGCCAAAGCACATGCCGGAACACTTTCGGGCCAGCAACACCCTCGCCAGGGGTAAGGGGTACTGTGTTCAAAAGGCGGTGCTCCTGGTTGCCCTGGCCCGTGCCGCTGGAATTCCGGCGCGGCTCGGTTGTGCCAAGATCAGGAACCACCTCGTGCCACCCAGAGTGCTTAAGATCCTGAAGAGCAACATATTCCCCTGGCATGGCTACGTAGAGCTGCACCTCGGGGGAAAATGGGTCAAGGCGACTCCGGCTTTCGACCTGAAGATGTGTCAAGAGAATAGACTCATCCCAGTGGAATTCGACGGCCGCAATGATGCCAGGTTTCACTCTCACAATCTGGATGGCAAGCCGCACATCGAATACCTGCTGGACCGCGGGCTTTTCGACGATGTACCCCTCGACGAGATCCGCAAGGCCTTGATCGAACGAAACCTGCTCGACCCAAAACAGTTGAGGGATAACTGAGGACCCACTTAAGACATAGTCATTAACCCAAACCAATGTGTCTGAAACATAGCTGACTACCCGCGCCCACAGTTTTATTATCCTTTTTGCCAATGTTCATTAATCTTCCGCTTGCATTTTTCCTAATTTCATGATGGTATGTTTCCAAGTAAACTTTAGGAGGAAGTGGAACATGAACGAGGATACCGAGCTCAAAGTGATGAATGATGCTTATCAATCATTGAGCCTACTTGAGGACGACCAGGCAAAACTTCGAGTTATTAACTGGCTGGTAGATAGGTTTTCTCTTGCCCCCATTAAGTCAAGGGCACTTGGCTTAGGCGAACCAGAGGACAAGACTGGAGAACCACGCCATTGGGACATTTCGTCATTCAACTCGGTCGCCGCTATTTTTGAGCGTGCAAGTCCCACTAAAGAGAGGGATAAAGTATTGGTTGTCGGGGCATTTCTTCAAGAGAAATTTGGCAAGGGTGACCTTACTAGCGCAGAAATCAATAAGGAGCTACATCATTTGGGTCATGGTGTCAAAAACGTGACCGACGCAATCAGTCAATCAATAGAGAGGAAACCTAAGTTGATGATTAAGACGAGGAAGGAAGGATCAACAAAGCAGGCTAGAAAGAAATACAAAGTCACGACGGAAGGCATCAAGGCAGTTCAGAGATTGCTCACTGCGGTGGAAGATGAGGCCTAATGAGACCGGACGACTTAGCATCGGAATTATCTATGCACATTGATCGTTCCTTGTCTGAGGATCTTGTCCGGGAGTTTGTTGAGCTACGCAACGATTGCAAGACTGCAACCCTCGGGCGCGCTAGTTTTGGCAAGTTTGTTGAGACCGTAGTACAGGTACTGCAGTTTGTCGAACGCAGCAGCTACGACAGCAAACCGGATGTTGACGCGTATCTGAAGAACCTGGAGTCGCGATCAAGCAATCTCCCCGACGATCTCAGGATTTGCTGCGCACGCATTGGTCGGTCTTGCTACACGCTGAGAAACAGGCGCAACATCCTTCATAAGGGATTGGTCGATCCAAACCTGTATGATTTAAGGTATGCCTATTCTGCGTGCCAATGGATACTCTCAGAAATCGTGAGGCATACCATGCGCAGTGACAAATCATCGGCAGGCAAAATGGTCGACTTTATTCAGATGCCCATTTCCCTGGTAGTCGAGGACTTTGGTGACAGGAAGACTGTTTATGGGAGCCTGACCATTGAAAAGGAACTCCTGGTCCTCCTCCATAGCCACTACCCTGAGTGCGTCCCCCTAAAGCAAATCCAGAAATCAATGGACCGACGCTCAAAAGGTGCCATCTCCAACCGTCTGAGCAGACTCTGGAATTCAAAACTCGTCCACCGGGAAAAGGGTGGCTACAAACTAACTCAACAGGGCTTCGACAAAGCCTTGAGTATACTCATGGCCCTTGAGGTGACCGGGTAAAGCGAGTATAGATCGGGAAGACGAAGGCAGTCGGCTCATACGTAGCAATCCGGACCCAGACCCGCACGGAGTGTTCGCAGCACCCAGGCCGCTGGAGATATAGTGAGA
>CAYVES010000168.1:0-5206 GCA_964449845.1 uncultured Dehalococcoidia bacterium
CCAGCCAGGAAGAGATTGTGAATGCTGATTGCATCTTTCTTGCCGGCGTTAACCTCAGGGAGACCTTCCCCATCATCGCCAGAAGGGTGGCACGAGCCAAGGCCAAGGGTGCCAAGGTGATCTACACCGATCCCAGAAAGACCAACACGGCAAGGTACCTGGCCGACATCCACCTCCAGTTGAAGTCAGGCACGGATGCGGCCTTGATAAACGCCATGATGAAAATCATCTTGGACGAGGGGCTGGAGGACAAGGACTTCATCGCATCGCGCACCGCGGACTTCGATGCGCTACGCGAGTTTCTCTCCAAGGTAGACTTGAAGCAGGCGGCGGAGCTCACCGGCGTACCTTTGGAGAAGATGAAGGAGGCAGCCATCACCTATGCCAAGGCGGAGCGGGGTTGCATACTGTATGACCAGGGCATATCCCAACACTATGTTGGCGCCGATAATGTTAAGGTGCATGCAGACCTGGCCCTTCTCTGCGGGCATGCCGGCAAGCCAGGCAGCGGGATAAACTCCATGAGGGGCCAGATAAATGGCGAGGGCAGCGGTGATATGGGCTGCCTTTGCGTTTTCTACCCCGGGTTCAAGCGCGTGGGCGAGGAATCAGCTAAGTTCTTCGAGGATGCCTGGAAGGTGGAGAACCTGCCCACCAAGCCTGGCCTCACCTACATTGACATGCTGTACAACCTCTCTTACCTTTACATTGTGGGTGCCGACCCCCTGATGGTAGTACCCGACGTCAATAATCTGAGGAAGGCTCTGGAGAAGCTCAATTTCCTGGTGGTTCAGGATATATTCCCCACCGAGATAAGCAAGCTGGCCCATGTAGTCCTGCCAGCGGCAACCTGGGTGGAACGCGAAGCCACCCATACCTGGATAGACCGGCGGGTACAGAAGATAAATAAGGTCATCGAACCCCCTGGTGAGGCCAAGCCCGACTGGTGGGTCATATGCCAGTTGGCCGAGAGGATGGGCCACAGCGATAAATTTGGCTTTACCTCGTCTGGGGAGATATTTGAAGAGATAAGAAGCTGCGTGCCCCAGTATAAGGGTATAACCTACGAAAGGCTGGAGCAGGCCATCGCTGGCATCCACTGGCCCTGCCCGGCGGAGGACCACCCGGGGACGCCCACAATGTTCTTGGAGAAGTTCAACACCCCCGATGGCCAGGGGCACTTCATGGTAGTGGAGTACAAGCCCCCGGCAGAAGTGCCCGATGAAGAGTACCCCTACTTTTTGACTACTGGAAGAAGCATCTTCCACTACCATACTGGCCACATGACACGGAGGACCCCCAAGCTACTCGATGAGGTCCCGCGAGGCTTCGTAGAAGTCAACCCCCACGACGCAACCAGGGAAGGGATCAAAGAGAAGGATGTAGTCACGTTAACCACCAGGCGTGGCAGCATTGAGGCTGAAGCCAGGGTGACCGACCGCGTGCCACCGGGGCTGGTATTCGTCCCATTTCATTTTCCCGATTCCCTCGCCAATGTGCTGACCAATCCAGCCCTAGACCCCGGTTGTAAGTGTGCAGAGACGAAGGTATGTTCGGTTAAGATGGAGGTCAAGGGATGAAAAGGGATATGTACATTGCCCGCGCCACGGATCAGGCGGTAGTGGAGGGGGCGGAAAATGGGGGTGTGGTCAGCGCACTGCTCAGGTTTGCTCTGGAAAGCAAAAGGGCGGCTGCGGTGCTGACAGTAAAGGCCAGGGGTGGCAACAGGTATGATGGTATCCCCGTCTTGATCACCGATCCGCAGGAAGTAATCGGGGTTGCGGGGGCGTTGCATTGTGTCTCCCCTAACATCGCCCGCTGCCTTAAGCAGTACTTGGATGGGGCAGCCAACCTGAAGATAGCAGTCGTGTGCAAGCCGTGCGACGCCAAGGCCATTATCGAGCTCGCCAAGCGGACGCAGGTCAACCTCGATAACCTGTTCCTCATCGGTATAAACTGCACGGGCACCTTGCCCTCAGCAAAGGCGAAGCGGATGATGGCAGAAGAGTTCGGGCTGGACCCCTCCGACGTCGTCGGGGAAGATATCGAAGATGGCAAACTCACTATCGTGTTGAGGGATGGCACAGAGAAGGAGTGGGATTTAGCGGAACTGGAGGAGAAAGGATACGGGAGGAGGGAGAACTGCCGCAGATGTGAGACCAATATCCCTACCATGGCAGACGTCGCTTGTGGCAAGTGGGGGACCAAGAATAATCAGACAACTTTCATCGAGGTTTGCTCCGACAAAGGCTCCGGCCTCATCGAGGAAGCGGTGAAGGCTGGCGTCATAAGCCTGGAAAAGGCAGACGATGCCGCAGTAGAGACGCGAAAAAAGAAGGATGAAGCGGCAATTGAGGCGGCACACAACTGGCAGGAAAAGGATTTCGCCCGCTTCAGACAGATGAGCTCGGAGGAAAGATTCGACTTCTGGTTCGGGCAGTTCGGCCAGTGCATCAAGTGCTTTGGTTGCCGGGATGCTTGCCCCATTTGCTATTGTAAGGACTGCTCTCTGGAGGCAAATAGAGGCATGGTGAGCGCTGGAGAGGTGCCGCCCGACCCCTTGTTCCCCATGGTCAGGGCTGTCCACGTCATGGACTCCTGCGTCAACTGTGGTCAGTGCCAGGATGCCTGCCCCATGGAGTTGCCACTTTCCCTGTTGATTTTTATGCTCAATAGAGAGCTGGCAGGCATCTTCAAACATGAGCCTGGGATGGATGTGAGCACTGCGCCCCCGCTAAGAACAGTTACGGATAGAGAGCTAACCCTGGAAGCCGTCGAGCTTGCCCTGTAGTCTGCTGGGGAAGGCAAGCATTCCTCAGCACACGTTGCTAGCATTTTTATTCAAGGAGTGTTAGTATGAGCTTTGAACCAAAGATTGTAGGGTTCCTGTGCAATTGGTGTTCCTATGCTGGCGCTGACCTAGCAGGCACCTCGCGCAGGAAGTATGCCCCCAATGTGCGGGTAATAAGGGTAATGTGCAGCGGAAGGGTGGACGCCACCTTCGTGCTCAAGGCTCTAGAGGCCGGGGCCGACGGTATACTGGTCTGTGGCTGACACCTCGGAGAGTGTCATTACCTGGAAGGTAATGAGAAGACAGCAAGGCGTATTCCATTGCTTAAGAAGATGCTGGCCCAATTGGGGATCGAGGAGGAGCGGGTGAGGTTGGAATGGGTTTCCGCTTCGGAGGGAGATCGCTTTGCATCCATCGTTGACGAGATGACGGAGCGAATAAGAGAGCTTGGCCCTGTTAGCTATAATGACGGAGGGGGAAATGGCTAAGCTAAAACTGGCTCTTTACTGGGCTGCAAGCTGCGGCGGCTGCGATGTCGCCGTCCTCGATGTGAACGAAAAGATATTGGATGTGGCCGAGATAGCGGACATTGTGCTCTGGCCAATCGCCCTGGACTTCAAATACCATCACGTTGAGGCCATGGAGGATAACGCTATCGATGTCTGTCTGTTTAATGGCGCAGTGAGGAATTCGGAGCAGGAGAAGATCGCCAGGTTGCTTCGCGACAAGTCCAAGACGATGGTGGCTTTTGGCTCCTGCGCCTGCTTCGGCGGCATACCAGCGCTGGGCAATTTCACCAACCGCGCCGAGATATTCGAGAGAGCCTATGTGGAGGCACCTTCAAACGATAATCCAGACAGGGCCTTTCCCCAGACCATAACGCAGGTTGACGGAAATGAACTGGAATTGCCGGAGTTCTTCGATACGGTGTTGACCCTGGCTCAGGTGGTGGATGTGGAGTACTTCGTGCCCGGCTGCCCGCCACCGGTGGACCTCATCCTGAAGGTAGTTGATGCTCTTGCTACCGGTCAGTTGCCCCCTCCCGGTGCCGTGATCGCCTCGGACAAGACGCTCTGCGATGAGTGCGACCGAAAGAAAGAGGAGAAGAAGATCACCAAAATCTATCGTCCTCACGAGATCATTCCTGACCCTGAGCGGTGCCTCCTGGAACAAGGGATACTATGTATGGGCCCTGCTACCAGGGGTGGCTGTGGGCTCAGGTGCATCAAGGCCAACATGCCCTGCCGCGGCTGTTTCGGACCACCAGCGGGGGTTTATGATCAGGGAGCGAAGCTGGTTAGCGCCATTGCTTCCATTTATCAAACCAACAGCGAGGCAGAGATCGCCAGGATGGTGGACGAGATAGTCGATCCCGCGGGCACCCTCTACAGGTTTGGGCTCGCCGATTCCCTATTGAGGCGGAAGAGGATGCCCCTGGCGAAGGCGCCACCTGCAACGGTGGAACCAGCGTTGGAGGTGATAGGGCGATGAGAAGGATAACTATCGACCCTATAACCAGGCTGGAAGGCCACGGCAAGATAGAGATTTTCCTCAATGACGATGGCGATGTCGAGAACGCTTACCTCCAGATACCCGAGCTACGTGGCTTTGAGAAGTTCTGTGAGGGAAGACCGGTTGAGGAACTGCCTCGCATAACCCCTCGAATCTGTGGCGTCTGCCCCGGGGCCCATCATATGGCCTCCACCAAGGCCACCGACGCAGTTTACCATGTTGACCCTCCTTCGGCAGCCAAGAAGCTAAGGGAGCTATTCTACTGCGCTCACATGCTCCATTCTCACATAGCTCACTTCTACGCGCTGGCTGCCCCCGATTTCGTTGTGGGCCCCACCGCCGACCCCGCCCAGAGGAACATCCTGGGTCTGATAGACAAGGTCGGGCTTGAGGTTGGCGGCGAGGTGATAAAACACAGAGCCTATGCTCAAGACATCCAGGCAACCATAGGGGGCAAGGCAACCCATCCCGTCTGCGGCCTGCCGGGAGGGATGAGCAAAGCGATCACTGAGGATGAACGGCGTGATTTTGAAGAGAAGGCCAAGAGCCTGGTCGAGTTTGGCAAATTCGGCTTGAAGCTGTTCGACGACCTGGTACTGGCTAACAAGGAATATGTCGATTTGATCACGGGCGATATCTACACCATGAACAGCTACTACATGGGCATGGTGGATGCTAACAACAAGGTGAACTTCTACGAGGGCGATATCCGTGTAGTTGACCCCGAGGGAAAAGAGACCGCCAAGTTTAAGGCTGCTGACTATCTGGAGCATATAGCGGAGCATACCGAGCCCTGGTCCTATCTGAAGTTCCCCTTCCTGAGAAAAGTGGGCTGGAAGGGGTTGGTTGATGGGAAGGAGAGCGGGGTCTACCGGGTGAACTCCCTGGCCCGGCTCAACGTGG
>CAYVES010000169.1:0-5190 GCA_964449845.1 uncultured Dehalococcoidia bacterium
ATTCGTTGCCACAGGAGTGGCAACGCTACGCTTGAAATTTGAACATTGGATATTGTTTAGGATTTCGTGCTTCGGATTTGGTGCTTAATTGAGGTTGGAAAAATGGCAAAGAAGCTCAAGGCAGTAGTCAAACTTCAGATAGAAGCGGGGAAGGCGACCCCGGCTCCACCCGTTGGCCCTGCCCTGGGGCAACACGGAGTTAATATCATGGCCTTCTGCAAGGAATACAACGACCAGACTGCATCCCAAGCAGGCTCGATTGTTCCTGTGGAGATAACTATCTATGAAGATCGCTCCTTCACGTTCGTCACCAAGACACCACCTGCGGCCGATTTGCTGAAAAGAGCGTTGGGCTTGGAAAAGGGAACTGACAATCCCAGGCGGAATAAAATCGGCAGCCTTCCGCGAGAGAAGATCCGCGAGATTGCCGAACTCAAACTCAAAGACCTGAATGCCATCGATCTCGAAGGGGCCATGAAGATGGTAGAAGGTACAGCACAAAGCATGGGTATCAACATCATAAGCTAGGGGTAGCATGGGGAAACACGGTAAAAAGCATCTTGAAGCACTGACTAAGGTGGATAGGAATAAGACATATCATCCCCAAGAGGCGATCAGCCTCGCTAAGCAGGTGTCCTACGCCGGATTCGACGAGACAGTCGAGCTCCATCTGCGTATGGGGGTTGACCCCCGCCATGCTGACCAGCAAGTTCGTGGAGTAGCTCTCTTGCCTAACGGCCTGGGCAAGGCGGTGCGAGTCTTGGTCTTTACTCAAGGCGAGTCAGAAAAGACCGCCCGGGACGCTGGAGCCGACTATATCGGCGGGGACGAGTTGATTAAGAAGATTGAGGATGGCTGGCTCGAATTCGATGTCGCTATCGCCACCCCAGATATGATGCCCAGGATCGGCAAACTGGGCAAGGTCTTGGGACGACGAGGACTGATGCCAAATCCTAAATCAGGCACCGTCGCACAACCCAGCGATCTCCCCCATGTTATTGCAGACACTCGCAAAGGCCGGGTGGAATTCAAGTTGGACAAGACCGCCATCATCCATACGCCGCTAGGCAAGATCAGCTTCGATGACGAGAAACTACTGGAGAACCTGGCTGCAATAGTTGATGCTGTGGTCAGGGCAAAGCCCAGCGGCGCCAAGGGTCAATTTGTTAGGAGTGCCTCGCTGACGACCTCAATGGGACCTGGAATTAGGCTTGATCTGGCTCCTACCCTTTCCCTGACTACCGCTTAACGGTCGGCTTTGTTCCCAGTTCAGCCACAGCAGATAGCGGGGCATGACTTTGTGAAAGGAGACTAAATGGCAGGGATTGTTTCCTACGGCGCTTACATACCCATTTACCGACTGAGCCGTGATCTAATCTGGCTAACATGGGGCGGCATGCCTCTCGCCGGAGAGAAAGCGGTCGCCAACTTCGATGAAGACAGCATTACCATGGCAGTAGAAGCCGGCAACAATTGTCTGCGAGGCATTGACCGGGCTGAAGTCGAAGGCTTATTTCTAGCTTCCACCACGACTCCTTACAAAGAGAAGCAGTGTGCCAACCTGGTCGCTGAAGCACTCGACCTCGGGCGCAGCACCATAACCGCCGACTTTGCCAATTCCCTGAGAGCGGGAACCATTGCCATGCGAGCTGCCCTGGATGCCATCGCTGCTGGCTCGGCAAAAAAGGTTCTGGTAGTTGCCTCAGATTGCCGATCGGGGCAGCCTTCCACTGAGTACGAAGGGGCATTTGGAGACGGAGCCGCTGCCATCCTTCTGGGTGACTCTGACGTAATCGCAAGCGTTGATGCAAGTCATACACACTATGACGACATAATGGACCTGTGGCGATTGGATGGCGATACTTTCGTCAGATCATGGGAGGACCGCTTCATCATCACCCACGGCTATCTGGAAAACACTCATCAGGCCGTTACGGACATCATGGAGAGATGCGGGCTGACGCCAGCCGATTTCTCCAAGGTTGTCCTCTACGCTTTCGATGCCAGGAGACATCAGCAATTGGCAAGAAGGCTCAACATTGACGCCAATACCCAACTTCAAGACAACATGTTCTCAACGGTAGGCAATACCGGCGCCGCTTATACACTTATGATGCTGGTCGCCGCCCTGGAAGAGGCAAAGTCTGGTGACAAGATGCTGGTCGCTAACTACGGTGATGGCGCGGATGCCTTCATCCTCACCATCACTGAGGAGATAGAAAAGGTAAGAGATCGCCGAGGGATAAAATACCACTTGCCATCAAAGATGGCTCTGCCTAACTACGACAAGTACCTGCGCTACCGTGGCCTCCTCCAGGGATGGGCTCATTGGGAGAATCAGTCCGCAGCCACTATCTCGTGGCGGGATCGCAGGTGGAACATCAACTGCCGTGGCGGGAAATGTCTGGTCTGCGGCAATATCAACTTCCCGCCGCAAAGGGTCTGCATGTACTGCCAGAGCAAGGACCAGTTCGAGGAGATCCGCCTCGCGGAGAGAAGCGCCAAGCTTTTCACCTACAGCAAGGATTTCCTCGGACCTAGCCTCGACTCCCCGATCATCTTATGTATCCTCGACTTCGATGAGGGAGGAAGGTTCTACGCCCAGATGACAGACCGCGACCCTGATAAGGTTGAAGACGAGATGCCGGTCGAGCTCACCTTCAGATGGATGCACAGCGAACGCGGTATCCGCAACTATTACTGGAAATGCCGTCCTCTGCGAATGGCCCAAGGAGGCTGAAAGATGGAAAGCATTAAGGATAAAGTCGCTATCGTAGGTATGGGTTGCAGTAAATTCGGGGAGCGCTGGGATTGCAGCGCCTGGGACCTGGTTGTCGAAGCGGCCTACGAAGCTTTCGAAGATGCCGGGGTCGGACCCCAAGATATCCAGGCGGCATGGTCGGGCACCCTTGGGTTCGCTGGCGGCCAAAGCCTTGCCTATCCCCTCAAGTTGGATTATATCCCCATTACCAGGGTGGAGAACCTTTGTGGCACCGGCCTGGAGACCATTAGGGCAGCTACTTATGCACTGATTGCCAAGGCTTATGACCTCGTCCTTTGCGTTGGCTTTGAAAAGACCAAGGACCGAGGCATCGGGGGTCTCCCTTCCGGTGAGCCAGTGGGGGGTGTAAATCCGGTATTTGGACTCCAGGCGACCCCACCGGGGCGCTATGCTATGGCAGCCACCAAGTACTTCGCTATGTACGGGGCGGAGAGAAAGCACCTCGCTATGATCTCGGTGAAGAGCCACTATAATGGTGCCCGCAATCCCAAGGCCCACCTGCGCCGTGAGATAACAGTGGAACAGGCTCTAAACGCCCCCATAATCGCCTGGCCTCTGGGACTCTATGACTGCTGCGGGGTAACCGATGGTGCCGCCGCTGCCATCCTCTGCCGTGCTGAGGACGCGCCGAAATTCAGGAAGGACTATATCACCGTCAAGGCATTGGGCAATTCGGCAGGGCCCGGCTGCGGCAAGATGATGACCGATTATGACTGGGTGCACTGGGAGGAAACCTACAGGGCAACCCAGCAGGTATATCAGCAGGCCGGAATCAAAGACCCACGCAAAGAGATCGATTTAGTGGAGTGTCACGATTGCTTCTCCATCGCCGAGCTCATGTGCTATGAGGCTATGGGCTTCTGCGAGCGTGGAACAGCTAAACACGATATCGAAGCTGGCACGTTTGCTTTGGACGGCGAGGTCGCCTTCAATGCCGGCGGCGGCCTGAAGTCGTTCGGCCACCCCATTGGAGCCAGCGGCATCAGAGAAGTTTACGAGATATACAAGCAGGTCCAGGGCAAAGCCGAAGAGCCATCCCGCCAGCTTAAGAACGTTGAACTGGGAATAGCTCATAACCAGGGAGGACATCCAGGCACCTTTATGTGTAGCATGGGCATTTTCGGTGTGCCCGGCCGCTGAAATAATAGTTGACTGCGAGATTATTTGTAATTCCCCTCCCCTGGCGGGAGGGGATCAAGGGGAGGGGGGAATCACCCTCACCTGGCCTCTCCCTTCGAGGAAGAGGGAATAGAATTGAATAACGCCATAGACAGCAGGTGCCGCAGTGGCTTAAACCTGTGCCTGCCGAGGCAATTCTTCTTGAATAAGAGGAGTCCTTTGGGCTGCAGGCACTGAGGACTCTTCTTTATTAGTAGGGGGACAAAAGCGATGACCACCAAGAAAAAGCTCCAAACTGTTGACCAACTGGCTGAACTGCTCTCCCAGAACAGATTTATAATCGCCACCGACTACCGTGGGCTAACGGTTGCCGAGATGTCGGAACTACGACACCAGCTACGAAACATAGGCACCGAATACCACGTTGTCAAAAACAGTCTGGCCAAATTCGCTGCTGAAAACGCAGGCAAACAAGGGCTCTCCCAATTGCTCACAGGACCGACAGCGCTCGCCTTTAGCCGTGAGGATATCACTCAACTGGCGAAGGCCCTGACCGCCTACATCCGCATTTCGAAAACGACCCTCAGCATAAAGGGAGGGCTCATTGATGGCCAGCTAGTCGGCTCCGAGCAAGTAAGAAGCCTCGCCTTCTTGCCCTCCATAGAGGTATTGAGAGGCAAGCTACTGGGATTGCTACTCAGCCCCATCTTTTCACTGCAGAACGTGCTCAGCGCCAACCTGCGTGGCCTCAATACAGTACTGAATGCCAGAATTCAACAACTGGGAGGAATAACAGATGTCTAGCGACGAAGCAACCGCCAAGGATGCCCCAGAAAAGCAAGAGGAGGAGGCTGGTGAGATGACCGCAGAGGAAGAAAAGGCCCCTAAGAAGCGCGCTACGGCTGCCAAGAAGGAAGCCAAGGCGATGAGCAAAGACGATGTGGTGGCCGCTATCAAGGAAATGACTGTCCTTGAGCTATCAGAGCTGGTTAAGACCCTGGAAGAGACATTCGGGGTCACCGCTGCCCCAATGGCCGCTGCTGCTCCCGCCGCTCCTGCTGGTGCCGAGGCCGCTGCTGCTCCCGCCGAAGTAGAGGAGCAGACAGAGTTCAGTGTGGTGCTCAAGGACATAGGTGCCAACAAGATAAGCGTAATAAAGGCCGTGCGCGAGGTAACCACCCTCGGCCTGAAAGAGGCTAAGGAACTGGTGGAAAGCGCTCCCAAGCCGGTAAAGGAAGGTATCAATAAGGCCGAGGCAGCGACCCTCAAGGAGAAGCTGGAGGCAGCCG
>CAYVES010000170.1:0-5102 GCA_964449845.1 uncultured Dehalococcoidia bacterium
CCGTCACTGCCAGACATGAGTTTGTTCTGGTACCTGCCTCCAGGACCAAGATCTCAATTGCCAAGGTGCTGAAGGAGGAGGGTTTCATCAAGGACTACGAGGTGCTAAAGGGTAACACCCCGCAGAGGGTGACTAAGATTTACCTTAGCTACACTGGGAAAAAGCAATCTATGTTAAATGGGTTGCAGCGGGTTAGCAAGCCCAGCTTGAGAGTCTATTGCCGCAAGGGCGAGACCCCTAGGGTCTATGGAGGACTCGGCATAGCCATACTATCTACATCTCAAGGGGTAATGACCGGACAGCAGGCGTGGAAGAAGGGTCTGGGGGGCGAGGTCCTGTGTTATGTGTGGTAGGACAAGTGGGAGATAAACATGTCCAGAGTAGGAAATAAGCCAATTAATGTACCTCCTGGCGTGGAGATATTAGTTGAGGGCAACGAGGTCATGGTAAAGGGGCCCAAGGGCGAGCTACGGCGCTCCCTTCCTCAGGATATGAGCATTTCCTTACAGGATAGCGTAGTCACTGTGTCAAGGCCGACAGATAGCCGGGTCCACCGCTCACTGCATGGTTTTACCAGGAGCATGCTCGCTAATATGGTTGAGGGAGTGAGCCAGGGCTTTCGCAAAGACCTCGAGCTCCATGGAGTGGGGTACCGCGCCCAGAAGTCTGGAGACAGTCTCACGATTCAGGTAGGGTATTCTCACCCTGTGGAGATTGTCCCTCCCGCGGGGATAACGCTTGTCAGCGAGGCTCCGAATCAGGTCAGCGTCTTGGGGATAGAAAAAGAGTTGGTGGGGGAAGTCGCAGCGCGGATTCGGGCAGTGCGCCCTCCTGACCCTTATTTGGGGAAGGGAATTAGATACGCTGGCGAGCTAATTCGACGCAAGGCAGGAAAAGCGGGCAAGCTTGGTAGAAGGAAATAAAAGGCATGGCTATCGGCAGGGGAGAAGCGCTAAAGAGGAGACATCAGCGGGTGAGGAAGAAGATCAGGGGCACCCCCGATCGCCCTCGGCTTTGTGTCTTTCGCAGCCTTAATCATATCTATGCCCAGGTGATAGACGATAGTTCAGGGCAGACACTTGCCAGTGCGTCGACCGTTGACGCGGAGATAAAAGCCGACTTGGGGAACAAAACCAAAACGGAGGGGGCTGGGTTGGTGGGGAACCTGGTTGCCAAACGAACCCAAAACAAGGGGATAGACCAGATCGTCTTCGACCGTGGAGGATACAAGTATCACGGTAGGGTGAAGGCTTTGGCCGATGGTGCCCGCGAATCTGGATTGAGGTTCTGAGCGTTTTATGGAACAGATGAATAGGGTAGAAGGTAGGGGCTTGAACTTTAGTGAGCGGCTGATTCATGTTAGCCGTGTGGCAAAGGTTGTAAAGAGAGGGCGGCGGTTCAGTTTCAATGCGCTGGTGGTGGTTGGCGATGGTGAGGGGCAGGTCGGTGCTGGTTTGGGCAAGGCCAGAGAGGTGCCGGCAGCTATCCGCAAGGGCGGTGCCATCGCCCGCAAGAATCTGATCCAGATCCCCATGGTAGACGGTACTATTCCCTACAAGATAGTAGGCAAGTTTGGAGGGGCCAAGGTGATGTTGAAGCCGGCGGCACCCGGTACCGGGGTTATTGCCGGCGGCGGAGTACGAGCCACCGTTGAGGCTGCAGGTATTAGGGACATAGTGACCAAATCGATGGGCAGTTCTAACCCGATAAACGTGGTCAGAGCGACCATGCTGGCCCTCGGTCAGTTGAAGGATCCTAAGCAGGAAATTGCAAGGAGAAAATCGGTTGCTGCAGGTGGTGAGTAGTCCGATGTCTAGACTGCGTGTCACGTGGAAAAAAAGCGCCATCGGCTACAACAAAGGGCAACGAATGACCCTTAAAGCCCTGGGCTTTCGCTCTCTGAACCAGACCATCATCCATGCTGATTCGCCACCTATCCGTGGTATGATAGACAAGGTGAGGCACCTGGTCCGGGTGGAGGAGGTCGCTGAGGAGTGAGCGATGAGGCAACATGATCTTGTTCCGAGAGCTGGATCGAAACGTAGTAGAAAGCGGGTTGGTCGTGGTGTCGGCAGCGGACACGGTACCTACTCCTGCCGCGGGTGCAAGGGGCAAAAAGCACGCTCGGGGGGAGGGGTAAATCCAAGGTTCGAGGGTGGCCAGACGCCTCTGGTCAAACGCTTGCCCTCTACACGTGGCTTCACCAATATCTTCAAAACCGATTATGCTTTAGTGAAGCTGCGGCGGCTGGAGATCTTCGAAGAGGGTGTCGAGGTGACACCGCAGAAACTTGTGGATGTTGGGCTGGTGCCCTCCCTCAAGAAACCAATCAAGATCCTCGGCGATGGCGAGATTCAGCGTCCTCTGGTGGTAAAAGCTAATAAATTCACTCAAAGCGCTCGGCAGAAGATAGAGGCCTCTGGTGGAAGAGCGGAGGAGATTTAGGGGATAGCGGGGAAGATGCGACAACCACAGGCAAGCTCAAGACCACGATTGTTTCAGGCTGTGATAGATGCCTTTAGCCTCCCTGACCTGAGGTGGAAGTTGCTTTTCACCCTCGCCATGCTAGTCGTCTTTCGTTTTGTGGCCCATGTCCCTATTCCCGCGGTGGACCCAGGCGCACTAGGCCAGCTGGTCAGCGGTGAAGAGCAGCTACCTGCCCTTCTGGGCATGCTTGACATCTTCAGCGGTGGGGCGCTGAGGAACGTAAGCATAGCTATGCTCGGCGTTTACCCCTACATTACCGCCTCGATTATCATGCAGCTCTTGGTTCCGGTCATCCCCCGTCTGCAGGCGCTCTCCCGGGAGGGGGAGGAGGGACGCAGGAAGATAAACCAGTATACCCACTGGCTGATGGTACCTATGTGCTTGCTCCAGGGCTATGGGCAACTGGTGGTATTACAGAGGACTACAGTTAGTGTCAATGGCGTGGAGACTCCACTGGTGAGTGGCATAGGGCTCTCTTCTGACCTATGGCTATCCACTCTTGCTATGCTGTTTACGCTGACTGCGGGCACCGTTTTCCTGGTGTGGCTGGGGGAGCGCATAACTGAGAGGGGCATCGGCAATGGCATATCCATCATAATCTTCGGCGGCATTGTCTCGGGGTTGCCGGGGAATATCTGGCGGAGTCAGGAGACCGCGGGCGCCCTCGGCTTAGTCACGCTGATCGCCCTATTGCTGGCCATTGCTTTCTTCATAGTGTTTGTCAATGAAGCGGTGCGCCGGATCCCTGTCCAGTATTCGCGCAGCCTGTTCCGAGGCGGCAGGATGTACCGACAATCGGGAGGGACCCACATCCCGCTCAGGGTGAACTCCGCGGGGATGATCCCACTGATCTTCGCCTACGCGATTTTGATGTTCCCGGCAGCGGTGGCTAGCTACTTCGGGGCCATTTTCGTCCAAGACTTGTTGGGCGTGGATGGGTATATCTACTGGGTACTTTTGTTTTTCCTTGTTGTTGGCTTCACTTTCTTCTATACTATGGTCATATTCCAGCAGCAGAACCTGGCCGAAACCTTGCAGCGGCAGGGTGGCTTTGTCCCGGGAATCCGCCCCGGGCGCCCCACCGGTGAGTACCTGAACCGGGTTATCGTACGCATTACCTGGGGAGGGTCGTTCTTCCTCGCCGCGGTGGCGGTGTCACCTCTGCTGGCGCGGTGGCTGGTCGGAGGAGCGGCCAGTACCACTCTCATGCTCATCTCCGCTGCTGGCCTTTTGATCGTCGTGGGCGTAGTTCTGGACACCATGAGGCAGATCGAGGCGCAGCTTGTGATGCGCCAGTATGAAGGTTTCATCAAATGAGTAGGGAAGAGCAATTGCACGTGATCCTTTTGGGAGCCCCTGGAGCGGGCAAAGGAACTCAGGCGGTTCAGATCTCTGAAAGGCTTGGGCTGGCTCATATAGCCTCTGGTGATCTCTTTCGCCAGGAGCAAGACAGCGGGAGCGAGTTGGGAAGAATCGCCAAGTCATATATGGAGAAGGGCTTGCTCGTTCCTGATGAGGTAACTGTTAAGATGGTTTTGGGCAGGATTGCTGCTCCTGATTGTGCCAGGGGCTTTCTCTTGGATGGTTTTCCCAGAACACTAGAGCAGGCAAAGGCGCTGGATCAGGCGCTGGCTGAAGAAGGTAAGGGTATTAATTCGGTGTTATATATCAAGGTCTCCACCGAGGGGCTTCTACGGCGCCTGAGCGGGCGCTGGATCTGCCGCAGCTGTCAGGCGCCTTATAACATTGTTGAACTACCACCGAAGGTGCCGGGCAAGTGTGATTATTGTGGGGGCGAGCTCTATCAGCGCCCCGATGACTCAGAGGAGACAGCGAGGAAGCGACTTGAGGTCTATTTTGCCCAGACCATGCCTCTTATAGAGTACTACACTCAAGCAGGCAAGTTGGTGGAGATCGAGGGCGAGAAGGGAATCGAAGGAGTTGCCCAGGATTTGATCGCAGCCATTGAGGCAGGGGTTGTGAGATGACTCAGCTCGGACACGAGATGGGTATAATCCTGAAGTCACCGCGAGAGGTCGCTCAAATGCGGGAAGCAGGTCGGGTTGTGGCAGCAGTTCTTGAGGCAGTGGCGAAGGATGTGAAGCCGGGTGTTACCACTGCAGAACTAGATGATGTTGCTGTCAACGAGGTGAAGAAGCGAGGGGCTGTTGCCTCGTTCAAGGGATATCGTGGTTTTCCAGCATCGATCTGTACGTCGCTGAATGAAGAGGTGGTCCATGGCATACCTGGGAAGCGAGTGCTTAAGGAGGGCGACATAATCTCCCTCGATTTTGGGGCGCAGTTGAACGGCTTTCATGGAGATGCTGCGATGACGATGGGGGTGGGGAGGATAAGCTTCGAGGCTCAGAAGATCATCGACGCTACCAAAGGTGCTTTGATGGCGGGCATTGCTGCAGCTACAACCGGTACCAGGTTGGGAGATGTATCGGCAGCGATCCAGTCCCATGCTGAAGCCAGAGGGTTCTCTGTAGTAAGAGAATATGTGGGGCATGGCATTGGCCGGGAATTGCATCAAGACCCTCAAATCCCCAATTTTGGTATTGCTGGCGAAGGGCTTGTGCTGCGGAAGGGTATGACCATGGCCCTGGAGCCCA
>CAYVES010000171.1:0-5102 GCA_964449845.1 uncultured Dehalococcoidia bacterium
AAGCTTGACCGAACTCCTCAAATTCCTCCCAGTCTGAGCGCAGCAGTTCCATTAGCCAACCGCGGTCATCGGGTATAAGTCGAAGCTTTCGCGTCCTGACACCGGATATGAAGTCCATTTTGGCCTCCTATAGCTCCAGACTGGAGTCACATCCCACAAAGAGTTTCACGGCCTTGAACCTTTCATCAGCTTTCTTGAGTTCAACACATGTGCCGATGAGACTGTCCTCCAGGCGCTCGATTCCGCTAATGCGACTGTTCTCCAAGATAACCGAGTGTCCCACTGATGAATTCTCCACAGTTGTACCGGCGCCTATACTGGTGAAGGGGCCTATAAGGGAATTCCTGACCTGACACCCCTCGGCAATGGATACAGGGCCGCGAACAGTGCTGTTCTCCACCTTCGCCCCCTTCTTTATCTCCACCCTGCCCACCACTTTGCTCTTGGAGTCGATCTCCCCTTTCACATCACGCTTGAGTAGGCCGTCGAGGACAACCCTGTTCGCTTCCAACAGGTCGTCCTTTTTCCCAGTATCGAGCCACCACCCTGTAAGAATGTGGCTCCTGACCTCCTTGCCCATCTCGAGGAGTTTCTGAATAGCATCGGTTATCTCCAGCTCACCGCGCCAGGAAGGCTTGATCTGATCTATCGCACTGTGGATTTGAGGTGCGAACAGATAAACACCCACCAGGGCAAGGTTTGTTTTGGGCTCTTTCGGCTTCTCCACAAGGTGAATTACCTCGCCCTTGTCATTGAGCTCGGCGACTCCGAAAAGACGGGGGTCGGGCACTTCTTTGAGCAGGACCAGGGCATCCGAAGACTGGTTATCAAACTCCTGGACAAAGCTTTTGACACCGCCCTCTATCAGGTTGTCACCGAGGAACATGAGAAATGGTGAGTCAGCCAGGAAATCCTGAGCCGTTTTCACCGCGTGTGCCAGCCCCATAGGATCGGACTGCGGAACATAGGTAATCTTGCTATCCCATCGCAAGCCGTCGCCAACAGCTTCCCTGATGTAAGGCCCGGTTTCCGGAGAGACGATAATACCGATATCCGTGATGCCTGCTTCCCTGATTTGATCCAAGACGTAAAACAGAATCGGCTTATTGGCGACGGGTAGAAGTTGCTTGGGTATCGTATGAGTAATCGGCTTAAGCCTCGTCCCCGAGCCACCGGCCAAAATCAAGGCCTTCATCAAGACCCTCCTTCGCGGAATAAGACAAGGGTATACCGAGTATACCTTAAACCACGACTAATAGTAAAGGCTAATCGCAACTGTTCAGCTATCAACACTCAGCATTGGAAGTGTTCTAAGTTCTACGTTCTAGGTTAACCTTGAACATAGAACTTAGAACCTAGAACCCCAGAAACGCGAACAGGGTCGCAGCTTTTAGGCTTTGCTCAGAACCAAGAGCTGACGGCTGAATACCTACCTGCAATGTTGCCTTTTGGTCAAGCTTGTATTATAGTCTTCACCGAAGTTGGAGCTATTCGAAGCCGTGGCTCTTGCCACAAGATGGAGGCTTTTTGAGGGTAAAATCTGAAAACGAGCTTGCGGCTATAGATATCCTGTCCATCCTCCTGATCGTTATCATCACTTTGCTGCCCTCGAACCCGCTACGCATCGTCCTCGGATTGCCTTTCATCCTTTTCTTCCCCGGATACACGCTAATAGCTGCACTCTTCCCCAAAAAAGCTGATCTGGGGAGCATCGAAAGGGTCGCCCTGAGCTTTGGACTCTCCATTGCCGTTGCGCCGCTCATCGGACTGATTTTGAACTACACCCCGTGGGGCATTAAGCTGTATCCCATCCTTGTCTCCATTACCCTGTTCATTCTGGCCACTTCTGTCGCTGCCTGGTACCGCCGCCACAAGCTGCCGAAAGAGGAGCGCCTCTCTATCAGCTTCAACGTCAACCTGTCACAATGGACAGCGATGCGCGGCTGGGACAAGGTCTTGTCCATCGTCTTGGTGGCATCGATATTGGGAGCCATCGGCACCCTAGCCTATGTCATTATTACCCCCGAGGCTGGAGAGAAGTCCACTGAGTTTTACATTCTAGGACTCAATGGCACGGCCGACAACTACCCGGAGGAGCTAACAGTGGGAGAGGAAGGGAAGGTGATCCTGGGCATCGTAAATCACGAGCATGAAGACGGCCTAACCTACCGAGTTGAGATTCTGATAGACGGCGAGGACAAAAGCACAATCAGGCCGCCTGCGCTGGGCCACGGCGAGAAATGGGAGGACGAAGTAGGCTTCGTCCCCCGAGAAGCAGGGGGGAACCAGACGGTGGAATTCATCTTGTATAAACAAGGGGAGGAGGAACCTTACGAGTCGGTTCATCTCCGGCTCGACGTTAAGGACACAAGCTAACTTGAAGCAGGCTTCTCAGCCGATTATAGAATGAACAGATTGGGTATCAAGATAGGATCCTCAACGCGCCTCACATACGGCCTGGCACTGGCCATTATCTTGGGTATCGCCTTTTTCATACGCGTGAAACTGCCCTGGGACAACGTCTTTGCCGACGGCTGGGTCAGGTTCCAGATAAACGACCCCTGGTATCACATGCGGGTGATAGAGAACCTGGTCCAGCATTTCCCTCACCGCATGCCCTTCGACCCCTACGGCTTCTATCCCTCCGGACAAGAAGTCGCTACCGCACCTTTCTTCGACTGGCTTGCCGCCTTTTTCATCTGGGTCCTCGGCGCCGGCTCTCCATCCCCGGGGATGATAGAAACATTGGGCGCCTGGTTCCCGGCGATCTTGGGAGCCCTGGTCACCGTACCCGTGTACTTCATAGGGAAGGAGCTATTCAACAGGAAGGCGGGCATTCTGGCCGCAGCTCTCATCGCCATATTGCCCGGCTTCTTCCTGCAGCGCTCCCTCCTCGGATTCACCGATCACCATGTCGCCGAGACCATGTTCAGCACCTTGACTGCGCTGTTCCTGATACTGGCGGTGAAGAGCTCGAGGCAGAAAGGGCTTACCTTCGACAGCCTGTGGGGGAGGGACTGGGGAACACTGAGAAAGCCCCTGATCTACTCCCTGCTGACTGGGATAGCACTGGGATTATACCTCCTTTCATGGACAGGCGGTGCCCTCTTCATATTCATAATCTTCGTTTTTGCCATCCTTCAATACGTGATAGACCACCTGAGAGGCAGATCGACGGATTACCTCTGTATCATCGGTGTGCCCTCCTTCCTCATAGCCCTGTTAATGGTTGCCCCCGCCTCGGGCCAGTACTCGCTGGGGAACGAGCAGGTTGTATCGGTGCTAATCGGCATCGCGGCCTTCCTGGCGCTGAGCGGCCTTTCCTCCCTTATGGTGCGCAGGGGTATCAGGCCAGCCTACTACCCTCTGGCGCTGGCAGTTCTGGTTGTTATCGGCTACGGACTCTTTCATGCTATCGATCCCTCCCTGCTCAACTCAATGCTGGACAAAGTGGGGGTGCTTAGCCCAACAGGGGGAAAAGCAACGGTCGCCGAGGCAGGGGGGCTCTCATCAACTTCGGAAATATGGCAGCATTTCACCACGGGCTTCTACCTGTCTCTAATATCACTCGTGGCAATAATAGTACTGGAGTACATCATCAAGAGAGAGGGATATGCAGAGAAGACATTACTCCTTATCTGGAGCGTGATGATGCTAATAGCCACTTTTGGCCAAGAGCGCTTTTCCTACTATCTAGCGGTGAACGTCTCCCTTCTCACCGCATACTTCTGTTGGAGAGCACTTGAATTCGCCGGTTTCAGGGAAGCCTCCGAGGGGGTCAAAAGCGAAGAGTTCGACAGGGCTGCAAGGCTGGAAACTTACACCAAGAAAACCAAGCTGAGCAAGAAGGCAAAGCGCAAGAAGGAGAAGGCCAAGAGGAGGGAACAAGTATCATTCACCGCTAGATATCTGACCGCGAGAAATGCCTACTGTTCGATAGCACTGATAGCAGTGTTCTTCCTGGCATTCTTCCCCAACATCTTAGTAGCAACCGACTGGGCTAAGTCACTCTCAGGCGCGACCACAGACTGGCATGAATCGCTGGTATGGATGAGGAACAATACTCCAGAACCTTTCCCAGATGCCGACTTCTACTACGCGCGGTACGATAAACCCGCGGCGGGAGAGGTCTACGACTATCCCGAATCAGCATATGGGGTGATGAGCTGGTGGGACTATGGCTACTGGATCACCTATATCGCCCACCGCATACCAAATGCCAGTCCCAACGGTCAGAGAGGTGCCCGCGACGCAGGTTTGTTCTTCACCGCACAGGACGAAGCATCGGCGAATGAGGTGCTCGATAGACTGGGTTCCAAATATGTGATCATAGACTACCAGATGGCCCAGAGCGTGCTGGCAGGTGGCCGCCTTTACGGCAAGTTCTACGCTATGCTGGAGTGGAGTGGTAAGGACCAAAGTGAGTTCTATGAGGTGTACTATCAGGCGGAGGGAGGGAGCCTTACGTCTGTACTTGTATATTATCCTGCGTATTATCAATCTATGTGCTGCAGGTTGTACAGTTTCGGGGCAGAGGAATGGGTTCCCCAAGAGACTGGGGTTATTTCCTACACTGAGGAGCTGGTAACAGATAGGAAGGGGAACACGGTGAAAGTGAAGGTTATCTCTGAGTGGAAACCGTTTACCAACTACGACGATGCAGAAGCATTTGTAGATGCAAATCCGGGCTACAAAATAGTAGGCACAGACCCGTTCGAAAGCCCTGTGCCCCTCGAAAAACTTGAGCACTATGAGCCAAAACACTCGTCACCAAACACAGTCATAAGCCAGGGGGAGAAAACAATCTCCGTTGTTGAAGTATTTGATTACCATCCCTGATGACGTCCCTCATACCTCTGATGAACACCTCGACTATATAAGACGCATCAAATAGTCGTGCATGAACCGCGATTAAGCACCAAATCCGAAGCACGAAATCCTAATTCCTTCATAGTTCTCCCTCCCCTGGCGGGAGGGAGTTAGAGGGAGGGGGAATGCACCCTCATCCTTCGGCGAGCTCAGGACAGGCTCTAACCTCTCCCTTCATGGGAGAGGAATTTGCCAAGGTATCATGCGGAAGACTACATTATGCGCGAGTATTT
>CAYVES010000172.1:0-5093 GCA_964449845.1 uncultured Dehalococcoidia bacterium
AGCGCCCTGCTTTTTCAACCCCTTCTAAATTTCACACAAAAGATGTTACACTACCCGAGCGGTTTCCGCCTTTTTTCGGGCTTAGTTTGGGACCATGAGGTCGGCGGTTCAAATCCGCCCACCCCGACCATCAACTCGGCAATCGAGATCGGGAGCTCATGACTCCGCTGAGTGGCGAAATCTAAACAGAAATCCGGTCGCTCATATTTGTAGCTACCGTTAATCTGTCCTTCTACTGCGTCTCCACAGTAGATCGTTGAGCAAATCCAGGTAATCCAGAAGGAGCCTCGTTATCAGAAAATTCTGCCTTACAGTCTCCCTACCCTCTTTCCCCATCCGCTTTGCCGTGTCTGGATCCTGCAAGAGTCTTATGACCTTATCGGCAAACCCTTTTGTATCATGGGGTTCGACTAGAAAGCCATTATGCGGCTCCCTCAACTGGATGGGAATTCCCCCTACGTTTGTGGCCACTACAGGTGTTTCCTTCCATAGGGCCTCGGTTACGCAAAGGGAGAATCCCTCTTTTAGGGACTTCTGTAGCACTAGTGTTGAGAATCGCTGTATGGCGTTGACAAGGATTTGGCTGGTACCATTAATGAATATAACGTCGCCTCTTTCAACAAGCTTCTCAGCTTTGCGATATGTCCTTGAAAACACCTCAGCGCCTTCCGGGTCATCTACGGATGACGAATAGCAGTAAAGCAGCCTGCAGTCGACCTTTTCCTTGATGCGTTCGAAGGCTTCAAGCACACCTTCGGGATCTTTCCAGTGATCCATCCTTGAAACCTGCGTTATGATAGGCTTATCGATTGGTATGCCAGCTTCCTGAACATGTTGCAGTATCTCTTCCGTGGAGAGCTCCCTGTTTTTGGGAGACAAAGGGTCAATAGCAGGGTAGATAATCCTCTGCTCCACTGGGAGGTCCTTCTTTGTGTACCCGTCACTGGACATGACAACCACATCATGCCTAAGGATGAACCTCTTGAGGAATTGCCAGAGCTCTACATCAGGGTTTGACAGGTCCACATGGCACCGCCAAACCCATGGCTCCCGCTTCTTGTAGAATTTTATGAGCGGTAGAGGTTGGGGGTCATGCACAATTACGCAATCAGCATCTATCTGGCAATAGGTAGAAAAGGCCTGGTTGGCTTGGACGTATATCTGCTCTTTTGCCTTGTCAATGTGTACAGGACTGCCCTGAAGGCCATTGTGAAACTCCTTTGTCAGTGCGAAAAAATCAGGAGTTCCGTGAAGTACTCTCCAATCTGTCTCTATGCCCACGTCATTCATCAGCAGTATCAGGGAATTGAGTATTTCGGCGACACCACCGCCTTCATTGGTGGAGTTAATGTGTACAACACGCCTTCCCTGAAGCCTTCTCGCCTTCTTGTAGATTTCGGCTATGGTCTCATCCCCGACGACTTCTCTATAATCATCCAAACTCTTCATGGCCCAAGCCTTTCTTTCTTCTTTCCTGTTGTTAATAGGCGCAGAGTGCAAGGAGTCCAGCACTCTTTTTTGCCATAAGCGTTCGTCAGGTTGACATACCTCTTCTGGCTCTCTGTCGCCTTAGCATACTGCTCATTTGGTATGCATTCTATGGGCCTTTCGAACAATTTTGGATGGGAAAATGGTACTGCCTTTACTGGAAAATGGGTGCAGCGCTGGATTCGGGGCATGCCGATGGTCGGTTTGTTGGCATTCCTTACAACTCCAAAGGTGAAGGTGCAGAGGGCTGTAATCCGATACCCAATCAGGAGGGAGAGGTAGACATGTGCTCCTTCAAACTCGTTGCTCGACATCAGCTCCTGTGATATAATCCCAGAGATAATATTCGCATAGCGGGAGGTATAGGATGTACGATCTTCAGTTTAGCGAGACAGCTATGACGACATGGACTCTGCTTCGACAAACTTGGACAGCGGTGAATAAGGTGGCCGAGATTAAGCTTGCCAAGGTAGGCTTAACACCCGAGAAGGCCGCTGTTCTGTGGTTTTGCAGGGACTATCCTGGCACGCTGACCCCTGCTGAGATAGCGCGTTTGACGTTCCGGGAGAATCAGACCATTGCCGGGTTGCTCAATAGAATGGAAAAAGATGGGCTGGTGAGAAGGGTACCGAAGCGCAAGGGGCACCCCTTCACAGAAGTTAAGTTAAGTGCCAAGGGGAAGGAAGCCTGCGGTCCTGGGGTAGAGGTGTATAAGAAGGTGATCACAGGTCTGATGTCAGATATGCCGGAGGAAGAGCAGCAGCATCTTCAAAAGGTCCTGGGAGGACTGCGGGACAAGATGATGCAAGAGATGCATATGGAATTAAGGAAGCCGGCGGGCTATCCTGCAGATGAGCCTATTCCCGTGATATGGTAGGGCAAGTTTAGCGCGCTGGCGCTACATTTTCTCATGCTGGACGATTGCTCCGGATAGGGCGATCGGCAAAAACAGGCTGGGTATCTCCAAAGAACACCCAGCCTGTTGAATCAATCTAAGTACTGACACCTGATGCCCTAGATTTATATTCATTTGCGGTTTCAGTCCTATTCAGGAGGCCTCGATGAATGACGAGCTAGAGCTCGGTCAGCTTATACTCCTGATCATCCCCTGGATGCTGGTTCAGCTTGGGCTCATGGCCTTCGCCCTTTATGACCTGGTAAGAAGAGAGCGGGTCAAGGGGGGCAGCAAGTGGTTGTGGGTGATCATCATCGTGGTGTTTAATATCATAGGGCCCGTCCTCTATTTCGTGCTCGGGCGTGAGGAGTAGTCTCTTTGCAAGCGATCAGTTGCCACAGGCTCAGCAAACACTACGGTAGCATTGTTGCACTGGACAACCTCGACCTGACCATCGAAGAACGAGCCATCTTCGGCTTTCTGGGTTCTAACGGTGCGGGCAAGACTACAACCCTGAGAATACTTACGGGGTTGAGCACGCCGACAAGCGGCAGGGCCTGGGTGGCTGGCGAGGAGGTTGTCCCCAACTCCATCCCTCTCCAGAGCAGGATAGGCTACCTCCCTGAAGAGCCTGTCTTCTATAACTGGATGACGGGCAGGGAATATCTCACCTTTGTTGGAGAGCTCTTTCGTTTGCCTTCCAAGGAAAGCAGAGCACGGTGCGAGGAGCTACTGGAGCTGGTGGACCTGACTGACGCTGCTTCGCGCAGGGTGGGTGGTTACTCCCGCGGGATGAGGCAGCGGCTGGGCATTGCCCAGGCCCTGATGAACAAGCCCAGCGTGCTCTTTTTGGATGAGCCCTGCTCTGCTCTCGATCCTCTGGGGAGGGCTGAGGTATTAGAGACGCTCATTCGGCTAAAGGAACAGGCGACCACCATCTTCATGTCGAGCCATATTCTTGCCGATGTGGAAAGGGTCTGCGATGTGGTTGGCATAATCGACAGGGGCAGAATTGTCGTAGAGGCCGGAGTTGAGGAACTGCGCCAGCGTTTCGCCCGTCCTGTCTTTGAACTGGAGTTCGAGGAGCCAGGCTCCCCTTTCATTAGGGTGCTTGAGCCCTTGCCCTGGGTGGAGAAGGTGGGGGTTGAGGAGGCGGTCAACGTGTTCAGGATTAGAGTTCATGCCAGGGATGTTGCCAGGGCCAAGGCAGAGCTGCCGAAGATGGTGGCGGAAAGCGGGCTCACGTTGCGCCACTACCAGCTACTGCTGCCTACCCTGGAAGACGTGTTCATCGAGCTATTGGGCAATAGGAAAGGCTAGTGCATAGCTTCGTTGTTCTGCTCAAGAAAGAGCTGAGAGGGAATCTTAGAACCTACAGGCTGCTTATCGTGGTCGGCGTCTTCTTCGTCTTCGGCCTGGGCACTCCCTTGCTGCTGAAGTATCTCCATGCGCTCGTGCCTGCGGAGGACGCTGGCATAGTGATTCCTGAGTTTACCGCCGTGGACGCGGTCGAGGGGTTTATCGACACCATTGGTCAGGTAGGGTTAATAGCAGCTATTCTGCTGGCTATGGGTGCGGTAGCAAGGGAGAGGGAGACGGGGACGGCCGCGATGACACTCAGCAAGCCAGTGGGCTGCGGTCCCTTTATTGCTGCCAAGATGGCTGCCCTTGCGCTGGTCTTTGCAATAGCGCTAGCGGTGGGAGCCCTTGGCTGCTACATCTACACTGTGATCCTCTTTGAAAGCCTTAGCGCCTCGAACTTCTTTTCAGGTGTCCTTCTGGGTGGCCTCTATCTCCTGGTATGCCTTGCGGTGACTGTGATGTATAGCTCCTTCTTCAGGAACCAGCTAGCGGCAGGAGCGCTGGCTCTGGTCACCCTCATCGCCCTGGCGGCGACTGCCGGACTGCCGCTGATGGAAGATTACAGCCCCGGCGCTCTCCTGCCCTGGTCTCAGCGCGTTGCTTCGGGGAGTGGCCCGGATGCCTGGGGCGCTCTGATAGTCAGCATCGGGGTGGTAGTCCTGACTACTGTCATCGGCTGGCAGGTTTTTAAGAGAAAAGAGCTGTAACTGCGCAAGCAAGATCGTGGGTAGGAGTAGGGTGGGTGGAGTGGTAATGCAACCCACCGACTCCGAATGCCCCCGCGACACGGGGCAATTGAGGGGGAGGGATTTGGGAGGAGGTGGTGGGTTTCACTGCGCTGCACCCACCCTACGGACTCACCTGCCAAATCAGGGCCGCAAAAGTGTGTATAATGATAACGGACTAGCGAAGCCGAATAGGAGGCGGAGTTGCGCGTTGTTCGCTTTGCCGCTGGTCATAAGGCCAGGTACGGGTTGCTGGAAGGTGATGTCATACGTGGCCTCCGAGGCAGCCCTTTTGCCCACTTCAAGGGCGCTGGCAGTTCATTCGCTCTCGATGAGAGTATGTATGGGCTGGATGAGGTACGGCTGCTCGCTCCGTGCCTTCCCTCCAAGATAGTCTGCCTGGGGCTGAACTACCGCAGCCATGCCGAGGAGACCAAACTGCCCATACCTTCCGTGCCGCTTATCTTTCTCAAGCCATCCACTGCAGTCATAGGTCCTGATGAGGGAATCATATTGCCCCGTCTTTCCCGGCGCGTAGACTACGAGGGGGAGCTGGGCGTCGTTATCGGTAGAAAGGCAAAAGATGTGCCACAAGACAGGGCGAAGGACTATGTACTGGGCTA
>CAYVES010000173.1:0-5075 GCA_964449845.1 uncultured Dehalococcoidia bacterium
GGTTTGGACAAGGTTAAGATTCTGATTGCTGACGACCATGCCGTGGTGCGGGAGGGCACCCGCCAGATTCTGGAACAGGAACAGGACTTGGAGGTTGTGGCTGAAGCTGGCGATGGGGAGGAGGCGGTGAGGCTGGCTACGAGCTTCAAACCGGATGTCGCTATTATCGACATCGCCATGCCCAAAGTCGACGGCATCCAGGCCACCAGCGAGATCAAGGCGCTTTGCCCTGCCACAGCCGTGTTGATACTTACTGCTTACGAAGATGAACAATTCATCTTCAGCCTGCTGGAAGCAGGCGCCGCTGGCTATTTGTTAAAGAGCGTTCGTGGTCGCGAGTTAGTTGACGCCGTTCGAGCGATATATGCCGGAGAGTCGGTGCTTCATCCCTCAGTTGCCCGCAAGATCTTGAACCGCTTTGTGCCAACTTCTGATAAGCGCAGGGAAGAGGAACCACAGGAGGTGCTCAGCGAGCGGGAGGTGGAGGTGCTCAGACTGGCGACCAGAGGGCTGAGCAACAAAGATATTGCCAATGAGCTTCTCCTCAGCGCGCGGACGGTTCAGGGTCACCTGGGACATATCTTCAACAAGCTAAACGTCAGCTCACGTACCGAGGCTGTGGTGTGCGCCCTGAAAAAAGGTTGGGTCACTCTCGATGATTTAGGCTAAGGGTGATCTCCCGGGTTCTTGGCTTATCGCATTGCCGCTGTTCTTCAAGCCTCTGAGTTACCACCAGCTTTGTAAAGCACCCATTGGAATCTATTGCTGTCCCTTTTCTCCACAAGATCCTCATGGGGAGGATGCAAAGCAACAAAGTAGGAAGCGATGAGAACTTCTTTACGTGCAATTCTAAGCGCGGCGTCGATAAGTCTCCTATTCCATCCATTGTCTACGCCAAAACTGACGTAGCCATCTTTGTGGAATACGACCGGCTTTAATGGTGGGCTGACCGACACTACGTAGTCGAAACTTTTTCCCTCAAATGGGAGGTTTCCTATATCAGCAAGTACTGCTTCTGTCCCCTCCTTTCGCAGCAGTTTAATCTTCTGGGGGTCATTATCAACCGCAACCGTATCAGGATAGCTGGAAGCTAGCGAGGCGACGCCAGAAGCGAGATCTAATATGGAGCCGTCCAGCTCTATTCCAGACGCGTCGATTAGCTCGCTGAAATGCCTTGCCCTCTTTCTCCTTTCATACTCGCTAATGGCAATATCCTCTACTGAGGCCCAATCATAGGCATCCATCTGCGCCAGCAATTCCGGCACAGGAACTCGGCTGCCGGAACTCCTCCTTAGCGGCAAGAGTCGGCGACGAACCTCACTCAGCAGAGAGGCTAGCCTCGTTTTCACAGCCATCCCCTTTCTAGTTAAGCGGCGTTACCGCTTCGTGAGAGAAAGCGCAAACACCGGCAGGGCATTTATGTCCATTGAGGTGTATTTCAAACTGATCTCGGAAGTCGCTCAGCGTGGTTAGGACAATGTTGGCAGCGATTGTCCCCTGGTTACATGCTGAGAGCTGCGCAACCCACCCAGCTGTCTCTTTGAGCAGATCGAGGCTTGCCTCGTCCCCTTGCCCTCGGGCGATGTCGGCCACGATGTAATACATCTGGTGCATGCCTTCACGGCAGGGGAGACACTTGCCGCACAGATCGTGACGGAGGAAATCGAGGTAATACATGAGCAGGGCTACAACACAAACGTCTCCAACAAGCCGATGGCGGTCCCTTGGTATTACGCTGAGTCCTTTGCCAAAAATGGCCTTGCGATATACCTTGGTTGGGGGAAGCTCTAACCTCTCGCTTACCTGCTCCAACGCTTCTACGGGCAGCCAGTCGCACTCGTCTTGAATGTCTTTCAGTATCTCGGTGAGAGATCCCCCATTGCCATTGCGCTTATCTATGATCTCGTCCAACATAGTTACGTACATTTCATGCCTCCTTCTTAAGATGCTCGGGAAAAAAGCCTGCTCCTTCGACTCACATGGGAATAGCGCAGGTTCCCCGGGGAGAACCTCGCAAGTTTTCTCCTCCAGGGATCTGCGGAAGCTATCGATGCCCGTGCCAAGAAGCTTCAGCTCTATGGGCCTATCTTGGCCCCATCGCTTATAGACCCGGCACTGGCGGCATATACTAATGTCTTTGCCACTGCTTCCATCTGCGCTCAGCTTGCAGTATGTCCCCTCTATCTCCCAGCAAGGAAAGGAAGTATGCTTGAGAGCCGGGCACTCATTCTTTATCGCTTCAGAGCAGTGGCACATCTGCCAGCACGGCACCTTCCCCTGCCAGAAATCAAGTCTCCGTTCCTCCCTTTGCTCTAGCATCGTTTGTGGACTCATTGCTTTCCCCTTCCTAAGCCCGCTAAACCCTATTTAGGAACTCAACCCGTGCGTGAACCGACCATATCTTTTCGCAAGGACGTATCAATGCCCACGCCTAAGAGTCTTATCCTTATAGGATTGTTTTGGCCCCATTTCTTATAGACCGGACACAATTTGCATATGCTGGTATCTGCACCGTCGTTCCGTTGGTCATCCAGTTTCCGGTATGTTCCCTCTATCTCCCAGCAAGGGAAGGAGATATGTTTGAGTGCCGGGCACTCGTTCCTTATCACCTCAGGGCAGTGCCACATCGTCCAGCACGGCACCTTCCCCTGCCAGAAATCAGAAGTAACCGCTTCCACCGGCTTCTTTCGCTTTTCAATTGTTTGCACCATCGCCTTTTACCTCCTATCTCATTTGACCACGTTTGTGCTCTCATTCCATCGTGGAGCGCCCCATTCTTGTAGCCAAAAAACCCTGAATAAAGCGCTCCCTGTTTGTGGCTTCTACGGTCGTTCGATTGAGGTTTTCCACAGGAAGTGCTATATTGGTCTATAGGAGGAAGCCAAGATGGCACCTTCGGATAAGATCAGAGTCCTGCTGGCCGAGGATCATGCGGTAGTCCGGGAGAGCATCCGGCAGCTTCTCGATCGGGAAGGAGATCTAGAAGTGGTTGGCGAGGCTGGTGACGGTGAGGGGGCGGTACGACTGGCGACCCAGCTCAACCCCGACGTAGTCGTCATGGACGTGGCCATGCCCAATATGAACGGCATCGAGGCGACGAGGAGGATCAAGACGCTCTCTGCCGCTACCGCTGTGCTGGCGCTAACCGCCTATGATTATGATCAGTATATCTTTGCCCTGCTGGAGGCGGGTGCCGCCGGCTACCTGCTGAAGGATGTGAGTGGGCAGGAGCTCATCGGCGCCATTAGAGCGGTCCGTCGCGGTGACTCAGTGCTTCACCCCACTGTGGCTCGCAAGGTAGTGGCGCGATTTAGAGGGCGTTCGGACAGGCCCAGCGAAGAGGAAAAGCTGGGCTTTCTTACGAAGAGGGAGATTGAAGTGCTCAAGGGGGCAGCTAAAGGTATGTGCAACAAGGATATCGCTGAGGAACTCTTTCTCAGCGTGCGCAGCGTTGAAAGTCATATGGGTAGCATCCTTAACAAACTGGGAGTCGGCTCCCGCACCGAAGCAGTGGTGCATGCCTTGAAAAAGGGATGGTTCACTTTGGAAGACCTGGATATAGAATGAGCATCTACTGAGCGGGGACGGGCATGGCTTCAGTAGGCGGGACTGTTCGACTGAAAAGGGTGCTAGGGAACACCCATTTCTGGCTTATCTTGGCTATGCTAGCAGCCCTTTCCGTCCTTCACTATGTGGAGGAGCTAGGTGTAGCGGGTACATCTCCCAGTGAGCACTTTGGATTAAGTCGACACTCGATAGACCGGATCTTGTTCTTGGTGCCGGCAGTCTACGCCGGATTCATCTTCGGCCTGCGAGCAGGGTTAGTAGCCTGTTTTTGTGGCCTTCTCATAATGCTACCTCGGGCGCTCTTTGTCTCGCCCAACCCCCCAGATGCTTTGGTTGAGTTAATCGGCATCGCTCTCCTTGGCGGCGTGATATGCCTTTTATTCGAAACGCGGCATGAGATGAAAGTGCAGCGTCGGCAGACAGCAGCGGAGGTGGAAACAGCGCAACAGGAACTCCAGTCTCATATCAGGCTTTCACGGAGCAATGAGAAAAGGCTTGCTACCCTCAATGCTATCTCGGGGCTGCTCAGCCGCTCTTTGGATATAGAACAGGTTCTTCGCAGCGGTCTCGACATGGTCATGGACGTAATGGAGGCAGAGGTTGCCCTGATATTCTCGCTGGATGAGAGGACTCAAGAACTCAAGCTTATCGCTTATGAGGGTGTGTCGGAAGAGTTTGCCAAGCATATGGACCATCTAAAGCTTGGGGAAGGCTTTAATGGTCGTGTTGCCCTCACCGGGGAGCCCGAGGTAGTAGAAGATGCTTCCCATGACATCAGGCTAAGCAGGCGGATGGTCAAGGAGGAGAAAATCGAAGCCCAGCTCATTGTGCCCCTCAGGTCAAGGGGGTTGATTGTGGGCACCCTTTGCGTGGCCAATCGGCGCCCGCGCCAATTCCTACCTGAGGAGATAGAGTTGCTCACCGCTATCGGAGGCCAGGTCGGCATCACTACTGAGAATGCCCGGCTTTACCGAGAGCAACAACTCATAGCAGAGCAGTACCGGGACATATTTGACAATGCGAGCGATGCCATCTGGGTCCACGATTTAGAGGGCGACATCCTCACAGCTAACAAGGCAACAGAAAAGCTCACCGGATATAGTAGGGAAGAACTGACTCACATGAACGTGGCGACATTTCTATCAGAGGAGGGGTTGGACATTGCCGAAGGGGTGCGGAGAAAGCTACTCCTAGGGGAGGCTCTGAACGAGCCTTATGACCAGCGATTAATCAGGAAAGACGGGGCAGAGGCACTCTTAAAACTGACCTCGAGCTTGGTTCTTAGTGATGGTCAGCCTGTAGGCTTCCAGCATGTTGCCAGGGATGTGACCGAGGAATCGCGGATGCAGGAGAACTTGAGGTTCTACCTTAAGGAGGTCACCAGGGCCCAGGAAGAGGAGCGGAAACGGTTGGCTCGTGAGCTCCACGACGAGACTGCTCAGCAGCTCATTGCCATTTTCCATCAGCTAGAGCGTCTTGCCGGTGATAATAAGCGATTGTCAGCAGAC
>CAYVES010000174.1:0-5013 GCA_964449845.1 uncultured Dehalococcoidia bacterium
CGATTGGGAACGGGAAAGGCTAAGGCGCCTATTCTCGCGCTATCCTGAGTTGAAAAAAGCATGGGAGCTTAAGGAGAGGTTCAGGAGTTGGTATAGGGAAACCGGCAGAGAGAGAGCTGAGCAAAGCTTAAGGCTGCTGGAGGAGGAGATAGCTACCAGTTCTCTACCAGAGTTTAAGCAGCTTCTACGCACGTTAACCCACTGGGGAGAGGAAATACTCAACTACTTCGAGTACCCGATAACAAATGGCTTTGTCGAGGGGAAGAACAACCGCATCAAGACTATAAAGAGGATGGCCTATGGGTACCGTAACACCGATAACTTCCGATTGAGGATATTGGCAACTAACCCAGGCTATGAGAACAGACTTTCACACTTATTGCCGTAGAACCATTTAGAAATGGCTACTTGAGAGAGCGTGGAGCCTCAATTTTGAACTTTGAACATTTGATACTGTTTAGGATTCAGTGCTTTGGATTTAGTGCTTAATCTCAGGCCCCACCGCCGAAGGTATCCTTGATCTTATCGAAGAAACTCTTGTCCTCGTGGGGCAGCGTTGCCTCTTCCAGGCTTTTCGCCAGCTCGTTAAATAGCTTCTTCTGCCTGTCATCCAAAGATTCGGGGGTTACCACATGAACCCTGATCAGTTGGTCGCCGCGACCGTGGCCACGGAGGTGGGGAACACCCTTTTCCTTGAGGCGGAAGATCCTGCCATTCTGACAGCCGGCAGGTATCTTCAGGGTAAAGCCATCATCCAGGGTTGGTATCTCCACCTCCTCTCCCAGAGCCGCCTGAGCGAAGTTTATCGGCAATTCATACAGGATGTGGTCACCATCTCGCTTAAAGAACTTATGTTTTCGCACCGAAAGAGTAACATAAAGGTTCCCCGGGGAACCTCCGTTTCTGCCAGTATCCCCTTCACCACTGAGTCTAATCTGAATGCCCTGATCGACGCCGGGGGGCACCTTAATGACGACCTTGCGCGCCACGCGTTCCCTGCCCTGCCCTTTGCAGTTGGGGCAGGGCCTGGTTATGATTCTGCCTTCGCCTTGGCATTGGCTACAGGCAGTCACATTCATGAACTGGCCAAATAGGCTGCGCTGAGCCCGGCGCACCTCCCCGGTACCATTGCACGCATAGCACCTTTCGGGTTGGCTCCCCGGCTCGCTTCTGGTACCATGACAAACTGAGCACGCCTCAGTTCGTACTATCTCCACCTCCTTCTCACAGCCGAAAACCGCGTCCTCAAAGGAGATAGTGAGGCTATAACGCAGGTCACCACCTCGTTGCGGCCCAGCACGTCGTGCTGTACCAATGCCGCCGAAGAAGGTTTCAAAGATGTCCCCAAAGCCTCCAAAGTCAAAGCCTTCAAAACCTCGACCACCAAACCCCTGGGCACCGGCATGTCCAAATCTGTCGTAAACAGCGCGCTTCTCAGGGTCGCTGAGAATCTCGTAGGCCTCGTTGATCTCCTTAAACCTCTCCTCAGCCCCGTGGTCCTTGTTGCGATCAGGATGGGACTGCATCGCCAGCTTCCGGAACGCCTTCTTGATCTCGGCCGCGGAGGCGTTGCTGTCGACGCCCAGAACCTCATAGTAGTCGCGCTTATTGGCCATTAACCATCCAGCCTTGATTTTCGCTAATCTCGTATTATACCCCACCCCTTATTTCAATACAAGCTGAGCATTAGGGCGCCTGCTGTTTTTGCATGTCTGCCCGTTTCTGTTAAACTGTTAAACAGATGAAGGGCAAATCCAAGAAGTCGAAGTTCATCGGGCTTCGAATGACAGAGGCTCAAGAGGAGCTCTTGAGCGAGCTCAGGGAGACTCGCGGCTACAAAACTCAGACGGAGGTTCTGCTGAATGGCCTGGAATCCCTGGCAGGTCGTTCTTCGGTAGCTGCCACGGCGAAGCCGCGAGATGTTGCCCTACAGGAGCACGAGGAGGTGATGAGAAAGGTGATTGCAGTAGCGAGCAAGGTCGATGAGATCATAGACAGGCATCACAAAGACAAAAGCGCCTTAATTCAAATCCTCTTGGAGATTCAGCGGGAACATAACTGGCTTCCCAAGGAGGCTCTTCTGTGGCTGAGTGAGCGACTTGGGGTGTCGATAAACCAGATATATCAGATTGCTACCTTCTATAAGGCCTTTAGCCTTGTTCCCAGAGGGCGCCATCTGGTCAGGGTCTGTACGGGCACAGCCTGCCATGTGCGTGGCGCGATGACACTTTCAGACAGGGCGTCACAATTGCTGAACATAGGCCCCGGGGAAACCACAAAAGACATGCGCTTCAGTTTCGAAACGGTGAACTGCCTCGGTTGTTGTGCTTTGGGCCCGGTGATGGTAATAGACGGGGAATACCACAGCAACCCGCCAAGTCCGGAGCTTGAGAAGCTCTTAGATGAGTGCCCGTAAGGAGAGTTCAATGGCTAAGAGAATTGATTCGTCGGATGACCTGGAGCAGCTTAGGAAACGAATCGTTTCGGGAGTGGACCCGAACAAGACCAAGGTCACTATCTGCGGAGGGACTGGTTGTCAAGCATACGGTAGTGAGAAGGTCTTCCAGGCATTCACGGAGGAGGTCAAACGGCAAGGTGTTGATGCAGAGGTAAAAGTCAAGGCAACCGGGTGCCACGGCTTCTGTGAGAGAGGTGTTGTCATCGTCATCTTCCCCGAGGAAATCTGCTACCTGCGAGTAAGGGTCGAGGATGTGCCTGAAATCGTCTCCGAGACCCTGGTCCAGAACAAGGTAGTCGAGCGTCTTACCTATGAAGATCCCCTAACAGGCGAGAGATCAGTCAAGGAATCGGAAATACCATTCTACAAATATCAGTCCCGGATTGTCTTTGGCAAGAACAGGTTTATCGATCCCAAAAGCATAGATGACTATATCGCTATCGGTGGCTATGCGGCTCTGGCTAAGGCTTTGCGTGATATGACTGCCGAGCAGGTGCTGGATGAGGTCAAGAAGGCGAATATTCGGGGCAGGGGTGGTGGGGGCTTCCCGGCAGGGGCGAAATGGCAAACCACCCGTGATGCTCCTGGAGAGACCAAATATGTGATTGTGAATTGTGATGAAGGCGACCCCGGCGCCTACATGGACCGGTCACTTATGGAAGGAAACCCCCATAGTGTGCTGGAAGGCCTTACCATTGGCGCTTATGCTATCGGAGCCCATAAGGGCTTCGTCTATGTCAGACAGGAGTATCCCCTGGCCACTGAGAATACTATACTTGCTATTGAGCAGGCCGAGGAGTACGGCCTTCTGGGGAAGAATATCCTCGGGTCCGGTTTCGACTTCACCGTCGACGTTCAACGGGGTGCTGGCGCCTTCGTTTCTGGAGAGTCGAGTGCCCTGATGAGCGCTATCGAAGGCAGAGTTGGAGAGCCAAGGCCCAAGTATATCCGGACTGCGGTCAGCGGAATCTGGGGCAGCCCCAGCAATCTGAACAATGTCGAGACATGGGCTAACGTGCCTCTCGTGATTAGCAAAGGCGCTGACTGGTATAACTCCATCGGTACGGAGGGCAGCAAGGGAACCAAGATATTCTCGCTGGTGGGCAAAGTGAACAACACCGGGCTGGTCGAGGTCCCCATGGGCACCACCCTGAGGGAGATAATCTACGACATCGGCGGCGGGATTCTGAACGGCAAGAAGTTCAAGGCGGTTCAGACCGGGGGCCCTTCGGGCGGCTGCATTCCTGAGCAATTCCTGGATAAGTCGGTTGACTTCGATGAGCTAAGCGAAGTGGGCGCCATGATGGGCTCCGGCGGGATGATTGTGATGGATGAGGATAACTGCATGGTGGATGTCGCCCGCTACTTCGTTGATTTCCTTGCCGATGAATCCTGCGGCAAGTGCGTGCCCTGCCGGGAAGGGTTGCGGCACTACCATAAGATTCTTGAGCGGATCGTACGCGGTGAGGGGCGAGAGGGTGACATCGCTTTGCTCGAAGACTTGTCCGATGTCCTCAAGGACGCCTCACTCTGTGCCCTGGGACAGACTGCTGCGAACCCTGTACTGACTACAATCCAGTATTTCCGCGATGAGTATGAGGCTCATGTAAAGGAGAAACGTTGCCCGGCCAAGGTCTGCAAGGATTTGATCTCCTTCTACATCGAGCCGGACAAGTGCCAGGCTTGCATGATTTGCCTGAGAAACTGCCCTGTCGAGGCGATTTCCGGTGCTAAGGGACTGATCCATGTGATCGATCAAGGTAAGTGCACCAAGTGTGGCACTTGCCTTGACCTCTGTCCTCCTCGCTTCAGTGCAGTGACAAAGCTCTCGGGGGAGCCTGTCCCCCCTCCACCGTTGAGGAGGGAGGTAACTCGCGAGAAGAGGAGTGAACAGTGAAACAGGTTACTATGCAGATAGATGGGGTACAAGTTAAGGCGGAGGAGGGGACGACCGTTCTTCAGGCAGCGAAGCAGGCGGGAATAGAGATCCCCACGCTTTGTCATGATGATAGGCTGGCTCCATACGGCGCTTGCCGCCTTTGCAGCGTGGAGATTAAGAAGGGCGAGAGATCAAGAATAGTAGCTTCCTGCGTTTATCCTGTGGAGGAGGGGCTCGTAGTGGAGACGGAATCTCCTCGTGTGCAGAAGATTCGCCGGGTGATCCTGGAGCTACTGCGGTCCCGTTCCCCTGGCCTGAAGGAGGAGCTGGCCGAGAGGTACCAGGTGGATAAGACCAGGCTTGACAGAGCCCCGAGCTTCTGCATACTCTGCGGCCTCTGTGTGCGCTATTGCGCTGAGGTGAAAGGGGCAAACGCCCTTGGCTTCGTAGGGAGGGGTACCGAGCGGCAGGTGGTCTTCTTCCCGGAGATAGCCCTTAAGACGTGTCCTACTTGCCGGGAGTGCTTCGACATCTGTCCCACCGGCGTCATTCCAAGCGATTTCGCAGTAAACGTGCCACGCTTTGAGAAACAACCTACGGTTTTCCCCGTCAGGTTGCGTGACGAGCAGAATCTGCGCAACCTCGTGGAGAAGATCGAGTAAAAGTAGGGTGGGTG
>CAYVES010000175.1:0-4691 GCA_964449845.1 uncultured Dehalococcoidia bacterium
GGGCTGGCGCCGGTTGGACGAATCCAGTTGCTGCTACACACTCTCTACGCCAGATATGAGCCCTTGATCCTAAAGGTGTTAGACGCAACACTGCGCTTCTTCTTGAAGGTGAGGGGAAGGCCCATCCTGGTGCTATTGTCCCGGCTGCTCGGCCGCTTTCTTCCCACGGGGGAGGTGGTCACCGTTGACCAGGCAACGGACTTCATAGATGCCGTATCGCGTATCGAGGGCACACAGATCGCTGTGGGCCCTTGCCGGTGCCAGGAAGCCCTGGGGAAAAGGGAAGGAACCTTCGTAAAGGATATGGTGGTTCTATATGGCGCCGAGGCGTACAAGAGGGCCAGCGACGAGTATAAGGACCTGACCCCCGAGGAGGCAAAGAGGCTTCTCCGTGAGCTTCATCAAGAGGGAGTGATGCCTACTTTTTACGCGTGCATGGGCTCCGGGGAATGGGTGTTCGCCATATGCGGTTGCGAGAGGAAGATATGCTTCCCCTTCAGGGCTCATCAGGCGGCTGGAGGGGTGCTCAGCCCAGGGCCGGACATAGTAGCTCTTGACAGCGAGAAGTGCACCGCCTGCGGTATGTGCGTGGAGCGCTGCCACTTCGGCGCAAACAGCATAGTAAACGGGTCAGCCGAGGTCGATCTCACAAAATGCTATGGGTGCGGGCTCTGCGTCTCCACCTGCTCCGGAGGGGCGCGGACGATGGTGAAAAGGGAGGGCTACCGCAACCGGTATTACCCCGTGGACCTGGTAAGCAAAGCATCCGGCAGCTAGGAGGTCTTGCTGAAGTTTGCGCCCAATGACGGCTTGCATACCGCATCGAAGCTTGATGATGCGCAAATTGAAGCTGAAGGGCAAGCTGATGAAAGTCGTGCGCTGGGCCGTGGCAACCACGGAATCGGCGACATCGGCCATCCCCACACTTAGGTGTGGCCTATCTATCTAGGCGAACTTTCCTTTCCTCTCTCGTTCCATGGTTCTGGTGGCTACAATATCTGCACCAGTGCCAGCAACATCGCTAATTATCAGCTCAGACATCTTCACGGGTGCCTGCAATTCGATATTTGCGAGTTCTTCCATCACCCTGAATAGCAATCGCTTTGGGATTGGTCTATCGCTGCGAACTGGAAGCATCGCCCACTCCGCCCCCTTTATGCGAATGGTCGTGGTTAATATGCGCATCGGCTCCTCCAGCTCCTGCAGCACGAATTCTTTCCCTTTTGCGCACTTGCTTCCTTCAATGGAAACAACGTCTGTGTCCTTAAGCTCTACGTCAATCTCGCAGCCAATAGGACAAACAACACAGGTGAAGTGTTCCTTCTCTACATCCATGCTTATCTCTCTGTCATATTGACCTTGATGGATTCAGTAACGCCCTCCAGTTTGTCCTTGGGCACCTTCACTCTAATCATCTCGTTTGGCCTGGCGTATAGTCTCTTAATGTGTATTTCGAGAGGGGAAACATCTATTTTCACAGGGCTCTCGACTGGCTTTGCACACCTGATAAACAAAATAAGGTCGTCTTCAAAGGAATATCGCTGAGGGAAGATCACTCTCACGTTTTCTCCCGCAACTACTTCAATTGAGGCCCTCTCTTTCCTCCGGGTTCCTGCTGCAAATCTCGCAGCGCTCCTGCCGGCGGCCATGCCAGTTTCGGCAACATAATCCACCAAGTCGAATACGGTGGAGACATTGCCGCAGGAGAATATTCCGGGCACCCCCGTTTCCATTGTCTCTGTCGTAGCAGGTCCTTTTGTAATTGGGTTAAGTTCTACCCCAGCTCCTGTTGATAGCTCATTCTCGGGGATTAATCCTACGGAAAGAAGCAAAGTATCACAGGGTATGAATTCTTCACTGCCTCCGACTGGCTGCATTCTATCGTCAACTTTGGATACCACAACACCCTCTACGCGCTCCCTGCCTTGTATCTCAGTTACCGTGTGAGACAGATAGAGAGGGATATTGAAATCATTGAGGCACTGCACGATGTTTCTCTTCAATCCTCCGGGGTAGTTCATTATTTCATAAACGCCTTTGACTTGAGCGCCCTCCAGCGTGAGCCTCCTCGCCATTATGAGCCCGATGTCCCCGGAGCCCAGGATAACAACCTCTTTTCCAGGAAGATATCCATCGATATTGACAAATCTTTGAGCCACTCCCGCAGTGTATACTCCGGCTGGGCGTGTACCTGGGATGTTAATGCTTCCTCGGGCACGTTCTCGGCATCCCATAGCAAGCACAACACCTTTTGATCTTATCTGGAACACACCCTTCTCGGGATTCACTGCTGTAATAGTCTTATCCGGCGAGAGGCCAGTCACCATTGTATTCAGGAAGTAGCGCACGTTTGTTTCCTCTATCTCTGCAATAAGGCGCTCCGCATACTCAGGACCGGTGTAGTCTTTCTTAAACTGCTCCAAACCAAAGCCGTTGTGTATGCACTGTTTCAAGATGCCACCCAGCTCCTCCTCTCGCTCAAGGAGAAGAACACTCTTTGCCCCACTCTTCTCAGCATGGAGTGCGGCAGTAAGCCCAGCAGGGCCGCTGCCTATTACAGTTACGTCAGCTTCCATTCGTATATCTCACTAACCTTCCAAAGCTGATAGCCACCCTATTCATGGCATCATGTTATCTTTGGGTATCCCGTGATTTCCGCTATCTTGTCGTGTAACGGGGAAAGTGCAGGATAAATCTTCTTATAAACTTCATTAAACAACCTATCATAGATCTTCGCATTATCGGGGCGGGGCATGAAGATCTCCTTTACTTTCACCATATTGGCTACAGCTTCCTGGAAGCTGTCATAGATCTTCAAGGCAACGGTGGCATCGATTGCAGCACCCAGCGCAGAAAGATTGCTTGTGTGCAGTCTACACGTGGGAAGGCCAAAAACGTCAGCGGTGATTTGCATGATCTCATCGCTTTTTGAGCCTCCGCCACCGACCCTCAACTCCCTGATCTTACTTCCTGAACGCTTTTCAATTATTTCCTTTAATCTGCGCAATTCATATGCAATGCCTTCAATGGTTGCCCGGTAGATGTGCGTTCTTGTGTGCTCTCCAGAGAATCCTATGATGGCACCCTTGGAAGGGGGGTCATTCTTGAGTGGGTGCCAATAAGGCTGGAGAATCAAGCCCATGGAACCAGGAGGGATTTCCTCCATTTTCCTGTTCAACAAATCCTCTGGCTCTATCCCCAGTTTCTCCGCCTCTTCCTCCTCACACTTGCCAAACTCGCTTCTGAACCAGGAGACCATCCAGTATCCTTTTCCCACAAAGCCTTCGAGCACCCAATGCTTCGGAATTGCTGCTCCAAAGGTGAAGAAATCCATCTTGGGATGCTCCACATATTTGTTCGATAGTACTTCAATGACCGCAGCCGTTCCGTAGCTGATTTCGGCGATATCGTTGCTTATTGCGCCAGCGCCCAGTAGCTCTGACTGTTTGTCCCCCGCTCCGATGACTACGGGGAGCCCTTGTGGTATGCCGAAGTTCCTTGCTCCCTCCCCCGAAACCTCCCCAGCGATCTCAGCCGGTGAAACTAGCGGAGGTAGCTTCTCTCGCTCAACCCCGAGAATCTTGTACACTATCTCCCAGGGATGCCACCGAAGTCCCTTGAAGTCGATGGGGAGGATCGCCACTATGGAGGAACTGTCTTTGAATTGGTTGGTTAGTGCGTGAAAGATATAGGATGTGATGGTGAGGTAGATGTATGTCCTGTTGTAGCTTTCCGGTTCGTACTTCCTGAGCCAGTTAAGCGGGGACCTTCTCTGATACTCCTTCAGCTTCGCCATCATTCCTGAGATTTGGAAGGCCAGTGAAATAAACGGTCCCCCAGGGAGCTTGAGTCCCTCTGTTTTGCGCTCATCGAGCCAGGTGATTGCGGGTCGAACCGGTCTGCCACTTTCATCAACGGGCACAATCGTGCTTCTGTGGGTGGTGATGGCAACAGCAGCGAGTTCATCTCTGGGAACACGGGAATTCTCGACCACACTTTTCGTTACCATCTGGGTGATTCTCAGATACTCCGCCGCATCCTGCTCGGCAAAATCGGGTTGAGTGGCAAAATACGGGCTCACGGGATATGCCTCGCCATATACCTCATTCCCTCTTTCATCAAAGATGAATGCCTTTATGTTCTGCGTTCCCCCGTCAATGACAATAAAATGCTTCATTCCGTCACCTACTTTGCCCTTCGACTCAGGACAAAAGATTCCCCCCCGCTCTTTGTCACCAATTCCTTTTTGATGTCTGCCTCCCCGCTGATGATTTCCAGAACCCTGGGCATGCAGAAGCCGCCTTGGCATCTTCCCATACCTGCTCTCGTCCTTCTCTTGACGGCATCGATGCTCCTTGCTGGAATACCTCCACGTAACGCATCCAAAATCTCGCCTTCGCTGGCGTGTTCGCAGCGGCAGACAATATGTCCGTATAGAGGGTTCATTCGGATGATTTCCTCTCTTTCCCTTTGGTCCAATTCGGAAAAACGCTTGCCCCTTCTTCTCCTCGGTTCAAAGTCCGTATTCTCAGCGGGGTGCCACTCCTGTATCACAATGTCCTTCACCCTTTCGGCAACGGCTGGCGCCGACGCAAGTCCAGGGGACTGAATGCCGGCAACATGAATTAGCCCTTTGACCTTTTTGGAAGGCTCAATAATGAAATCCTCTTTGTATGTCGCCGCTCTGCATC
>CAYVES010000176.1:0-4666 GCA_964449845.1 uncultured Dehalococcoidia bacterium
CACAGGAGTGGCAACGCTACGCTTGCTGATAGTCATTTTGCTCTTTTATCTTTGAGTTTTGACATTGTTTGGGGTTTCGGGCTTCGGACTTCGTGCTTAATTAGGGTTGACGCTTGACGATTTGGCGCGTCCTTTACGGGATTCAACCTAAGGAGGTGGGGAATGGCACAGGAAATAGGGCTCCTCTCAGTCTTCGACAGCGGCAGGCTCAAAGAACGACCGTCGCTGTGGCTATCGCTTCTCAAGTGGTTGTTGCTCACTCCACGTCTTGTCTTCGTCGCACTGCTAGGACTGGCATTGATAGTTACTAACATCCTCTCCTACCTTGCTGTGCTGTTCACTGCCAAGTTTCCGCAGGACAAGTTTGACTTCGCCGCAGGGGCTGCGCACTGTACCTGGCGTGTCGGATTCTACAGTCTGGAGGAATTCATCTATCGGAACTGGTCGAATATCGATTGGGGCTCAGCGCTGGAACTCTACCAAACCGACAAGCACGGCGGCAGGCGGTTTCCAGCAGGACCTTGGACTATAGATTTCCTGGCACGCGATAGAGACACAAACGATCTTGTTATAATTCAGTTGAAGAGAGGAGATACCAGCGATTCCGCGGTGGGGGAACTCCTGCGATACGCTAGCTGGGTCAGGGAGAAGATTGCTACCGAAAGTCAGCACGTTAGAGGAATAATAGTCGCGAAAAAGGTAGACGCGGCATTACAGTATGCCGTGAAGAACCTGGCATTCGTCGAAGTTAAAACATATGAGGTTGATTTCCACCTCAGACTCAAGACCTCCAAGGCAGTGACACCTCCTGAGAGTGCTGTTGAGCCTGTTGAAAAGCAGGCGCCAAAAGCCCACTAATCCCCAAGTTGATCCCAGGTCGAGAGTTATGTCAACAGGCCCTTGACACGGTATCACTTGGAGCATAGAATTCGACTACGTAGACTGTATCCCACCAGGGTCATAAGATACTGGTGGGATACTATAACGGAGGACGCTAATGTTTATGAGCGATGTAATGACCTGCAACGTCATTACCATCCCCAGCAGTACGTCACTCGCTGAGGCTAGAAGGATAATGGATGGCCGTGGCCTGCGTCGCTTGCCTGTCGTGGATAAAGGACTATTGGTAGGCGTAGTCACCCGTGATGCGCTCGACAGGGCTGGCCCTTCCCGGCTTACGAGCTTCAACATTCATGATATCACTCGTGTATTGAACAAGGTTAAAGTCAAGGAGGTCATGGTCAAGGATCTGGTAACGGTCAGCCCTGATGCCACAGTGGAGGAGGGGGTGACCCTGGCGCAGAAAAAGAAAGTGGGAGCCCTGCTCGTGGTGGATGACGGCAGGCTGGTGGGCATAGCCACCACCAACGACTTCTTCTACAAGCTCCTGAACCCTATCTTGGGGATAGACAAGCCCGGCTCCCGGCTTGTGGTCCGGAATTGTGAAGGGACCAGGGATATTGAAAAGGTGGTCGCTGCCATAAACAAACTCGGCCTAGACGTAATAACCATGTTCATGCTTCCTATACCTGAGCGGGAGGCAAACAGCTTCGTCGTCCATCTGAGTTCAGAGGATCCCACAAACCTGATTGCGGAGTTGCGCCTGCTCGGCTTTACCGTCGAAAGAAGGGCGCGCTGATTTCTTCTTGATCATGGCTGAGGTTATTGAGGGCAAGTTCAAGGCGTGGACCAAGGGAAAGAACGCTGTGGAGGCGCGGGTAAGCATCTACGAGAAAATAAGAGACATACCTTACGCTGCGATCCCCGAAATTAACGATTCCAAGAGATATGTAGAAATACTCAGCCTCGGGAAGGGCTCGTGCACGCCAAAGCATTTGCTTCTCGGCGACATGTATCAAAGACTCGGAATGCAAGTTCTGTATATAGTGTATCCCTTCAGATGGGACGAGGTTGAAATAGAGTATCCGCCTCAGCTTTTGAGCCTGGCCAGAGAGCTCCCCCTGAGTCATCACCTCGCCTGTAAGGTAGATATAGATGGAGAACTCATTCTCGTCGATGCCACGCTCGATCCCCCGCTCAAGAAGCTGGGGCTACCTGTGAACGAGGAATGGGATGGCGTCAGCAATACAATGCTCCCCATAAGTCCTTGTGGCGAAGAACAGATATATCATCCCGCCGAGGTATCTCTTATGCAGGCGCAGCAAGACGAAAGATCACTTGCGTTCTATAGCGAGCTCAACCGCTGGCTGGAAGTAGTGAGAGGGTCTTGAACCCATTAGGTTGGGAGAGAGGGAAAAGTCCGAGTAGCAGCGCTGGTTGACACGGGAAATACTGGATGAGGAAGGGAGAATGCCCAAAGCCTATGTGAATGGGATCAATATAGCGTACGATGTTGATGGGCAGGGTGAGCCCTTAGTTCTGATAATGGGATTAGGAGGGACACGGCAGAGTTGGGTTTTCCAAAAACGAACCTTCAGGAAGCACTTCAAGATTATCACGTTTGACAGCAGAGGCATTGGTAAAAGCGACAAGCCCAGTGAGCCTTTTGCCATCAGGACAATGGCAGATGATGCCATCGGTCTAATGGACCATCTAAACATTGATAAGGCTCATGTCCTCGGCGTATCTCATGGTGGTAGAGTTGCGCAGGAAGTTGCCATCAATTACCCTGAAAGGGTAAACAGGCTGGTTCTTGCGAGCACTAACACCGGCGCGGAGGGAATAGACGACCTCCCTCCAGAGGTGCTACTCGCCTTTGGTCGCAAGGAACGCTCCAGTCAATCCGATATGATATATGCTGGCATGAAACGGTGTACTATCTGCCAAGCAGACCTTCAGGGGAAAGAGCTTTGGGAGCATATGTGGACAGCACACCGTCCTCAGATGTTGGAATGGGCTAGAAAAGACATTGACTTTCGTAAGATGATTTCTCTGGGCTTTAATAAGAGACTATATAGAATGTTCATCTTACCGCTTGCCCTATTGCAGCTGAAATTGGGCGGTATCGAGGCACATATTAGACTGATCGAAGCTACTGTTGGCAACAGCACACTGGACAGGTTGCATCTTATCAAAGCCCCTACCCTGGTAATATTAGGTAGTGAGGATAACTTCTGCCCGCCTCGCTCCATAGCAGCGATGGCGACCAAGATACCCAATGCCAAACTGGTGAAGGTTAAGGGAGGCTCTCATAACATTCTGGTAGAAATGAAGAGCAGATTTAATAAGGAAGTCTTGGATTTCCTCAAAGATGGGTGAATTGGTTGGACGGGCAAAGACGTAGGGATTCGCTGCTACACTACATAGATGCTTTCATGGAAGTTTTCTGAGAGTTCCTCGAAGTTTGCCCGGTAATACCTCAAGGCGTTGGGCAGATAGTCCACAATGTCCTGCGCCGTAATACCGTCCTCACCTATTTCTTCGGCCGCCAAGTCACCAGAGAGTCCGTGCATGAAGACACCTATTCTCACAGCCTCTCCAATGGGCAAACCCAGCCCATACATGGCTGCAATAGCGCCAGTGAGCGCATCCCCACTTCCAGCCGTGGCCATTCCAGGGTTCCCGCTGGTGTTGATGTACACAGTCTCATCGGGGAAGCCTATGAGCGAGTGGGCTCCTTTGAGCACAATGACAGCGTTCAGTTCTCTGGCGGTTCTCTGAAGCACATCTATCTTGTTCTTGTTTACCTCATCTACTGCCATCTTGGTGATCCGGGCCATCTCGCCGCTGTGTGGCGTCAGTATCGTCGGTGCCCCCCTCGCTGCGACAAGCTCTATCTCACCAGCGAGTGCGGTAAGCCCATCGCCATCTACAAGCAAAGGGACCTCGATCCGCTTCGCCAGTTCCCTCACCAGCTCCTGAGTCTCCGAGTTGAGAGAGATGCCAGGGCCAAGAATGACTATGTTTACACTCTTCGAGAACTCCAGGAGTTCCTCCTTGCTTTCCAGGGCCAAACTTCCCGAACCCGTCTCACTCTGAGGAAGAAAGACGATCTCGCTTCCTTTGCTTGCCAGGAATGGTGAGATGGACTGCGGTGTGGCAAGGTAGGAAAGCCCCCCACCAGCTTTGAGGAAGGAAAGAGCGGAGAAATAGGGCGCGCCTAAGTAGCTCGAAGAGCCCGAGATGAAGAGAGCCCTGCCATAGCTTCCCTTATGAGTGTCCTTCTCCCTTTGAGGGAGTCTAACAAGATCATTTACGTGAGCTCTTATGGAATCTGCTTCATAGAGCGACGGCGGAAAGGAAATATGGGATACATAGAGCTTGCCGCACAGGTCAAAGCCCGGATAGAGCATGTTCCCCACTTTGGGAAGTCCGTAGCTTATAGTATAGTCGCTCTTCACAGCCGCGCCCATCACCTCCCCCGTATCACCGTTTACGCCCGAGGGGATGTCGAGGCTGAAAACCTTTTTCTTGCTCTCATTTATCAACTCAATGGCATCCTTGTATATTCCTGAGGTCTCCCTCATAAGACCGGTCCCGAATATGGCATCGACGATGGCATCGCAGTGGGAGGTGGCTCCCTCCAGTTGGTCGATCGACTCGACATCGTGGACCTCTATTGGCATCCTGGAAATAATGTCAAGATTGCTCTTTGCCGGTTCCCTCAGCTTATCCCTGTCCCCCAGCAGAAAGACCTTCACCTCTCCCCCACTGGAGTGAATCTTCCTGCCGACCACGAATCCATCCCCCCCGTTGTTGCCAACGC
>CAYVES010000177.1:0-4625 GCA_964449845.1 uncultured Dehalococcoidia bacterium
CAGGCTTTCCTCCGGAAAACCGCCTACCACGTATGGGTCGCGGCGAGTCTGCTGGCGCAAATCGTTCCCCAACTCACCCGTGAAGATTGGGACGCCGTGGATGCCTCTCTCTCTGCAGCTAGAGAAACAGCAAATGCCCTAGCCGCAGGCAGCGCAATAGATATCTCCGACTTGATGCACGCGCTCGCCGAGACAGTCGCCTCTCGTGACGCGTCTTTGGTATTGAGAAAGGTGACAGCCACCCTCAAGGCCATAGGCACTTCATTGCAGAACGAGCTTCCCCCTGCCGCGGGGTGGGAGGAACTGTCTCAAGAGGGCTCACCTGGACTGAATTGGCGAGATATCCGATACATTTTCCTCTTCGCTGGCAGGTACAAGCTCCTATCCCTGTGGCAACAGTTGGGCGAGAACAAGAAGATCGAGGACTCTCTACCTCGATTGGCCAGGTTTTCATCCATCCTGGCGGACAGAATCCCTATGAAGTCCGAGCCTGGGAGACTCTCCAGAGAGGAGGACGCTCCCAGCGCAATCAGCTCTGTGGAGGCAGCGGCACAGGATCTTGAAGCCTCGCTGAAGGTGAATGCAAAGGATAGCTTAGATGGTTACCCAAGGCTCTGAAAACAAAGTCACTAGTTGCCCAAACAACCACCAGAATCCCGAGGGATCGGCGTGGTGCGGTGTCTGTGGTCTACCCATTATAGATTATGATAGGGAGCTTGAGCTTCTCCTGAGAACAGTGGCTGAGGGGGAGCAACACATCAGATTTGCCAAGGAAAATGTCTTCCTGGGAATAGGAGACCAGGGCTGCAAACTCATTCATGACTTCTACCGATCATGGGGTAAGGGTCTGAAAAATTCTGAGTTCCTAATGATCGATTCGGCTAGCGGGGGTCAGCAGCTTACTGACCTGCGGACTCAGCTGCCCTCAGACCAGGAATACACAGCCCCAGCACTGTCGCTGCATCTCCTCCCTATGTCAGGGAGCAGGCAAGTGGGTTACTATGGCTTGGGCGAACGCTTAGCCAGCGATGACCCGACTCTAGACGACCGCTTGCTCCGCTCCGGCATCAGAGCCTCAACCAAGAAACAGACCATTTTCCTATTTTCAGCGTTAGGTGGGGGTACCGGCAGTGGTGCCAGTCCCTATATACTGCAGCGGGCCAATGCTCTTAACCCCCAGTGTAGGAGCTTGGTCATTGCCATGATGCCCGCTGCCGATGAACCCGATAGCGCACACTTCAACGCATTCTGCTCGCTTTCTCGCTTCATCAAGGCCGATCAAAGGCCGCTTGCGGACATGATCCTCCTCGTGGACCATGATCGGCTAATGAAAGTTAGAGGCGTGGGTAGCATGGGGGAGGAAATAGCCACGGAACCGCTTCTATCCCATATGCTGGGAATACTGGTAGGTGCCATCGCCGACAGAGACTCCAGACAGGTGGACCCTGGCTACCTAGCCAAGATGAGCCGCTCAATGGGCATACATGCCTTTGTCCCCTGTATGGCGGTAGGTCGCAGCATGGAGATCTTCGGCGGGCTAGCCAATATCCTGTCAAGCGCACTGCTGAGCCCGCTGGCAGAAGTGGACAAAGAGTCCATCATGCTATCCTACTTACTGGTACAAGTGCCCGAAAGACTGACTGCATCCCTGCAAGCTGAGACAATAAATGCTGAACTCAACAAGTGGAACAAGAACAACTTTCCTCGCCTTAAGGGGAGCGTTCTCCACCTTTCACACTCCAGCAGTAGAGCAGATCGCATTGACCTCTGTCTCCTGCTCGGCGGCACCAAGTTGGCCATCACGGCCAAGAGAGCAAAAGAGGGATTCGAACGGTTCAAAGCGATCGCCAGAGGCAAGGCCTGGGAACAAGAATTCGGAGTGACTTCCAAAAGCGTGCCTGAAGCGCAGGAGGTTGTCAATTGGTATGATACCATGCTCGACGAGATAGCGAGCTAACGTCAGCGGTGCCCAAACGAAGGAAGGCGACATCCCACTCCTGAGCTGGCCAGCGGTTACACTGGGCCATACCGTACAATATCAAGAACTTTCAGCATAACATTTAGCCTCTAGCCAACAAAATGCAATATCGTTGAGCCAACTGCACCAAGTGGACAGTTGTTTAATCTAACTCCAGTTTAAGCGACGATTCGCGCCTCTTGCCGAAGGGCCTTCAGTGCCCTTTTCGCTGTTTGGAAGTTCTCTTCGGCAGCGTCAAGGTCTCGAGTGCCTATGCCATCGAAGTTTAGAGACTCGCTTTCTTTCCCAGCCTCGTCTGTCAAAGTCCTAAGAACACCTTCATCGCCTTTAAGAAACCGCTCAATCGCTGCGTCCAGTTCATCACCTCTTCCTTGACGCAGCAAGGATTCGACCGAATCAAAGTCGAGAACCTTCCCCTCAAATGCCTTGACATGACAATGGGCAATCCGGTTTCGGTAGTCGAAAAGCTCTTGCATCTTTCTTACAAGGGCGTTCGGAATCTTTGTGGTCTTTCGAACGAATTCCAGTTTCTCGGGGATGGTTCGCGTCTTAGATACATAAAGCAAGCTAATGCGTCGATGAGGCTCCGGCGTTTGGAAGAAACATTTTGCCCAAATGAGCTCGGTTAGTGCGTATTCAACAGCGAAAGCCGAGAATATACTGCTGACCACCGCGTGATGGAAGTGTTTTGAATATTTGCCACCCACTACAACAGCTCCGACACAGTGCTTGAGCTGGTTAAGTTCTTGGCGGGCGATTCCAAGATAGAAATCTGCGTTTGTCACAGCACACAACCGTGAAAGCTGACGCTTGCGCCTATTCTAAGAGCCTTCTTAGCAGTGGAGTACCATGATTTGAATCCTCTTACCCACTTAGCTCTAATTATGGCTGGCTCCCGGCGCAAGACTCGAACTTCTTGTCGCAATTCATATTCTACACTCACGATTCTCTTCCAGCAACGGGGAAAACCAAAGAAGTCTAGTATTAATTAAACATTTCGCTACTTTGTTACCATTAAATAAAACCCAGATGTCTGATTTCCTGTACTTACGATTATCCCTCTGGGTAAGATTTGTAAGTTTTGTGCCGAAGCTAGTCATTTAGCTGACTTGGAATCATTATAGGCGATTCTTCTTATGCTATTTTACCCTAAAAGTACTATGTACATAAGTCGAAGCTGCGTGTAACATCGTAATTGGCATTAATCATACTCGAATTGGAAGTGATTGAAAATATGGCACTCCAGGCACTCATAAAAGGATATAGTGGGGAACTTAGGAGCCGGCTTGCCCAGAAGCTTTTTCTAGATTCTGAACAATATCATGTCTTCAACAATATCATCATTAATATCATCATTCAATCAGAGTCTAGGTCGACTCAGATAGACCACGTTATAGTCTCAAAATACGGCGTATTCGTTGTTGAAACTAAGAATAAAGACGGTTGGATATACGGAAGACCTGATGATGAGCGATGGACACAAGTATCCTATAGAAAGAAATATCAGTTTCAGAATCCACTACGGCAGAACTACCTACATACCAAAAGCCTTGCAGAGTTTCTTGGAATCGACTTTGGTAAGATACACTCTGTTGTCATTTTCTGGGGTAAATGCCAATTTCAAACACAAATGCCAGAAAACGTATTAAATAGAAATTACACTGGCTACATAAAGAGTAAGAAGCAGCTATTATTATCAAACAGCGAAGTAAAAATAATTTGCGATAAGCTGCTAATGTTGCAGCACAATACACCGTTTCTCGCAGGTTGGCACCATTCAAGTTCGCTTAAGAAACGATACGAAAGTTCAACCACATGTCCAAAATGTGGTGGGAGTTTGTTGGAACGTACGTCACATACCGGGAAAGGAACGGGGCAAAAATTTATCGGCTGTGAAAACTACCCACGATGTCGCTATACAAAGGAGTTGTACCGCTAGGGCTTTTCCAGAATCCTGGATGATTCTTACCACCGACACTAAATTGTGGCCCGTATTTTCACTCTATATCTGTTAAGAGTTCCCTCACGCTCCTCTTCTTATTCAGATTTAACATTATGAGTGATTGTTCAATGGTAATAGTATTGTATGTGTATTGCTGGAGGCTTTCTACCACAATGTAATCGTCGAATGTTCCGCAGTGGTAACCAGACCGACATGCCTCATGTCCTTTTCGTCACCTCCTCACACATCCATTCCGACCACGCAACCAAGGAAGGCCGTCTTAATATCTGTCTCAGGGCTCATTTGACGTATACATTGATAAAGGCTAATATCGTAGCTAAGGGGGTTGTCAAATACGCACTTGGGCGGCTATCGGATAATCACCAATGAGTGAAGTCAAAGCAAAAAGCAGAAAGAATCTTGAATATGCAAAGCGGTGGCTAAATAGAGCCGTGAAGGATTTCGAAGCATTCAAGAGATTAGTACCTTTCGATAGAAAGACCCGTCGGAGTGTTAGATGTCCTGATCCAGCTTTAGCAGTGTACTTATTGCAGCAGTCTGTGGAGAAGGCTGTGAAAGCTGCCGCTATCGCATCCGGGGAGTACAAAACGAACGACTTTACAACTTACTATAAGCACAACAGCTTGAGCTCTTGTCAAATGTTGTGGAAATTCCTTCCAGCATCTTTTTATTAGCTCCTTGCAC
>CAYVES010000178.1:0-2550 GCA_964449845.1 uncultured Dehalococcoidia bacterium
TCGCCGCTGTTTCAGCAGGCTGCTTTTGACCACCTGGGCCTCGATATTCGCTATGAGGCTTGGGAGACGGAGCCATCGGAGCTGGAAAATGTTTTGGAGAAGGTGCGCGGGCCTTCAATCCTGGGGGCGAATGTCACCGTGCCTCACAAGGAGGCGGTGCTGTCCTTGATGGACGAGCTCGATGACCTCGCGCTGGAGATTGGGGCGGTGAATACCATAGTGAATCGAGGGGGCCGCCTTAAGGGCTACAATACCGATGCCGGCGGTTTCTTAAGGGCGCTGGGCCAGGAGGGAGGCTTTGACCCTGCGGGCAAGGGCGCGGTGCTCCTCGGCGCTGGAGGGGTAGCGCGCGCGGCAAGCTTCGCCCTGGCAAGGGCAGGGGTGAAGTCGCTCCTAATTACAGATATTATTAAGGAAAAGGCACATAAGCTGGCCTCAGACCTTGAGCGAAGCCTGGCTCAAGGGCGGGAATCGGGCCCGGAGATAAGGGCGCTCTCGCCGGATGACCCTCAGTTTGAGGAAGGGCTATCGGGCTGCGACCTTTTAGTCAACTGCACCCCGATGGGGATGAAGCACAGCGCCGGTGAGGGCGAATCGCCCCTGGAGGTGCGGCTGATCCCGAAACGAGCGCTGGTCTACGATGTGGTGTATAATCCGATAGAGACGCCACTGCTCGCCGCTGCCAGGAGGGGAGGGGCAAGCACCCTGGGCGGGCTTGCCATGCTTGTCTACCAGGGGGCAGCGTCATTCGAGTTCTGGGCAGGCAGGGAAGCTCCAGTTGACATAATGATGAAGGCAGCAAGAAAGGCGTTGGGGGAGTAGCAGAAGTAGGGTGGGTGGAGTGGAACGAAACCCACCCTACTGTTGATCAAGAATGAAGCGTGGAGAAATGTTTCGTTTTCTGACCGCAGGTGAGTCCCACGGCAGGGGGCTGGTGGCCATCATCGAGGGGGTGCCCGCGGGGCTGGCCCTCGATGAGGAGTATATAGCCCGCGACCTTGCTCGCCGCCAGGGTGGATACGGCAGGGGCGCCCGCATGGATATCGAGCAGGACCGCGCCGAGATAATCTCTGGGGTGCGGCATGGGTTGACTATGGGCAGCCCCATCTCGCTTCTCATATGGAACCGCGATTGGGAGAACTGGAAGCAGGTAATGAGCATCTCGCCTGTGGAGCAGGAGGTCGAGCCCCTGACACAGCTCCGCCCGGGACACGCCGACATGGCAGGCGCTATCAAGTACGGTCTCGATGACGTCCGCCCTGTGCTGGAGCGGGCCAGCGCCCGGGAGACGGCGAGCCGAGTCGCTGTCGGCGCCGTGGCTCGCAAGCTGCTCGTGGAGTTCGGTATCGAGATACACAGCCATACCGTTTGTATCGGGGGGCGCTGGAGCAAGCAGGCCGAGCCTATTGACTGGGCTGAGGTGGAAAGCTCGCCCCTTCGCTGCTGCGATAGCGAGGCTGAGAAGGCCATGACGTCGGCAATTGATGAGGCCAGGGAAGCAGGGGACAGCCTGGGTGGGGTTTTCGAGGTTATCGCCAGCGGCGTGCCCATCGGCCTGGGGAGCCATGTCCACTGGGATCGCAGGCTGGATGGCAGGATAGCCCAGGGGATGATGAGCATAAACGCGGTGAAAGGTGTCGAGATCGGCGCAGGATTCGTTGTGGCAGACCTTCGTGGCTCACAGGTTCATGACAGAATAGAGCTGGATGCGGAGCGGCGGTGGCGGCACCTCACGAACAGGGCTGGGGGGATTGAGGGGGGTATGAGCAACGGCGAGGCGATAGTCGTCCGCGCCGCCGTCAAGCCCATACCAACCCTGGCTAAACCATTGCCCTCGGCCGATTTGATAACCGGCGCAGCAGTCCAGGCCCATTTCGAACGAAGCGATGTCTGCGTGGTTCCCGCCGCGGGGGTTATCGGGGAGGCGATGCTGGCTATAGTCCTCGCTGAAGCGCTATTGGAGAAGTTCGGGGGCGACCACATTGCCGAGACTCTGCGCAACTATGGAAGTTATCTTGAATCGTAAGCGTTCAGCCGTCAGCTTTTAGGTCTCAGCAAAACCGTATTTCCAGTAATTCCCCTCCCCTGGTGGGAGGGGATTAAGGGGAGGGGGAATTCACCCTCATCCTTCGGCAGGCTCAGGACAGGCTCTATCCTCTCCCTTCAAGGGAGAGGAATTCTGTACGACATTGTGCCGCACACTAGAATTGAAGAAGCTGAGTGCGCATAGCTGAGCACTCGCGCCGGAAGACAGCATGATTAGCCTTGGCTTTCACTGCCATCAAATTGACCTCTTGGAGGAGATAATAGTTGGCAATGGCCTCAAACGCGGCGAGTTCTATAACCTTCCCGCCGATGATCTTCCCGAGCTTAGACGGTTGATCGAGCATCATAACCTTGACTGGAGCATACATGCTCCATTGGTCCAGCTCGACTGGTATCCTCAGCCTCCGACCTGGTCCTTTCTCTGCGACGTGGACAGTGATAACAGGGAGCTGACTATGAAGATGATCACCTTGACCATGGATCATGCCGGGGAATTCGGGGCTG
>CAYVES010000178.1:2650-4606 GCA_964449845.1 uncultured Dehalococcoidia bacterium
CGCATCTGGCTGCCCTTGACAATGGCTTTGATGTTTACGATTTTGAGACGGAACTTCTACCGTATCTGGGCTCGATTCATCTTTGGAATACCCGCAGTCGGGACGATTATCTCGCCTTTCGACATATTCCAGTACACCCCAGCCAGAGGGCTGAGGATGGCTGGGTTGACATCGCCCGGGTGTTGCACAGCCTGGACTGTGACAAAGACTTACTTCCTATTATTTTTGAAAGTGAACGCTTCTATCCTGAGGCGCTGGGAGAGTACGACTATCGAGAAGGGGTACAGTGGGTGAAGGAACTGCTGCAAACATCGTCCTGACTGGCTTCTCCTATACCGGCAAGACGAAGGTGGGGCAGGAGGTAGCCAGGAGGTTGGGCTGGAGCTTTGTCGATATTGACGAGGAGATCGTCCGCCTCTGCGGCAAGCCAATTGCCGAGATATTCGCCCAGGATGGGGAGAGCCGGTTTCGCGAGCTGGAGAGGGAAGTTCTGCAGAGGGTATGCCAGGAGAAGGAGGTGGTTATCTCCACCGGCGGCGGTGCCATTATGAATGCCTCTAACCGGGGATTGATGATGGCTAGCGGTGTGGTTATCTGCCTTGAGGCGAAGCCAGCCACCATATATCAAAGGCTGCTTAGGGATGCTGAGGATAGCGCTGACCAGGAGGTTCGGCCCCTGCTCGCTGGGCCTGAGCCGTTGAGGCGCATAGAGTGGCTCAAAGGATTTCGCCAGCCCTATTATGCTCTTTCGGACTGGACGGTACACACCGACAAGCTGACCCTCGAGGAGGCGGCAGAAGAGGTGATACGCGGCTGGAGGTACGGGAGCGGCAAAAAAAGGGAGGGGATTGTCCTTCCCTCTATGCCCGATGCGAGGGAATCCGATGCTCCGTATCGTGAACAGCAGGGTGCTGCCTGCGTCGTGGCCACTGCTACCGAAAGCTACCCGGTGTTTGTCGGCTGGGGCTTCCTTGACCAGTTGGGGAGGCGGATGCGAAACGCTGGACTACAGGGCAGGGCCCATATTGTGAGCGATGACCGGGTGTTTCCGCTCTACGGTGACAGAGTGAAAAAGATTCTGGAGGAAGCTGGCTTCGCCGTGGACTCTATGGTAGTGCCTCAGGGAGAGCGAAGCAAATCCTTTGAGACGGCGATCAGCATCTATGACTGGCTGGTGGATCACCGTGCCGAACGTGACGATAGCATCGTCGCCCTGGGTGGGGGGGTGGTGGGAGACCTCGCTGGGTTTGTAGCTTCCACCTTTCTCCGTGGCCTGCCCCTGGTTCAGATACCCACGAGCCTGGTCGGTATGGTCGATTCCGCTATCGGGGGTAAGGTGGCGATAAATCACCCCGAGGGCAAGAACCTGATTGGAGCCTTCTATCAGCCGCGGCTTGTTCTTGCCGATATCCAGACCCTGACCACTCTGCCACGCCGGGAGTTAGTCTCAGGTTGGGCCGAGGTAGCAAAGCATGCCATGATCCGCGATGCGCATCTGCTGGAGCTTATGGAGGAGCGGTCACAGGAGCTGCTTGAACTGGAGGAGCAAGTCACTAGCGAGGTAGTAGCGCGTAGTGCTGCCATAAAAGCCAGGATAGTGAGCGAAGACGAGAAAGAGCAGGGGATACGGGTTATTTTGAATTACGGGCATACCATTGCCCACGGCCTGGAGGCAGCGGCCGGGTACGAGCGTTTTCTCCACGGAGAGGCGGTTGCTATCGGGATGATGGGGGCAGCTATGATCAGCCAGCGGCTGGGGCTACTGCCCCAGGAGGTCGTGCAGCGGCAGGAAGCCCTACTGCGGACGTTCGACCTGCCCACGGCCTGCTCCGATGTCAATATCGAAAGAATACTTCGTGCTATGGAGTTGGATAAAAAGACAAGGGAAGAGGAGGTGCGTTGGGTCTTGCTTGCTGATGTGGGGCGGCCGGTGATTCGTGATGATGTCCCCCGTGA
>CAYVES010000179.1:0-4580 GCA_964449845.1 uncultured Dehalococcoidia bacterium
TCACAGCCAACCAGGAGGTGACCATGGGTAGCCAAGTGGCTGTCCAAAACCAGACGCTCAACAGGGAGCTGCCCGCCCAGGAGCGCCCCAGAGAGCGGCTCAAGAAATATGGGGCTGCCTCACTCTCCAATGCCGAGCTTCTGGCGATCATACTGCGCACCGGCGCCGCCTCCGAAAGCGTGCTAAACCTCTCAGCAAAACTGCTGGCAAGGTTCGGCGGTCTCAGCGGACTGGCGAAGGCCGGTTTCGGTGAGCTTTGTATGGAGCGAGGCCTGGCAGAGGCCAAGGCAGCCCAGCTTAAAGCCGCCCTGGAGTTGGGACGGAGACTGCTCTCCACCCAACCTGAGGAACGGCTGGTGGTTAAGTCACCCCAGGATGTTGCCAACCTGCTACAGGCCGAGATGTCCTTCCTCGACCAGGAGGAATTGCGGCTGGTGCTGCTTAACACCAAGAACCAGGTGCTGGCTATCTCCCAACTCTACAAGGGGAGCGTCAATACCTCTCTCATAAGGGTCAGCGAGCTATTTCGAGAGGCAGTGCGAGAGAACTGCCCTGCTTTAGTGGTGGTACACAACCACCCTTCAGGAGACCCAACCCCCAGTCCTGAGGATATCAAGATAACGGAGCAGATCGTGAAAGCGGGCAAGCTCCTCGACATTGAGGTGCTCGACCACCTCATCATCGGTCACCAGCGCTATGTAAGCCTCAAGGAAAGAGGGCTTGGTTTCGACTAGGTTCTGACCTGTAATTGCCAGTCGCTCCGTTGGAATAGAGAGTCAAAAAGGGCCCAGCGCTTCAGCGCTGGGCCCTTTTCTCAAACCTTGTCAACCGCCCTGATCCCTCCACAGGGCATCTCCTGGTTAGGTCACCCGAGGTTGTTTTTCAAACCTTATACGGACCGAGATGTCCTTACTGGATCAAGAGTAATTGCGGCCGGTGCTGCTCGACAGTCGAATCAGCTCCGTTTCTGCCCAATCCGAGCTGTCGAAGAGCTTGCTTTCGAGAATCATGGTTTAGCCGTGGCCATGATTCGTCAAATAGGTCGAGAAACTTGTCCGCGCGGGCGAAAAACGACGTATGGATAGAAATAATATATATAAACGTCATGAAATATATTTATCGCCATATGTTTAGATTTTGGTTCTATGAGGGATTAAAAACTGCATGCTTTTTGAGCATTGATGTTGTTACCTGCAGGAGTTGTGGCAATCATAGCCCTTCTAACAGCCCGGATAAGCTGTGGAAAAGGAGCGAAGACGTCTGCTCTTAAGCCTTTATCCGGTGGTTAGGAGAGAATGTCTAATGTCGATACGCCACCTTTAGTCTCAACAATTATCTGCCGCGCCTTCCGTATACGTAAATCTCATCTAGGCTGGTGCGCATTCCGATTTCCTCAAAATTCAACAGAGACATCCGGTTCCTTATCTGATTGGCAATCCAAAATCCAAGATTTCGATCAACCACGGTAGTTCCCGGTATCAAAAGTCCCGGAATCATCGAACCTTGCTCAAGAAACCCGTTGGCAACAGATATGAGGACTATACCACCTTGCCTCACTACTCTGTATGCCTCGCGAAGAGCCGAGTTTCTATCGAAATAGGTTGACTGGTATGTCCTGAGGGAAATGTAGATGTCTTGAGAACTACTTGCTATCTCCCGGAGATCTTCTGCAGGTGCTCTTACTATGCTTGCATTTGGCAAGGCTTTCGCGGCCTTTTTCAGTGATTTCTCCCCAATATCTACAGCAATTAGCCTTTCACAAGTGATGTACAGTTTTTCACCTTCTAATCCGTTCCCTATACCCACGACCATTGTCCTTCTCTTAGGGAAGTCAGGAGCGCCCATTTCTTCCAGGATAGACCTCACTGAGTTCCTCCAATAATCACCAAAACCCCTACCATCATCTTCGTATGTTCGGTCAGCGTATTTCTTGTCGAAAGCTTCAGCGCGTGCCTCCAGCACAAGTTTGTGGACATCTATGTCAGCCCTCCCGGCGTAAATACAGTTGGATTCACATATCCTAATAATGTCGTCTGTCGTTATGTCTACATCAACAGGAAGTTCATCATCAACTGGTACTCCTCCACGCACTAAGTGCTCACGCATGATTTTATGTATTTGCATTCTTACATAGAGCGACTTTTCGGACAAATATGCGTCTTTGTGGAGTTCCATAAAATCACTGTTTATGATTTCGATTTCTTTGATGAGGTTTGATGGAAAGCGCTCTACTTCCACGTGGACTCTAAGACGTGTTTCTCCCCGCCCACAAATAGCAGGATTGGGATCAAGCATCCCTATGTAGACCTTTTTTATACCACTTTCAATTATGTGTGTCGAGCATGCCTTCTTACCCGGACCTCGAGCAGTACAGGGCTCCAGGGTAACCAAAAACACACAGTCTTTCAGGTCTTGTCCTGCTTCTATTGCCTTGTTCAGACAGAGGTATTCAGCGTGGCACCCCGGTTGTTCTCCTCGGTGAGCTCGTTGAAGTATGTTGCCCTTTCCATCTGCAATTATTGCCCCGACTTTCGGATGGACACCTTGGTCTTCAGGTTTTGATTTCTTCGCTTCCTCAATGGCCTCGCTCATCAAATGCCTTATCACTTCATCATTTGGCATGATTGAGTCCCTCCAAGATAAAACGTGCAGTGGCTCATAACGTGCGAGATAATGCTCCGCCAATCGTATGCCAAACCAGACTTGATTGGTACTTCAACCTTTAATATGGAAATCTAGACTTGAACAACCTCCGCCGCTCGCGGTCGGGTGCGTTGATTTGTTGGGGGGCCCCTTCTGTCAGAGACGCTCACACTTCAGTTTGTAGGTGCGTACAATCGCTTTGTTCATGTGCCCTTCTAGATGCAAAGCGATGACTGGCTGAGATGGATCATAGGCCAGACAAACGGCATCGAACTCGTCCATTTCGTCATCATAGACGAGCATATATAGATCATGCAGATGTGCATCAGGTCCACCAAGGACCATGGATGCGGCTGGGAAACCAGCTATGGATACACTAGAGCACACCCAGCCATCCATTTCGTACAGGACGACTGAATGCATGCCTGGAGCGACTCGCGGATAGATTGCGGAGAAGTTGGTTGGGCAATCCTGCCCTTGGGTCAGGTCAATGTGCAGAGGAATTGGACCGTCTTGGTGACTGACAGGCCCATGTTCATCGAATACTACTTCTCGATGGTGGTCTGAGGCGCCCGCGAGAACATAAAAACGTACTCTCTCAAATTCCGGCTTGAGACAGCGGTCGGGACCCTCAAAAAGACAAAGGGTTTCATATGCGATCTTGGCACAGAACTTCAGCCAGTTTTCATTAGACCACTTGAAATGTTGCCTGGAGCCTGTTGTGCTCTTCGGCTGGACGCGGTGTCTTAATTCCTCTTCTGGTCGCGAGTTGCCGACTGTGTCGACATAAGTATCCAACTCTGTTTGGGTTCGCGCGATCACAATGACTCTGCCGCTATCCACAAGCGCACGCGGAGAGAAATTTTCCGGGAGGGTGGGCCTTATATCGACTGCATATGTCGCTGTGCCGATGCTATTGCGAATGGTCTCCAGTTGCGTATCCGGAAGGTGCTCCGCGATCAGGCGAAGTTGCCCCTCATTTGTCAGGATGAGTTGGCTGTCGATAGTCTTGGACGACTTCCAGCCTTCCAACGTGTAGATGAGCCATTCACGTTGATCCTCGTCATAGAAGTAGGCGGGAATGGTGCTGGAGTCAGATCCTTTATTGCTGCCTAGGTAGAAGTAAAGCCTGACCCAACCTAGCGGTGAGTTGCGCAGCACCCATCTCTCGATTTGACTGCACTTGGCGTTGCAGGTCTGGCACACGCTGTACTTCAGCACGGCGGTCTCATGTGATGTGAGGGTGAGTTTCCTAGAAATGATGTGTGCCCTGTTGCGTGGCGCTTGCTGTTTGCACCAAATGCACTTGCTCTCGCCTTGATACTCCTTTGGCGCGAATCGCTGAAGAGCTATGAACTCGCTCATGGCGAATAACCACCGATTCCCACGTTGGATTTACGGAGAAGCGCCGACCTGGACAACAACCCACGAATTCCCTGGCACATGCCGCTTGCCGGTATTATATCATCTGAAGAGAAAGTCGCAAGCCCAATACCTTACCGCGCTCCGAGCAGGCACATCGCTTGTTGGACGTGCACCCAGACGGCCTGACGAGGAACAAGTAAGGGCCCAGCGCTTCAGCGCTGGGCCCTTACACTGTACAACCGGGTTGACTTTTTGACTTACTTCAGGGAATATGCCCCGTGCTTCTCGGGGGCATAGTAGTCGCCTGGCAGATATGCTGCGCTCTGAGCGTACTTCGTTGGGCTGTACTCCTCCAGCTTGAGCGCCTTTCGCTTGGCATCGATATGGGCCAGCGCCTCTTCGGCAGCCTTTCTGTGGTCGGGCTCGAAGTAGTAAGCAGCGCCCACCTTCTCCTTCCAACCCTCGGTAATCATCCTGGTGACCTCTTCAGAGCCAGCGACCGGTGAGCCCACACCCATCCAGGTGGTGACGCCTGAGGCAACGAAGTAAGCCCCGATGGAGATCGCTTTCTC
>CAYVES010000180.1:0-4566 GCA_964449845.1 uncultured Dehalococcoidia bacterium
AAGACGGTGAATTCTGGATCAGTGAAAAGGGTTAGACTCGAAGTGGACGGCCTTCGCCTCGTGGCGGAGGTTTACCTACCCGGTGGCCAAGGCGCCCGCCCTTCGCTTTGTATCTGCCACGGCGTCCCTGCCCAAAGAACCCCAGACCCCGCAGACAGAGGCTATCCCGTGCTTGCCGAGAGGTTCTGCGGTCAAGGGTTTGTTGTCCTCATCTTCAATTTCAGGGGCACAGGCGATAGTGAGGGCAATTTCGACATATTGGGCTGGACGCGGGATTTAGAAGCAGCAATTAACTATCTGTGCCAGCTCGATACGGTCGACAGATCACGGCTGTCGGTGATGGGATTCAGCGGCGGAGCGCTGGCCTCCGTCTATTGTGCCGCCAAGGATAGAAGGATATCCTCAGTTGTCACCTGTGCCTGTCCCGCCCGATTCTTCGACCTCTCAGACTTCAGCAGAATTGAGCAATTCCTGGAGCACTGTCGCCAGGTGGGCATAATCAGGGACAGCAACTTCCCACCATCTGCCGACGAATGGGCCAGGGGCTTCGAGGCGGTTAGCCCGCTCAACTGGATACACGAGATCGCCCCTCGCCCGATTCTAATAATCCACGGCGACAGCGACCAGACCGTCGACCCCAGCCACGCCTGGGAGCTTTACCACAAGGCTGGAAAACCCAAGGACATCGCCATCATCGCAGGTGGGGAGCACAAGTTGCGCCTTAGCGAGCCAGCGATGAGCACCGCCCTGTCCTGGCTCAAGAAAGTCAACGGCCTGGCTGAGAAGGTCTGATGCCCGCTGCAACAAGCTCGCCCCGAAAACAGGGCAAGGTGCTTCTGGTCAATCCCAACCAGATGAAGCCACCTGTAGCCCCTCTCGCGCTGGACTACCTTGCTCATGCCCTCGAGGCAAGCCGATTCCAGGTAGACATCCTCGACCTCTGCTTCTCAACCGACATCTCGCACGAAATCAACGACTACTTTGCCCACAACCAGGTACTAGCAGTAGCGGTCTCCTTGCGCAACACCGACGACACCGTCTTTGTCACTCAAGATTTCTGCATCGCCAAGCACAAAGAGGTAATTGACCACCTCAAAGCACGAACCTCCGCTCCCATAGTCCTGGGCGGCTCTGGATTCTCGATCATGCCGCAAGACATCCTGAGCTACTACGACCTCGACCTGGGTATCTGGGGAGAGGGCGAGTTGTCACTGGCGCTGCTCACCGAGAGAATCGGGGCAAATGAGGACTACAGGGACGTGCCCGGCCTCGTATATCGGAGCCAGGGCCAGTTCCACAGCAATCCCGCAGAGTACCTCGATTTGCGTCGCATCTCCGCACCCGAGCGAAGCACAGTCGACAACCATCGCTATTTTGTCGAGGGCGGCATGGGCGCTATCGAGACCAAGAGGGGCTGCCCCAAAGACTGCATCTACTGCGCTGACCCGGTGGGCAAAGGGAAAAGGCTTCGCCTCCGCTCCCCCCAGAGCGTCGCCGATGAGGTCGAGGCTTTGCTCGACATGGGTATCGATCATCTTCATTTGTGCGACAGCGAGTTCAATATCCCCGAGCAACATGCCCGCGAGGTGTGCCTGGAGGTGGCCGCACGGGGCCTGGGAGACAAGCTCAGGTGGTATACCTATGCCAGCCCCGCAGGTTTTTCCCAGGAACTAGCGGCCTTGTTCCGAAGGGCAGGATGTGCCGGCATCAACTTCGGGGTGGACAGCGGCTGCGACCGCATGCTGCGCTCACTGGGACGGGACTTCTCGGTGGAAGACCTAAGCCAGACGGCCCATGCCTGCCGCAAAGAGGGCATCGTATCCATGTACGACCTCCTTCTCGGCGGGCCCGGCGAGACCAGACAATCGCTGAGGGAAACTATCGAGACCATGAAAAGCATCTCCCCAAACAGGGCCGGTGCTTCCCTGGGGATACGTGTTTTCCCGCAGACCAGGCTGGCAGAGCTGGTTCGCCTCCAAGGTCCGCTGAAGGAGAACCCCAGTTTGCACGGCTCCGTCTCGGGGAATGATAACTTCTTCGCCCCTATCTACTATATTTCCTCAAGCCTGGGCCCCGATGCTTCTGAGTACCTCGCCGAACTTGTCGATGGTGACGAGCGCTTTTTCTTCTTCGGCACCGCAGCAGGCGCCGATAAGAACTACAACTACAACGACAACACCGTCCTGGTTAATGCCATCAACGCGGGATACCGGGGAGCTTTCTGGGACATACTGAGGAGAATAGGCGAAGGAAGCTAATTGGCCTGTCATTGCGAGGAACCCTGAGCCAGTCGAAGGGGCGACGAAGCAATCTCAGAGGCGGAGTGCAGGAAAGAACCAGGAGATTGCTTCGCTTCGCTCGCAATGACGCTGAGGATTGAGCGGGTGGTCGAGAGGTGCAGGATACTTTCTGCCCGGTGGTGGGACAAGAGAGGTAGAATGCAAGAAGAGTGACTGACCAGCCCCTTCGAGGTCACTAGTGAAGACCAGGAAGTGAGGCGAAAAGACATGGAAATGAAGTTCAGCAGCAGCGTTGAGATCGACGCTCCCCCAGAGAAGGTCTGGGCGTTAGTGAACGAGCTAGAGGAGTGGCCCCAATGGATACCGTCCATAAAGAAGATCGAGAAGCTCTCTGAAGGTCCTTTAGGAATCGGCTCGCAGATTCGCGTTACAGCCAAGTCTATCATGACGGTCAAGTTGCTGATGGCCATCACCGAATTCGCCCCGGGGCGGCAGGCTGTCATGCAAGGAAGGGTCCTGGGCACCGAAATGACACGCTACTACACTTTTGAACCGGTGAATCAGAGGACGAGGCTTACCGCCGGCGGCGAGGTATCAGGACTCCTGGCTTTCTTGGTTCGCCGGGGCGGCCAGGCTCTGTCAGAGGAGATCGTGCAGGCAGCAAAAAGGAAAATCGAGGGAGAGCGTTGATTATTTTGAACATTTGGTATTGTTTAGAATTTAGGAATTAGTGCTTAGAAATTCTCATCGGGGCATCATGCCGACTTGGCCTTCCTCATTGCATTGGCAAGGTAAACGCCCAGCAGTGAAAGGTCCTCCGTGGGCAGATAGTTCTCGGCGGCAGCATCGAAGAGGATGTTGACCGAGGAAGGTATCCCCTCCTCACCCTGGTAGAATATGTAGGCCATGGGGATTTTAGGAAGCGCCCTGAATTTGAAGGCGGCGTCGCCGGTGCGGCTCATCGCGATGCCCCCCAGAGCCTCACCAGCCCTCCTGAATGCCTCAGCATCGTCGCCGAAGGCACGGAGCAGGGGATTTATCGCCATCTGAATGAATCTACTCCCGAAGAGAGAGGCGCCGGGAAGCTGTCGGTAAGCTATCCACTCATCGGCCACAGAGACTCCATTGGCCTGCAGCAGATAATGCAACAGGGTTATCTCCAGCCACTGCTGCACCGGGGTTGAACTGCCTTCCTCAACCACCTTGACTTCTGGATAATATACCAGGAAGACGCGATTGAAGAAGGGTATTCTAAACCTGCTGCCATCGTAATCCGTCCCGCTCTTCGAGGCAACGGCATAGGGGGTAATCCCCTTCATCTCTTCAAGCGCCTTCGCCAAGGCAGCATCGTTAGCCATTTTCGCCTCCCTCCCCCCAGTATATCGCCACATAAAAACGAAGGCAAGCGTTCACGAATTACAGTTCCTTGACATAGCTTGGTGCCTCAGTTAAGATTTGCACTGAGCCCCAAAGCAAGGAAAGTCGATGCCCCATAAGACGATAATCTACAGGAAGGAAGAGCAGCTCGTCTGGCTCACCCTCAACCGGCCTCTTGCAGGCAATATCATGAACCTCGAACTGGCAAATGAGCTGGGCGATGCCTGCCGCGAGATAAACCACGACGAAGAGGTCAGAGCGGTCACCCTTACGGGAGCTGGTCAGACTTTCTGCTCGGGTGCCGACCTCGACGAGCTCTCCTCTCTCACCTCAGACCAGTTGAGTCGAACGAATCCAGCCAGTCTGGCCTCAAGGGCAGTGGCTTCAGTAAATTCTCCGGTGATCGCTGCCATCAATGGAGATGCCCTAGGCGCTGGCCTGGAGCTGGCACTGAGCTGCGACATCAGGGTCTCATCGGAGAATGCCAGATTCGGCTTCCCCGAGACCTCCTACGGGCTCATCCCTGGTGGCGGTGGCACCCAAAGGCTACCCAGGATTGTGGGCAAAGGGAAGGCCCCAGAGATGATCCTCATCGCTGAGCCCATAGATGCCGCGGAGGCATACCGTATAGGGCTGGTCTCCAAGGTTGTGCCCGGCGAAAAGCTGGCTGATGAGGCCGGGGAGATAGCGAAAACGCTGATCTCGCGAGCGCCCATCGCCGTACGATACGCCAAGGAAGCGCTAAACAAGGGCATGGACATGACCCTGGACCAGGGGCTGAGGTTGGAAGCCGACCTTTCGTTTCTACTTCAGTCCACCGAGGACCGGGCAGAGGGCATCAGGGCTTTCCTGGAGAAAAGAACGGCGCACTTCGAGGGAGAATAGCGAAATGGTAATTCAAAGTTCAAGCGTAGCGTTGCCACTCCTGTGGCAACGAACCCTTCGTCGT
>CAYVES010000181.1:0-4562 GCA_964449845.1 uncultured Dehalococcoidia bacterium
TAACCATCATAGGGCGCTGCCTGTTTGAACTCGGTGATGGCCTTCTTCAGCGCTTCCTCTGTATCTTCGCTCAGCGCTTTCTCCGAAGCGATAGCCTTGCCGATCTCGGGGTGATTGGTCTCCATAAACCTGTGGAACGCATCCTCGGCGGAGCTAATGCTACTCACGGGGACATCGTCGAGATAGCCGTTGGTTACCGCGTAGAGAATCATCACCTGTTTCTCCAGGGGCACAGGCACATACTGCGGCTGCTTCAGTACCTCCGTAATGCGTTGGCCCAGCTCAAGCTGCGCTCTCGTTGCTCTGTCCAGGTCGGCGGTGCCGAACTGGGCAAAAGTTGACATCTCCCGATACTGGGCGAGGTCGATGCGAAGCCTGCCCGTCACCTTCTTCATAGCCTTGGTCTGAGCGGAGCCTCCAACCCGTGATACGGAGAGTCCAACGTTCATCGCTGGCCTTATTCCGGCATTAAACAGGTCGGTCTCCAGATAGATCTGGCCGTCGGTGATGGAGATGACGTTAGTCGGAATATAGGCTGAGATGTCGGCGGCCTGGGTCTCGATGATGGGCAGAGCGGTCAGTGAGCCGCCGCCGTGGTCGGCATCATATTTTGCCGCCCGCTCAAGAAGGCGAGAGTGAAGGTAAAAGATGTCTCCGGGATAAGCCTCACGTCCTGCAGGGCGGCGCAGCAGCAGCGATATCTGCCGATAGGCCCAGGCGTGCTTGGAGAGATCGTCGTAGATAATCAGGGCGTCGTGCCCCTGCTCCATAAACTCCTCACCCATGGCGCAGCCTGCGTAAGGTGCCAGATACTGCAGGGCGGCGGAGTCGGAGGCATTGGCCGAAACCACGATGGTATGCTCCATGGCTCCGTAGTCCTCCAGTGTTGCCACTGTCTGTGCCACCTTGGAAGATTTCTGGCCGATGGCCACGTAGATGCAGATAAGGTCGCCGCCCTTCTGGTTGATGATGGTGTCGATGGCGATAGCGGTCTTCCCGGTGGAGCGGTCACCGATGATTAGCTCTCTTTGCCCTCTGCCAATGGGGATCATGCTGTCGATAGCCTTGATGCCGGTTTGCACTGGCGTATCTACTGACGTGCGGAGCACCACATTGGGCGCCACACGTTCCACGGGGAGGGTTTTCTGGTAGTTGATCGGCCCCTTGCCATCTATGGGCTGGCCCAACGGGTTCACCACCCGGCCAATGAGTCCGTCGCCCACCGGGACCTCTACGATTCGCCCGGTGCATCTTACCTCGTCGCCCTCTTTGATCTCGGAATACTCGCTGAACAGGATGGCGCCTACGCTGTCCTCCTCAAGGTTGAGTGCTAGCCCTATCACTCCGTGGGGAAACTCGAGCAGCTCGTTATATTTGACTCCAGCGAGTCCGTGAATATGGGCGATGCCGTCGCCGACCTCGACCACGGTGCCTACGTCGACCGCAGTCACCGTAGCGCCAAACCGCTCTATTTGCTGCCTGATAACGGAAGCGATATCCTGAGCTCGTGCCATCTGTGCCACTCCTCTTCTCGTATTTTACCGAGCTCGTTACCTATGTTGCTTGCACCATTTTCTGCTTGAGGGCCTCGAGCCTTGCCCTGGTGCTGCCATCAATTAGCTTGTCGCCGATCCTGGCGACGAAGCCGCCAATGATAGCAGGATCGACGTCAGTGGCAAGCACTATTTGCTTCCCAGTTATTGTAGCCAGACGCCTGACCAGCTTCTCTTTAGCTTCCTCATCGAGAGGAATAGCAGTGATCACCTCAGCATGCTCCAGACCCTGATGGGCATCGGCCATGCGTTCGTATTCAGCTACTATCTGGTCCAGTATGCTCATCCTCTGCCTTGCAACCAAGAGGTAGGCGAAGTTCAGAGCAAGCTCGTTGAGCTCGGGAAGGCATCTGCTCACTAGCTGCACCTTGTCGCTGAGGTGGACTTTAGGATTCTCCAGAATCGCTGCCAACTCTGGATTGGCCAGTGTAGCCGCGATAGTCTTCAGTTGGGATCGCCACATCTCCACCTCGTTGCTATCCAGGGCGAGCTGAAATACCGCCTGTGCGTGCCTCTTGGCAGAAGCGACTCTTGCCACTAACCCTCCTTCTTGAAATCGGTGCTTTCTTCCAATGTTTGTTCGATAAGCTGCCGATGGGCTTCCTTATCCAGCGCCCTGTTGATCACCTTCTCTGCGGCCTGAATTGCCACCTCGACGAATTCTTTGCGCAGTTGGGCCATAGCCTCTTCGCTCTCCGCTTGAATCTCGCTCCGAGCTCTGGCGACGATGGACTCGGCGTCCTGCCTTGCCTGCTGCCGTGCTTCCTCTTTGAGCCGCTCCCCGATCTGTTCTGCTTGAGCCACTACGTCCTGGCCCTGCTTGCGCGCCTCTGCCAGCTGCTCCTGCACCATTTTTTCGGTTCTCGCTGTCTCTTGCTTGATGAACTCGGCCTGATCCATGCTGCCCTTGATCCGCTGGGAGCGTTCGTCGAGCATCCTGGTGATGGGCTTGTAGGCGAAAAATGCGAGGACTGCTAGCAGTATGGCGAAGCTTATGAACTGCCCAAGCACGCCGTGCCAGTTCATGCCCAGTTTGCCCATAGCATCACAACTGCTAAGCAGCAGCGAGAGCGAGATGATCATGATGGCGAGGCCAATGCGCTGCCTCATTATGGAACTCCCTTCGAATAACTTAGGAGATAGCTGCCTCTTTTGCAAATGTCACAGTGACGCGCTCTGCCTACAGCATACCAAGGATGATGGCTACGATCAGAGCATAAATCCCGATGGCTTCAGCGAAGGCGATAGCCAGGATCATGTTGGTCATAATCGCCCCTCTGGCCTCGGGGTTGCGCCCCAGCGCCTGCATGGCTCCAAACCCTAAAATCCCAATCCCGAGCGCCGGCCCCAAGGCACCCAGGCCCATAGCCAGTCCTGCACCTAGCATCTTAGCGGCTGCTTCTTCCATTTCTTAACCTCCTTCAGGATTCTCATTCATGCTCGGCTTCATGGGGGGTAACTGCCACTGTGGCGAAGACCAGGGTCAATCCAGCGAAGATGAGCGCTTGGACGAAGCCCAGTATTATCTCTAGCCCGTAGAAGGGCACGGCAACTACAACGGGAATGAGAAAGGCCATCATGAGCAGCAGTACCTCTCCTGCGGTCATGTTGCCGAAGAGACGGAAGGTGAAGCTGACGATGCGCACAAGTTCGCTAACCAGCTCAAGAGCGCCGACGAAGACATCTATAGCGCCGTAGAGGAGCACACTCACTGCGGACTTGATCCGGCCCCTTATGAGCTGCCCCAGCCCTTGGAGCAATTGCCCATATCTGAAGAACTTGCCTGCATAGTGGCGAAAGCCGACGGAGGTAATCCCCCAATACTCCACGAAGATAAACGAGACCAACGCCAGCATGAGGGGCACATTGATATCCGTGTTGGCCGGTCGGAATAGAGCTGTGTCTACTATGAATCCACTATACTCCCCCCAGAAGAGGGTGTCAGAGGTTCCTGTGTGCCCTGTGCCTATGACATTGAATATCGGCAGGAGCCCCATCCAGGCATTCATGAGCACATATAGAAAAATGGTGGCTATGACAGGGAAGAATCTGCGCCCGTTTTCCTTACCCGCCACTCCCTCCACAAAACCGAGCAGCGTCTCGACAACCGCCTCTGCGAGGTTCTGCAAGCCCCTGGGAACAAGCCTCATCCTGCGGGTAGCGAGGTAAAAAAAGCCTATCAGCACTAAGATGGTGATCCACGAGGTGATGAGGGTGTTGGTGATATAGATGGGACCCAGTCTGTAGAAGGGCTCAGGTGATTCACCGCCATAGTTGGCAGAGAGGTGGATATCTGGTCTGGGGGCGGGGAAAAAGAGGCCACCAATCATCATTAGCAGAAGAGCAACAACGATACCAATTGCTACCTTGCTCTTGAGACCTAGTTTGGGCACTAGCTATTTCCCTTGCCGTTGTTTTGCTTCTCCGACATGATCGGCTTGAGCATACGATAGACCCCAAAGAAGGCTACTACCAGCCCCAAGCACAATCCGAGAATAATGAATATCGCCTCGCTGCTGCTACCATCCAGCTTCTGTCCCAGCCAGCGTCCTCCCAACACCCCCACAAGAATGCAGACAGCGATGTACCATCCAATTCCTACAAATCTGAGGACTTCCGCCCATCTTCTCCCCATAGCTCTCAAGCCGTGAGGATTATATCACATGTTGAAGACAGCGCTCAACTCTAGCGGTCCCGCCCGTAACCCGCAGCTTCTATTCATATAGAAACTCGCTAAATAGTTGTGGATGAACCGTAATTAAGCACGAAATGCGAAGCACTAAATCCTAAACAAATTCAAAGTCCGAATGACCAAACTTCAAAACGTTTGCAGCATTTGTAGTTGGAACATTTGATATTGTTTAGAATTTAGGAATTAGTATTTAGAATTCCCGTTTGTGTTATGCGCCACCACTTATGTCATCGTGTACAGTTGCAGTGTTTCAAGTAGGTTCGCATGAAATGCCTCTCCCTTGAAGGGAGAGGTTAGGTGAGGGTGAATATTACTCC
>CAYVES010000182.1:0-4529 GCA_964449845.1 uncultured Dehalococcoidia bacterium
ACGACCCTTGCCAGGTCCAGGCGGTTGGTGTGGCGGATGCCCGGTATCTGGGAAATCAGCATGATCAATATCACCAGCCCCACGGTCAGCAGGTAGGTGCGGGGGAAAACGACCAGCTCATAGGTCATCATATCGGTCTGGAACAGGCTGAACAGGTATAGCGCCAGGACATAACCCAGGGGGATGCCGGGGATGATCCCCACCAGTCCCAGCAGCAGGTTCTCGATGGTGAACATAGCCGCAATCCGGCCTTTGCTCTGTCCCAGGGTGCGCATAGTGGCGACCTCGCGGCGGCGCTCCAGGATACTTATAGTGACAGTGGTGAAGACGATAGCCAGTGCCAGGGCGGCACCGAAGCTGAGCATTACCCAGCTCATACCTTTGATGAAGCCCATCATTTGGTCGACCTTTTCATTGCTTTCGCTGGTCAGCTCTACATAGGCGGTGCCTGGAATATCATAGGCCTTCTCCCTTATGGCATCGAGATACCGTGGCTCTGTCTCCAGCATGACGCCGCTGATTATGGGCAGCCCTCCCACCAGCTCCTGCGCCTGGCCCAGGGTCACGTAGCCATAGCTGCCCATTGGCTGGTCTACGAACCCCGCTACTTCGAGCTCACCTAGACCCCAGGGAGAGAGCAGGGTGACAGCATCGCCGATATCTAGGTCCAGCGTCTTCCGCAACCCTTTGTTCAACAAGATTCCCTCGTCACTGACATTCACCCTGTCCCCGGCGGTGGAGTACAATCCATACAGTTCAGAGTCCGGAGAGAGCCCAACCGCCAAAGTGGAGTAGCTCTTGTCACCATGCTCAAGCCTGACGGGGATCTGCAGGACCGGTTCGGCCTTCTCTACCTCCTCCCAGTTCTGCACCTCGCTGACTATGGTTGCTGGTTGAGGTTGGGCTGGGGAGAAATTGATTTGGGCATCGTATCTCTGAACCTTGTTGAATTGTAGGTTCACGAAAGCATCTATGGAGTCGATAAATGCAGCCGAGACCAGGATGAGGCTGATGCCGAAGGCGACGCCGATGACGGTGTAGAGGCTACGGCGCCGATTGCGAAAGATGTTGCGCAGGGGGATCTTCCATAGGGAAGACAGCCGCTTCAGGAAGGGGAAGATGCGTTCCAGTAGGAGCTTTCTGCCGCCGGTCGGGGCGGGAGGGCGCATGGCCTCGGAGGGGGGGAGGCGGGAGGCAGCCCAGGCGGGAATAATCCCTGCAATCAAGCAGGGGAGAATCCCCAGGAATAGCCCTTCTTCTATTGCCATCCACTGCATGAAGTCCATTTCTGTCTTGGTGTAAGGGATCCCCAGAATGCCGGTGTACAGGTTGGTGATAACCTGTGAGAGGAGATAGCCGGCTATGGTTCCCGTTACCGCGCCGGCGACTCCGATAGCCAGGGCGAAGCTGAGGTAATGGAGAAGGACCTGGCGGCGGGAATAGCCCACTGCCCGCATCAGTCCTATCTGCGACCGCTGGTTCTGGACGACCCTGGTGAGCAAAATGTATGTCGCCAGTGCCCCCACTATGAGGAAGAGAAGGGGGAAGACCTCCGCCAGCTCCCCGAACTCTTGCAGGTCCAGACTAAGGGCAGCGTTGCTCGGCTGGTCCTCCTGACGGACTACGTCCATTACCAGGTAGGGCTCAAGTATGCTTTCGGCCTCTTCGATTATGGCCTCCCTGTCTGCGCCCTCATCAATTAGGAAGCAGAACTCATTGATGAAGGACTTCCCTTTGAGCTCGGTCACGGTTTCCTCGGGAACGAAGACGACTCCGAAGGTTTCGGGAGAGACCAGTATTTCCTGCCGGCTCTTGGCAAACCAGATGTACTCCGGGCTAGCGACGACACCGGCGACGCTGAAGCTAATCCTCCGCCCATCTACGGTGAGGGACAAGGTATCCGCAGGTTTCAACCCGTGATGTTCGGCGAAGGTCTTCTCCACCAGCAGGACGTTGCTCCCGTCCTCCTGGAAGTAGGAGCCTTGCTCCACCTTGACATCGTTGACCGCAGGGCGGGAATCTGAGGGGAGCGATATCACTCGCGCCAGCACTCTCTTCTCCTCCGCTGCCGGAAGAGTGAGGGAAATGTCGCTGTTCAGCCTGCCGGTAACGGCCTCGACCCCTGGTATCTTCTTGAGGCCCTCGAGCGCTTCGCCTGCGTCCTTTTCAACTTTGACGGTGAAATCAGCGAAGCGAAGCGTTTCGTAGGTGTAGTCGTAGGAGCTTCTCAGATTCTGGTAGCCCATGAAGGAGGCCCCGAAGAAAGCCACGCCCAGGAAGATCACTGCTGCCACTGCAAGGAACAGCCACTTCGAGGCTGCCAGGTCTCGAATGAATTTACGCTGGAGTTTGCGCTGAGGCATACTCTTCAGCTTCTTCATGGCACTCTACCACCTCAGCTCCTGCGGGTCTATGGGTGACTCATTGAGCCTGTCCTCGACAACCTCGCCGCTGCGGAGCCGGATAACCCTGTGGGCGATACCCCCGATGGCGGTATTGTGGGTGACGAGGAGCACAGTCTTGTGATTAATCTCGTTTATCATTCTCATCGCGCTCAATATGTGTTTCCCGGTCTCGAAATCCAGCTCGCCCGTGGGCTCATCGCAGAGCAGTATCGGCGGATCCTTCGCCAAGGCCCTTGCTATGGCCACCCGCTGCTGCTCACCGCCGGAGAGCTCGCTAGGGTAGTGGTCTGCGCGCTCCCTGAGCCCAACCACTTCCAGCACCTCGAGAGGGTCTCTGGGTTCCTTGACCAGCTCGGCGGCGAACTCAACGTTCTCTCTGGCCGTCAGCGTTGGGATCAGGTTGAAGAACTGGAAAACGAAGCCAATGTGGTTGCGCCGATAATCCGTCAGCCCCTTCTCGTCGAGCGCCGTTATCTCGGTTCCATCCGCTGTGATCTTTCCCGAGTTTGGGGAGTCGATGCCGCCAACCAGGTTCAGCAGTGTGGTTTTGCCCGAGCCGCTGGGCCCGAGGATGACAATGAACTCGCCTCTCGTTATGTCAAGCGTTACCCCAGTGAGCGCTTTCACCTCCACCAGCCCCATCTGATATGAACGTGAGACGTTCTCCAGTTGCAGCGCAAAGTCCCCTGCTTCTCTATATTTCGAACTAGACATCTTGCTCCCTCCCGAAGGTTATGAATCTATCTTCGAGAACTGCCATCATTTTCTCCTTACCCCCTCCCTCTAACTCCCTCCCGCCAGGGGAGGGAGAACAAATCCCTCTCCCTTCAAGGGAGAGGCCAGAGCCTGTCCTGAGCTTGCCGAAGGATGAGGGTGTATCGTTCCCCCTCCCTCTAACTCCCTCCCGCCAGGGGAGGGAGGAGCCTATACATCAAAGGCCGTGATAGGAGAAAACAAGCCTCTTCACCCCGGCTACGCTCTCTTCGGCGAAGCGGTGGGCTCGATCATTTGCTCGGCTATCTAAACGCGGCTTCTCGGTATCCCTCAGCCTCTTCAGGCCATATAGCTCCTGATAGTCCGAAGGTATTTCATCAGGCCAATCCCGGCCCATCATTATTCCATAGGCCAGAGTCCAACACCTGATCACTACACTTGCCTCGTAGCCACCACCACCCAGAGCAACCCACTTCGGCGCCATCTGCCGCATCCTGCTTACCAACCCGGAATAGCCCTCGGTGGTCAGGCTAAGCTGAGTTAGCGGGTCGAGATAATGGCTGTCGCTGCCGAGTTGGGTCACCAGAATGTCCGGCTCAAAGCTGTCCACCAGCCCAGGCACTACCTGGTCGAAGGCCCAGAGATGGACTTCATCATCGGTAAAAGGGGCAAGGGGTATGTTAACCGAATAGCCTTCTCCAGCTCCCACCCCGATCTCGAAGACGTCGCCAGTCCCTGGAAACAGATACCTCCCCGACTCGTGAATGGAGATGGTGAGCACCTGATCGCTGGCATAGAAAGCATCCTGCACTCCATCGCTGTGGTGGGCATCGATATCAACGTAAGCTACCCTGAGCCCCTTCGCCAGCAGATGTTTTATGGCTATCACAACGTCGTTGAACACGCAGAACCCCGAGGCATAATCGGGAGCAGCGTGGTGCAAACCGCCTGAACTGTTGAAGGCGACATCGACCCTGCCTGCGGACACCAGTTCTGCTGCCCGCAAAGAAGCCCCCACTACCAGGGTGGACAGCTCGTACATCCCGGGGTAAATCGGGTTGTCGCCAAGTTCACTGAAATTGAACCGAGCGGGATTGAACCTCTTTTCACCGTTACTGAAGCTTCTCACTGCTGCCACATACTCCTCGGTGTGGAAAGAAAGCAGGGAGGCTTCAGGGGCATCCTCAGGTGCTACCAGCATCGAGGCCCGTGAGTCAAAGGCCCCGTAAGACTTCAGCAGTTCATAGGTATATTGCAGGCGCGTAGGGCCAAATACCTCGTCTACCCTGCTGTCGCGCTGTGTCAGTCCCTCACCATAGACAAAAGCCGCTTTCTTCACACAGTACCCACTATTCCCTCAAGCTCTCTGCTCATCCTCTCCCAGTGAGTGCCTCGCCAGTAAACGCGCAG
>CAYVES010000183.1:0-4514 GCA_964449845.1 uncultured Dehalococcoidia bacterium
ATGCGAGGGAGGCCGGGTTTGCTCAGGAGCTTGTGGCGTTGGCGGAACGGGTAGGAGCTGCTATCCCCGACGAAGCGGAGCGACTCACATCGCTTGTGGCGGAGCAGGAGATTGAGCTGCAGACTGAGGAATTCATCAAACAGAAGCCCCGCTTCTTGGCGAGGTGGATGGAAGAAGAAGAGGCACTTAAGCCGCTTCTTCCCAGGGTGACCTACCGCGAGTTCATACCCGGAGTTCCCCTGGTAGTACCCAAGGAGATTATCTCACCCGCTGAGGAGATCATTAGCACCGATACTGTCTATCACACTATTCTTGGGAAGCATCGCACGGAATTTGAGGAGTTTGTTCATGGGCAGCTCAAGGTTCCTCGAGAGGCAACTTCCGCCGAGATCTCTCAAAGCATAGAGCAGCTAATGCTACGGCTGGAGAAAGACATAGATGAACTCGTCTTGCCTGGTGATCTTTTGACTGTGGATGGAACAAGGAGGGTTGCTGAGGCTATATTCCACAACTTCCCCCACTCGGAAACCTTCGCCCTGAGACCTGAGGTAGCATCCTGGATTCTGCAGCGAAATCCGCCCTCCAATTTGCTCATTAGATTCGGCGCAGCTAACTTGGCTGAGCTCGAAGAAAGCTATAGGCCAAATGACATCCTGGCTCTGTCAAGCCTCTCTGAGGAGACGGAACATACAGTCAGAGTGTGGGAATGGATAGCGGCAAACGCACGGCCGGAGCACTTCACCCAATTGACCCTGGAGCCGCTGGTGGTTAGCTGTGACGACTTCCCCATGCTTACCGTTCTCAAAGAGCCATCGGCGTTGAGCAAGCTCGCAGGAAGGATTGTTGCCAGCAATCTGCGCCAGGGAGCAGGCGGCGAATTCCCCAAGCTACGTTATTTCACCACGATGGCCAAGAATATTGTTGAGGCTGAGAGGTTCGGCGAGGTTTGGGAACAGTTTGCGCGTGAGAGAAGAGGATTCGGGAGCAGGGTAATAAACTCGCTAAGGGGCCATTGGGGGCGGGAGCCTTTATCGGCCCACAACATGTTTGAAAATAAGCTCCAGAGGATATTGGTCGAGAGGGTGCGACAAATGACGAGGGATCTGGCGAGAAAGGGGAACTCCTCACTGTTGCGTCTGACTACGAGCTTAAGCTATATCACGGATTACTACCACCTTGCCCTCTCCCTTCCCGATGGGAGCTTCATCCCCTGTTCTGCTTGGACCTGGGCCAGTTACAGCTTCAAAGGCGGTAAAGGCCTGCCTACACCCCTCTCGCTGCATGTGGAGAGAGACTGGTCATCAAGGGAGTTTCTAGGGGAGCTGCTCAAGGCCTCGGGCAGCAGCGAGCAAGAGATGGACAGGAAGATCACAGAGATGATGGGGCAGGGGAGGGAATCGGATAACCTGGCTCGGCTGATGCTTCTTGGATGGGAGGTGGTAGAGGAGGTCATGCCGGAGCAATTGCCACGTCCGGCGGAGCCAGGAGCAGGCAAGCTGAGCAGGTACACGGGGAATCCTATTCTCAGGGCGATAGCACAACACCCCTGGGAGTCCAAGTATGTGTTCAATCCCGGTGCGATAAGGTTGAACGGCAGGACCTACATCCTATATCGCGCATGCGGAGACGATGAGGTTTCCCGAATCGGACTCGCCATAAGCTCAGACGGATTTCATATTGAGCAGAGGTTGGAAAGCCCGATATTCGAGCCAGAGGAGGAGTGGGAGAAAAGGGGCTGTGAGGATTCCAGGCTCGTCCTTATAGGGGAATGCATCTACATGTCGTATACTGCCTATAGTAGTGTCGCTGCCCAGATCGCGCTAGCTTCGATCGACGTGAAGGATTTCTTGAACCTTCGCTGGAACGGGTGGAGGAGACACGGACTTATGTTTCCCGGCTTCGAGAACAAGGACGCCACCTTGTTTCCGCAGACGTTCAACGGACAGTACGTCATGTATCATAGGATTGAGCCCAGTATTTGGATTTCCTTCTCTGAGCGTTTGGACTGTCCCTGGCCCCGGGAAGACCATCGGATACTGCTAGGCCCGGGAGCGGGAATGGCCTGGGATGGATTCAAGATTGGCGGTGGGGCTCAGCCTATCAAGACCAAATATGGCTGGCTCCTCATCTATCATGGTGTTGACCAATCCTTTGTCTACCGATTAGGTGCGCTGGTGGTGGCACTGGATGACCCGGGACAGCTTCTCTACCGATCCCCCAATCCCATATTGGAACCCGAGGAAAGCTACGAGCGTGGTGAGGAGGGATGCTATGTTCCCAACGTAGTATTCACCTGCGGTGCTGTGCCTCGCGTGGATAAAGAGGTGCTTGAGGATGACGATGAGGTTCTCATTTACTATGGTGCAGCGGATACAGTAGCTTGTGTTGCCACAGCAAAGGTCGCCGACCTCATACCAGAGGAAATCAGGCAAGGCAGAAACCAAGGCGGCTATCTGGTCTAATGCTCTTCCACAAGCTGCCCTCTGAGTGCCATCCTCGTCGGAAGTTGAAATGGGTTATGCAAGCGGATCGTCTGCGCAATTGCCACCCTCGTCCTCAGACCCGTTGCCTGCTACCGCCGCGACCTCCTCGGGCCTGAACTCGCCATCCATGGTGATGTATCCCTGCGTAAAGGGCGGCCCATGGGACTGAACGACGTGTTTCTCCCAGCAGTGACCATGGACAAACGCGCCGCAGTAGCAGCGAAATACTACCCTTCCCGCGGGGAGAGGATTTCCGCATACAGTGCAGTTCAAAGCCTATTGCTCCTGGTGCCGATACAACTCCTGGATCTTCTGGCTGTTCCTGCTTCTGGGTTGTATTAGCACGCTAGCCCTCAGAGCCCTAAGAAACTTGCCAAAAATAGAGCTCTTGAACCTCGCCCTCTTTCCAGATGGAAGTGTAGATGGCTTTGTGTTAGAGTAACGCTAGTGAAATGCTAGAATTTCGTAGAGATGAGAAGTTTCTCTCAGTTAAGGGCGAGCAGTCAATTCTCTACAGCGTGTAGATTATATCACAAAGAAAGAACATTCCGAAAAGGAGTTCTTCCGCAGCATGCGGATATTCTCCGAGTGTATCCGTGTAAGAATCTCTGTTTTTCATTCTGTGGATTCGGCATGCCGGCTGCCAGCCTGTCGACTTCTCCTCAAGAACTGAGGTGGGAAATCCAGATCCACATAGTATCATAATCACAATTCGGAAAGGAGGGTTCTTCTGATGTCATACGAGACCATTAAGTACGAAAAGGAAGACGGGTTTTGTGTTATTACCCTGAATAGGCCAGAACGCCTAAATGCGTTGAACCTGCAGATGTGGCAGGACATGGACAGTGCGTTGGATGAGATTATGAAGGATCGCGAAATCAAGGCATTCATCTGCACCGGTGCACCAAGGCCAGATGGAAGGCCCTGCTTTTGCGCGGGAGCTGATCTCAAGGAGATGACGGGCGCGCCGGGTGAAGGGCCCACAGCTCCTGCACTTGAGTGGTCACCCGTGTCAGCATTTTGGGCTCAAAGACAGCCCAAATTGGCGGCGGTACCGACTTTTGAGAGAATTGCATGGTGCCCAAAGATATCGATAGCAGCCATTGATGGCGTATGTACAGCGGGTGGTATTGAATTGGCTCTCAGCTGCGACATCATTCTGGTCTCAGAAACAGCCCAGATTAGCGATATGCATGTGAAGAATCTGGGGTGGATTGGAGGAGCGGGGGCAACAGCGAACATGGCGTGGAGAGTCGGCGTGGCCAAAGCGATTGAGCTTTGCTGCACTGGGGATGTCATTGATGGCAAGGAAGCCCACCGCATTGGTTTGGCCAATCAGGTCTTTGCCCCTGATAAGCTGCTGGATGGGGCAAGGGAGATGGCTGGGAAGATTGGCAGCATGCGACCTGCTGCTGTCACAATCACCAAGGCAACCTGCAGGGCGGTACAGGATATGGATCGTCGCTCATCGTGGCATTATTCAGATGCCGGACTTGCTGCTCTTCTGGCTGAGCCCGACATTGCTGAGTGGGGCCCGGGACGCTGGGTGAAACAGCGTTAGCACCTCTAGGTGAAGAACGGTTTGAATAGGATGCAGCTAACGCTGGGCTAGGAGAGATAGAGAATCAAAAATGGGTTGCCGTTATGATGGCAACACCTGCTGAGCAATACGTGAGCAGGCTGAAGAGTGGTCGGCTGGCATTGCTACTATTGCCATGATGTGGTAGAATCCTTGCGGTCTTGAAGAGCGAAAAGACCCCGCTCGCAGGAGGATGGGAAGGAGAGTGGACCACCCCTGGCGAGCGGGGTTGGCTGGGTCTTGTGCCCAGCCTTATATTATACCACTTTGCTGGCCCACTTGACCAAAATGCGCAAACGTCCTCAAAGCTGTCTTCGAATGCTGGCCCCAAGATCGGGAGGATTAGTTAGGATAATGATGGTATGATGAAGGCGGACAACTGCTGACAGCGGATAAGCTTTGGAGCAAGGGATTCCCAAAGCTGTTTTCTCAAGAAACTTGGGGCTTATTCA
>CAYVES010000184.1:0-4429 GCA_964449845.1 uncultured Dehalococcoidia bacterium
CTCCTCGTTATCGAGCCCTGTTGCTGCACTCACCTCGTATTTGTTGAATCCATACTCATAGAGGCGGATGTCGTTGGCGGCGAATCTCAGGTCGGTGGTGAGAAGCAATATCGGGATGCAGATGATGAACAGGATACCTGTTATCGCTTTCAGTGCCTTCACCGAATTTCTCCAGTTCGCTGAGGGTATGGTAGTCGAGCATCATTCACCTTGTCAAGGCAAAAGGCGCGCTATATAATGGCCAGGGGGGCGGAGAATGGGGAATAAGAACGACGCGTACGCCCTACTGGCAGGGAAGCATGGGTATCAGGACTCGGTTCGTTATCGGCGTATTCTGGAATACTTGATGACCCCAGGGCAGGCTGAGCTTGTTGCCCTTCTGCCCATGAAATATGAGGAGTTGGCGAACAGGCGCGGCATGGATGTGGCAGCAGTGAAGATGGAGCTTGAAGCTTTGTATGGAAAAGGTGTGATCTTCGCCAGAGGCCCGGAGAACCTGGAGGAAGCTACCTTTGCTCTTGCTGTTGTCCAGTTTCATGACATAACCATGTGCTCTTTCGACGTTGACCTAGTGCGCGATCGGAAGCTGTTCGAGCTGTGGGAAGATTTCTGTGTGCAGGAATGGGACCGCGACCAGGTCAGCAGTTGGGACAGAGGAGAACAGCCGCAGGGGAGGATTGTCCCTGCCTATAAAGCGATCCTCAGCAGTGCTGAGATACTGCCCTGGGAGGACATGAGGGAGATAATAAGATCGGCTCGCACAATAGCTGTTACCTACTGTACCTGCCGCAGGCGAAAGGAGGCGGTAGGCAAGAAGTGCCGCAGTTCCCACGCCATGGTCGATATCCAGTTCAATCTGAGTGCTGAGTATCTGATAAGCCGAAACGCGGGCAAGAGACTTTCTGCCGACGAGGCTTTGGCCTTGATAGACCAATGTGAGGAGCTCGGACTGATTCACACCTGCGAGAACTCGACGCGCATGAGACCCCGCTGGGGGATGTGCAACTGCTGTACCGATTGCTGCATGATATATGAGCCGCTGAACAGGTTTGGGGTGCCGGTAACCAAATGTGTTGCCAGAAGCAGGTACGAGGCCGGGGTCGATCAAGACCTTTGTACCGGGTGCCAGGACTGCACGGATTGGTGCCCGTTCGATGCTATCGAAATGCTGAAGCCGGAAGGCTCAAAGAAATACAGGGCTTCTGTTGATCCCGCGAAGTGCATGGGGTGCGGAATTTGCGTGCTCAAGTGTGAGCCTCAGGCGTTGAGCCTGCAACTGGTGAGGCCTCCGGAACACATTCCGCAGGCGCAATAGTCACTGGCAGGGAGAGTCTATGGAACAAGACCTTGGCAGCTTCGACAACCTCGAGCATATCGTCGCCAGGCTGAGGGCACCTGATGGATGTCCCTGGGATCGAAAGCAGACCCATGCCTCGATCAAGCCCTACCTGATCGAGGAGGCCTATGAGGTGCTACAGGCTCTGGATGATGGGAACAGCGAGAAGATCTGCGAGGAGCTGGGTGATCTGCTTCTGCAGATTCTGCTACATGCACAGATAGCCAGCGAGGCCGGGGAATTCCAGATGACAGACGTGGTTCGTGGTATTGCCACCAAGCTCATCCGCCGCCATCCCCACGTTTTCGGCGAGGCTAATGCGAGTGATGCCGAAGAGGTAGCACTGGAATGGGAGACGCTGAAGCAACACGAACGCAGGCCGGACGATTCCCTGCTTTCCAGTGTGCCCAAAGGAATGCCAGCGCTGAGCTACAGCCATTCGATTCAGCGCAGAGCCGCTGGGGTTGGCTTCGATTGGAAGGAACTTGGGGGCATAGTGGACAAGCTGGCCGAGGAGGTAGAAGAGCTGGAGCAAGCCAGCACATTGCAGCAGAAGATCCATGAGTTTGGAGACATCCTGTTCGCACTGGTCAATATCGCCCGCTGGCAGGGAGTGGACCTTGAGGAAGCACTGCGCCTTGCCAACGAACGGTTCTGCCGGCGCTTCCGCTATATGGAGAAGAATTCCCGCGAGCACGGAATTGCCTTGCGCGACCTCTCCTTCGATGAGCTAAACGCCCTCTGGGATGAGGCCAAGGAGAAGACAAAAACTTGACCTCAGCGCCCCGAACGGTGCGCACTAACCAGGCTACTTCTACCAAGGGGCTTCACCTGTATCGTCCACCGTCCTATTCCATTGCCTTGCAAGGCCATGGGCATCAAAAATTTGCCAGATGAATAAAGCAAAGCTGCCAAGCAGAAAAAGTATGCCTAGAGGCAGTAAAATGACAACGAACACAATTCCTATTATGCTTATGGCCCAATCAATGAGTAAGATGGCAATTCCTCTACGTATTCTACCTACATAAAGGTGGCCCATCCCATAAAAACCAATGAACCCAATGAGAATAGCAAGCATAACAGCAATACCCTCGCTCTTTCTGCCCACGGTAGGGGCAGCTTGTGTAACCACGGGGGCAACCTTGGTAACCAATTTCGCCCCACAGTTGCTGCAAAAAGCGTTTTCCTTACCTATTTGCGCTCCGCACTTAGGACAAAAAGCCATTGTTTTCCCTTCTCCCAGGGCAGACGATTTGAACCCCTGACGTTGGTGCAGTGGTTGCCTGGCTTACACGCCTTCAGCTATGGAACGGGGAGTGGTTGCGAAGACAGAGACTTTGCTCGGAGAGTTCAACAGCGCCTCCATCCTCTCCACAATTTCCGATCGCTGTGGGTCTTTCTCCCAGGCTTTCCAGTCACGTAGATTTTCCCAGGTGCTGATCACCAGATGGGTGCCTGGGCGATCGACAGAGAACAGCGTTTCCCCGGATACGTAGCCTGACTGGTGGATGGCCTTTGTCCTTAAGTCCTTCAGCAACTCTGCTAGCTCTCCCTGGTTGTCGGGGCTCACAGACCGTTCGATGATCACTCTTACAGCCATCATGCCCTCCCTTATCCTATAGTCTGTGAAAAGGTTGCTTTCTCGAGTATACCTTCATTCATTGCCAGTGGCTAGGTAAATCAGGGTTGAATCATAACACCTGGATGGGCCAACTGCAATATCTGACTATCGTCTTTGGCGCTATAGGGTCATTAATCAACATCGGGGGAAAACAATCAGGGGATGAAAGAGTCGGGGCAAGAGGGTTTGAACCTGCGACCTCCACGTATCGAGTGACGGGGCCGACACCTGGCATATCACCGCTTGGTAGTTATTATGATTCTCCTAAGGGGATACTCTTCCTCTCCCCGTCGGCCAGGGACTAGCTTCTCGTCGCCGGGGAGTTCTTCTGAGGCTTCGACTACTTCGGGCATCTCACCAATGACTTTTAGAAGCGGGATAGGAGCTTCTACAAAGACTCTGATTGTAATGCCGCTATCTACCGAGCCCCCGAGATTCAAGACATTCAGGTAGGGACTTTCTTTCATGGTCTTGTGAATCTGCAGCATTTGATCTAAACCTATAGGAGGCGGGAGTGCCAATTCCACATAGCCGTGGAAAACGTCAAGGTCTCCTTCTTCGTCTTGGCCAGGCAAGCGCTGCTCCCGCGGTCCCTCGGTTGTTGCCTCAGCCCCTGCCTCTTTAGCTGCTTCTGTTTCAGGGGGCTCAGGCACCGTGATCTTCTTCTTCATTGGTGTGGCTGGTGGTCTTTCAAGGCCCTCTACGAGGTAAAGCAAATTGCGATGAATTTTCTCAAATACCTCTTGTACATCGTCTTCTCGTATCCTCTTTTTGTTGGCTGTGGTGAGTAGTCGCGCGGCTTCCTGCTTGACAACCCGAGCGTTGTCCCTGGCCTTTCTCTTCACCTCGTCCAGTATCTGGCTGGCGCTCTGGTCTGCTTCGGAAACGATCTGAATGTCGCCCTCAGCCTGCTTCTCTGCCCCCTCGATAATCTGGCTAGCGCTCTGTTCGGCTTCGGTGACAATCGTCATTGCCTGGTTCTTGGCTTCGTTCCTGGCCTCGTCTATGATCTGGTTAGCGCTCTGTTCAGCTTCGGCGACCAGCTTGCGGACGTGGTCGTCAGCGTTGTGCCTGGCCTCGTCTATGATCTGGCGGGCAGTCTCGCTGGCTTCAGCGACTATCAAGCTTGCGTCATCCTCAGCCTTCTTCTTCGCTTCGTCTAAAGTCTGGCGGGCAGTCTGTTGGGCTTCGGAAGCAATCTGAGCGTCGTCTACAGTTCTCTTACTGGCTTCATCTACAATTTGGCTGGCCTTCTGCTGAGCTTGGGCGATTATCAAGCTTGCGTCGTCCTCAGCCTTCACCTTCGCTTCGTCTACAATCTGGTTGGCCCTCTCTTCGGCTTCGGAAAGAATCTTGCCTACATTATCCTCAGCCTTCTTCTTCGCCTCACCCAGAACTTGGCCGCGAGCCTGCTCGGCTTCGGCGATAACATTGGCTGCGTCGTCCTTAGCTTTGTTCATTGCCTCCTCCAG
>CAYVES010000185.1:0-4424 GCA_964449845.1 uncultured Dehalococcoidia bacterium
AGCGGAATGACGCAGATGAAGCGCAGAACATCGCTTCCGGTGTTGGCGAAACAGTGTTCCTCGTCGGGCGCAACATATACTACGGTCCCCTCTCCAATCGGTTTTTCACCTTCTTGACTCTTGACCATACCCTCACCGTGTAGCACAAACGCCTCATGTTCCCACCAGTGAGAGTGGAAGGGGGTAGAACTGCCTGGTCTGACCTCAAATACACGCATGGCGAACCTGGGAGCGCCGTCCTCAGGACCGATGGCTACACGCCGTAATACCCCCGGGACATCTTCTATAGGTTCTACCTCAATATAATTACGCACTTTCATATTAAGACCTCCCAGCTCCCTTTAGGGCATAGAGCATAGCAAAGTAGGTCGAGAAAAGCCACTGTTCTATCATCGTTTGACTTTGTCAGAATTGCTCTTGCACGGAGAGCAGCGACGGGGAGCAGCCTGAGACAAGGGATTTGGCCCCCCGGGTAATGGCGAAAGCGTAGGGTGGAAGTTGGAGCGACGCTGGGAGGTCAGTCTGCAGTAACCCGGCCTTGCCCAGGCATAACAGATTGAGTCATGCTTTTTCGGTCAAAGGGAGCATTATCAGGGAGGCTGCGTCTTGGCCCCTGTTCTTGCGCCGGAAACGGTCGCCGCACTAACCAGCTACCATTTGACAGGAACAGTCTTTCCTGGAGGGTAGCCCGGCGGCGTGGTTGCCTCCAGGTGCAACGTGTCAAGCGCCTTCTCCCGTATCATTCGCATCAAGTCCTGAAGCTGTTCCTGCTTTTCCACTGGCAGATGAGCCGCGAGTTCGGTAACTACCCCCTTCATTACCTCTATTCCGGGAGCGCAGGCTTTTTCGCCCTTGGGGGTCAGCTTGACTTCTGTGTACGGGTGCCCCCTGCGCTTGGGGATCCTCTTTACCAGGCCTTCCTTTTCCATTCTATTGAGCAACCCGGCTATGGTCTGGTTTTCCCGGAAGAGCAATCGAGCGATCTCGGCAGGTGTCAACGTGCTAGGATAATCCCTGCAGGCCCAGAGGACAGCGGTCTTCTCAGGTGTCAAACCCACCTTGGCGAGTTTAGTCTCGGCCACTTTGTTGACCGCAGCCCAGGTTTGGCGAAGCAGCGTGTAGGTTGTGAAAGACGGGTCGGCGAATCGAAACTCGTACATTGGATGCTTCCTCCTGTCTGTCCAAATTGGTATTGCGAAGTAGTGTCTGTATCGCTGAGCGCTTCACGCTTAGCAGGGTTGAATCTATGGAAGTTTAGATGCATCTGGACGTATGAATCCCCCACAAATGTCAGCGAGAGCAGTCTGCGAGGCTACTTATTCCCCCCTGAACCCCGTCCCGAGAAAGCGCTCGCAGAAAAGTCGTAAACGAATTGCCCAACGGAATGTTTACCATATTTGTCAGCCCTTGTCAACTATCGATGGTGAGGTAGGGGCGACCCATTGGGTCGCCCCTACCTCTGGAATCCGCAGTGTAAGTGGGGTGGATGTTCGTGGACATTGTTCAGTCAAACTGGGTATAATAGGGGGCGAGGGACAGGTGGGGTTCTTGCTCTGGCAAGGCCAGCGATTGCAAATAGGGCTTAAACTTCTGGGAGGCAAGGCAGTCTTACGATGCAAATTTCAGTAGTTGCGGCCAGGGACCTGCCAGAGGCCTGGTTCCTGTGCTTGCGCAGGACGCTTGCGCAGGGGCGTGAGTATATCATCGACAGGGGCAGCAATGTCGGGCAGCGCAGAAAAGAGCTCGATTTCATTGTCCTACAGGTTAGACACCCCGGCAATAGACCGCTGGTTCCTGACGTGCCTTCAGGAGTACCCCCTCCTTCGTCGATGGAGTATGTAGAGAACTACCTGCAGTACCTGTTGACTTCCTTCAAGGCTGATAGGGAGCAGTATACTTACGGCGAGGATCTGGAACAACAGATACCGGAGTTGATTCGGATATACAAGGAGGGCGGCCACAATACCAATCAAGGATTCATGGCGGTTGGGAGCAGGGAATCCATTGGACTTCCTGATCCCCCTTGCTTGAGGGGCATCGACACGAGGGTCGAGAATGGAAGACTGCACTTCATAGTGTATTTCAGGTCCTGGGACTTATGGGCAGGATTACCATCAAATCTGGCAGGGATACAGCTCCTGAAGGAGTATGTGGCGAGCGAGATCGGTGTGGAAGATGGAGAACTTATGGCGTTAAGCAAGGGATTGCATTTATACGACTATACCTGGGAACTGGCTAGGACTGCAGCGAGGTTGGATGCGACTTAGTAGATGCGCTGCCACGGGCCTGCGATGCCTTGGGGCGGATGCAGCGGGGGAGCCTACTTGCCTCGGGGGAATCTGCTAGCTGCACTCCTGTTTCGTCTGTCAAGTCAACAGAAGTAGAAACCGCCAAATCCGGGGAAAATGCCAAACCAATCGTCTAAGGACATAGTCAAACAGCATTCCATCTGCTCGGCTTCGAACGCTTGGAAGTTCGCACTACCCACATAACCTCGCCATATCACCTGGGTTGATCCCGAGTCCTCGATTCCGATTGTCAGTTTGTGCTTCTCGGCTATGCTGGCCATCACGGCACCAAACGCTTCATCGTCTGCATCTCCACGGATTACGAACTCGCACTTTTCGCTATCCCAGTTGACGTTGACCGCCTCACCCTCCCACAGCGTGCCGTTCATCTTTTCCGGTTCACTTATTGTTGCTTTCATCCTGAGCCTCATTGTAAGGCTGTTGATACCGCTGTTCTCAGGGGAACTTCACGTTGTTGGCTTTGCCTGCAGGAATTCCCCTGCCATATGCCTGCTGGCGAGGAGGACTATTGTACCCAGCCTATGGTACTGTAGTGAAATCGTAGACGGCTTCGCCCTCCAAGTCAACATAACGTTCCCTCATCTTAGTTCACTCTACCTCTGAATCTTGCAGGGGATTCTCTAGGAATACGCAACGAGGAGGGTTGTTATGCGTTCTGTTTCTACTTGCGCATCTAGCCGGATACTTGTCGGGGTCTGTGAAGTTAGAAGAGGCTACGAACTGCTGAACTGGGGAACAATGCCAAACCAATCGTCCAGTAGCATAATCAAACAAGTCTCTACCTCACCGGATTCGAACGAGAGGAACTCCGCGCTGCCCACATAACCTCGCCACACAAGCTGGCCTGGTCCCGAGTCCTCGATTTCGACCAGCAGTTTGCGCTGTTCCAGCACGCTGGTTACAATGTTGCTGAATGCTTGACCATCCTTGTCTCCACGAATCACAAACTCGCCCCTCTCGCTGTCCCAACTGGCCATGAGCGCCTCGCCTTCCAAAACAGCGTCTTCCACGTTATCGAACTGAACGATCGTTACTTTCATCGTGCGCCTTTCTGTGAAGTTGCCGGGGCCGCTGCTACCGAGGATATCTAGGTAGTTAGCTTTGCCTTATGAATATGTCTCCCACTATAGTACTGGCGATCCCAAACTATCGTACTGAAACTATAGTACTGTGTATGCAATCCTAGAGGACTGCATGGTACAAGTCAAGATGAAGTTTCCTCATGTTACTTCACTGCACCTCTGACTTTGTCGGGGTATTCTGCATAATTGCATAGCGAGAAACATTGTTAAGGTTCAGCTTCCGGTTGCCTATTCCGTATCGGTGTTGGGGGCCCAAAACGTTTCTCGAAGGGCGTATTGCGGCGGAGGGAAAGGCTTTAAGGGGCAAAAACCGCTTGTCCCGATATTTCGTTTAGCCTTTTTGCCAGAGTTTGCGCGTTCCTCACAGCGAAGCCCTCGGCGTCGTTATTGAAGTAGACATAGACTGCCTTGACATTCTGAGCCAGCTTCGTAATCCTGTGAGCCCAATCGCCTAGCTCTTCATCAGAGTAACAGCCCCCGTACATCCAGGTGCTCCCGTGAAAGCGGACATAGGCGAAATCGGCGGTGACTTCGAGGGGTGTGGTGAGACCAGGCATGTCGAAGATGCAGAAGCCGACATTGTGGCGGCGCAGCAGGTCGAATACTTCCTGGACAAGCCAGGACTCGTGACGGAACTCGAAAACGTGGCTCAAATCGCCGGGGAGCGTTGAGAGGAATGATTGCAGCAGCCAGTCATTGCGGCGTAGACTCGGCGGAAGCTGATACAGGAGGGGCCCCAGTTTGTCTGCGAGCAGCTTTGCCCTGCTCAGGAAGTTCGTCAATGGTTCCTCGGCATTCCTCAGCCTCTTGACATGGGTGATAAACCGACTCACCTTCACGGCGAAGGCGAAGGTCTCCGGTGTGGAATCCCGCCAGCGCGCAAACGCCTTCTCCGAGGGCAAATGATAGAAGCTGTTGTTGAGCTCAACCGTGGCGAAGCTTCGGGCGTAGAACTCAAGCCAGCCAGGTTTGGAGAGTTCGTCGGGATAGAACCTCCCGCGCCAGTGGTCGTAGTGCCAGCCACTGGTTCCTA
>CAYVES010000186.1:0-2537 GCA_964449845.1 uncultured Dehalococcoidia bacterium
GATCACGTTGAAAGTCGTACATGTTGGTGGTCATGGGCACGCAACCGCGGTTCAGGAGCAGCAGGTACGCATCACCCTTCCAGTGGTGGAATAGGATCACATACTCTTTCTTTCTCGTATCCAGGTGTGACTGGAAGGGGTGCTCGGCCCTCCACCGTGCGACCGTTCGGCACAAGTCCTCCCTGTTCTTGATCGGAGGCCAGCCCGGGCGCTCCTCAGGGACCGTTGCCGGGATCACCTTGCCTTCATCGAGGAAAAACTTCACTTCTCCTGAGTTTATGAGGTATACATAAGTGCCGACAAAAACGACGCCGAAGTTCTCAAGATAGCGGAATATCTTCAAGAAGCTCCAGGGTGGTGGAGTCAGCATCGCCATTCTGTATCTTTCAGTGGGAACGGCAGCGATCTGATTGGCGATGCGGTCCTTCATCTCGTCCCTGAGCGTCTCCAGGAACTGGGTGGCTACTGCTTCATGCCTTCGCAGCATAGAGATGGGCATTAGGGCGAACATGCTCTTTATGTCCAGGGGTGCAGGAACAGCCCCGTTAATCAGGCATACCTCCCCCCATAGGGCCTCGTTGCGGAAGTAATTGCGCATGGCCTCAATGGCTTTTTCATCGTCAAACGTTCTTCCTGTGACCTTCTCCATCCATTCGATAGAGTCTATATATTGCCCAGCCACATACTCTATCCTGTGCTCAGGATCACCGTCCGCAGACAGCATTGTTTCATCATCAATGTAATTCATAGGAAAGCCCTGATATTCGGAAACCATCTGGTGCCACTTGGGATGGCCGGCGGGGCAATGGCGGACGCTCCAGGCGAAATCGAATTTGGGGAATGGCCCACCGGTAAAGTAGTATTTGTCGAGGTACATAGAGCCCAGGAAGTTGCGCATATAGCCGCACATATCGCGGGAATACCCCTTGGCCTCATACGCCTCCATGCAGGGGATGGAGAAAGGGGGATCGGCTGCTATACTGGCCCCGTAGGGTTCCCCAGCGAGGAAAAGGAAGTCGCCGAGCCCTGCCAGCATGCCGTAAGGCGTTGCCGCACAGCCCAGGATCATTAGTTTTCCCTCCTGATGGCCCTTGATCAAATCTTGATAAGCCTCCAACCTGAGCTCTTTGCCCCATTGCCAGCAATCCAGAGGCTTGCTTCTATACTTTACATCGGTGGTCATTCCTGGCTTGCCTCCTCAATTATCATGAACAATGTCTAGAATACCTCGATTTCCGCCATTTCAAGGAAGGCTTCTATGCGGGTACGAAACTGCCCGAAGGGGATGGTGGTGTCGAACTCGAGGGCGACGGTGGGGATGTCGTGCTCCTTAAACATACTCTCCAGCGTTGGGATATCGAACTCGTGAGGGTCGCACCATTTCTGCCGATACAGGAGCACACCCTGGACGTTCCAATCTTGAGCATGTTTCAGGATACGATTAGCTCTATGTGCGAATTCACTGGTTACAGCAGGACATGGCCAGCGTTCAATGTAGCGGTCCGCGATTGCTGCCAGGCGGTCTTCCGCAGGAATAACCTCATCCCAGAAATACCGGCTTCCTGTGCAGTGCTCATCGCTGACAACGGTACAGCCCAATTCCTCTAACATCCTGACGAACACTATATCGTCCATTTGGCTGCCCACCATCATCAACCGCAGACCTGTGTCACGGTTGAGCTGTCTATTGGGCAATTCCTCAAGCAGTTGTTCCAGCAGCTTGTTGTGCTCTGCCACGTCCATCAGTTGGCTGGCTACCACCATCTCCATAGCTTCAGCGCCAGTGATGGGGGGCTCATCGCTCTTCCGGAACTCATAAACTTGCTTCATCAGTTTGCGGTTTGTATTGTATAGCTCTATTGACCTGTCCAAATCATCCTCGGAAATGGGTTTACCCGTGAATTTCTCCAGAGCCTGTTTGAAATCGACGAACTCGCCTATCAAACATGGCTTCGCTCTTGAGCTCGCCAAATGGCACGGGAACCATATGTAATAAATGAAAGGCGTGGGCACGTAGTTTTTCCAGTTATCGAACGTGCCTTGGACGTGGGAGCACGTCCGAGCCATGTTTAGCCCATCGAGGTAATCATATCTACCTTTCAGGCCTTGAGCTAAAGCATCACGGGAAAAGGGGCACACTGTAGGGAAAAGATACCGGTCTGTAACGTCTTGAACTTCATGCGTCCCCAGGATTCGTACCGGGAGCATACCGGCAGCATACATAATCTCCACCGGAGAATATGTACAAAGCCAGCCAATGACTTTACCTCCGGTTCGCTCCTTCCAGTCCTTGGCGTACTGGTGTCGATTAGCCGATACCTCTTGGAACTTTTCAATTACGCTCACTATTCGATGCTCCTCCGATTTTTAGGTGACCATGAATAGAGGCTATGCCGAATCCTTAGTTAGCGGGAGCCGACACGCCTCTACTCACCAGCTCTCACTCGAACAAAACATAACTTCATCGCTGATGAGAAATCACCCAGGTGTATATGGTGGAATACCTCTATATATTAAGTTTAGCAATTGCCAAAGCC
>CAYVES010000186.1:2637-4424 GCA_964449845.1 uncultured Dehalococcoidia bacterium
GGTTGGACTGCCCTCCGGTATCACAGAAGGTCAAGGTAACAGGGCTCTCCCGCATTCCTTGACATAATTTGTGGGTTGTCCTAAAATACTCGTTAACAAAGTCGTGCCTCTAGAAGTGACGTGCAGTTGATCTCGGAGCTAGCAAGTTTCAGGCCGGAACGTGAAACCCTGCTTACGATTGGGGTTTTCGATGGAGTTCACCTGGGTCACCAACACCTTATTGGGAAGCTGACTCAGCAAGCAGCCACTAGGAATCTCGTGAGTGGGGTGGTAACCTTTAATAGCCATCCCCAAAGTGTGTTGTCACCTCAGACCAAACTGGCCCGCTTGACCACCGTAGAGGAGAGAACCAGACTTCTCAGGGGCCTTGGAGTTGAACTTGTTGTTCCTATTGGCTTTAGCAGTGAGGTTGCTGTACTGAGCGGTCGAGAGTTTGTCAGCCTGCTCCAGATGCATCTGGGGATGCGAGGCCTCATAATCGGCCCCGACTTCGCTCTAGGGCGGGGGAGAGAGGGAAATGCTGGTGCGCTGCAAACCCTAGGGCAAGAGCTTGGCTTTACTGTTGAAGTTGTGGAACCGCTGCTATTGGGCGGTTCTCTTGTGAGCAGCACTGCCATAAGGGAAGCTCTGTCTCGGGGGGATATGAGAGCGACCTCCAGGTTCCTTGGTCGGTACTTCAGACTGAGTGGGCCAGTGATAGGTGGAATGGAGCGGGGCCACAGTCTGGGCTTTCCCACGGCAAACATAGCGGTGGATTCAGACCAGGCCCTTCCGATTGACGGTGTTTATGCAACTGTGGGTTATATCGGAGATGAAGTTCACAAATCGGTGGCCAATATTGGCGTCAGGCCAACGTTTGGTGACAGTGAGCGCACTATCGAGGTCTTCTTAATTGATTTCGCTGGGGATATTTACGGCGAAAAACTCGCTGTCGACCTCGTTGAGCGTCTACGAGGAGAGATGAAGTTTGCTGACCCCCAGGAGTTGTCGGCTCAGATTAGCAGGGACGTTGAGCAAGCAAGATCAATATTAGGATAGGCTTCTGCCAGAGCTGAGGTGGGATGGAGAAAGACCTCGAATATGTTCTAAGGCGTGGGGTTGCTGAAATCATTGTCGAGGAGGAACTGGTACACCTGCTTGAGTCGGGCAGCCGGCTGAGGCTCAAGATGGGTTTTGATCCCAGCCGCCCCGATATTCACCTTGGTCACGTGGTCGCAATGAGAAAGCTGCGGCAGTTTCAGGACTTAGGTCACCAGGTTGTGGTCATAGTTGGTGATTGGACAGCTCAGATAGGCGATCCCAGCGGTGAGTCCCAGACGCGTCCCATGCTTTCGGCTGAGGAGGTCCGCGCTAATGCCGAGACCTATATGCACCAGTTCTTCAAGGTGGTGGATCAGGAGAAGACGGAGCTGCGCTGGCAGAGCGAGTGGTATGGCAAGTTCGGCCTGGCGGATGTCATCAGCCTGACGAGCAAATTCACAGTGGCCCAGCTACTGGCGCGGGAGGATTTCGCCACCAGGCGTGCTTCGCGTCGTCCCATCGCTATCACCGAGCTACTGTACCCGCTTCTTCAAGCTTACGACTCAGTGGCCATGGAGTCTGATGTGGAATTCGGTGGCACCGATCAGAAGTTCAATTGCCTTATGGGGAGAGAGCTTCAGCAGATAGTGGGGCAGACCCCGCAGCACGTCTTCCTGACGCCTCTGCTTGTGGGCACCGATGGCCAGCAGAAGATGAGCAAGAGCCTGGGTAACTACATCGCCATAGAGGACCCTCCCAACGATATG
>CAYVES010000187.1:0-4349 GCA_964449845.1 uncultured Dehalococcoidia bacterium
CGAGATTGATCGAAATAGTGTATGCTGCCGAGCGACTGCTTGAGCTATGTCAGGACAATGAGATCACTGACCCCAATGTTCGCACCATCCCCACAGCTACTCCGGATGAGGGAGTAGGGGTGGTGGAGGCGCCCCGTGGTACCCTCTTTCACCACTACCGGACCGATGAGAAAGGCATCATCGAGAAGGTGAACCTGATTGTGGCTACAGTGCAAAACAACCCCGCCATGGATATATCGATCAAAAGAGCAGCGGAGCACTTGATTCATAATGGGAAAGAGGCGACCGAAGGGCTGTTGAACATGGTCGAGATGGCATTTCGTGCCTATGACCCGTGCATGGCGTGTGCCACCCACACTCTGCCAGGGCAGATGCCGCTGGAGGTAGTGATCTACGATGGCAAGGGAGAGGTGGTGGAAAGGCTGAGCCGCCACGTGTGCTAGAATCTGCTTGCAACAAGAGTGGCCACAGGGCAACCAACATAGCAAGAAAGGAGGAGTTCTGATGGAAACGCGAGAGCTTTTGGTGCTAAGCCTTCTTGAAGAACGAAACCATGTCACGCTTACGGCCACAACGTCGCATCTGAGTCCCGACGGCTGCCCTGTAGCTTATGAGATCGACTGGGGTGATAGCAGCCCTCTCGACAAGGGAACTGCGGACTGCGGAGCACCTTTCAGCGTGATACACCCCTACCGTTCTCAAGGCAATTATAAGGTGGCCTTCAACGTGAAGGATAGAGATGGCGTGCAGGTCTCATCGCTTTCTCTGTTGATATCGCTAACTGTTCCGGCGGCTGCACAGTGACCTACGGCTCACTGGAGAGATGGCACGCCGCTGGATGTCAGGGCTAAGGCCTAGGGTGCATGTAATCCAGCAGGAAGGGAAAATGAAGACACTGGTCTTGGGGCTGGGCAACCCGATTCTTGGCGATGATGGGGTAGGACTTCGCGTCGCTGAGGAAGTCGAAAGCAGGGTTGACCAACGAGATATAACCGTTGTGGACACCAGTTTGTCGGGCCTCAGTCTGCTCGACGTGCTTGCTGGCTACGACAAGGCCATTATCATCGACGCCGTTCAGACCGTCGAGGGTAAGCCGGGCCAGATATACCGGCTCGACCCAGAGGCGCTCGATTTCACCAGGCACGCTGCCTCGCCCCATGATGTTAACTTCGCCACTGCCCTTGAGCTTGGCAAGAGGCTGGGCCTGGCTTTGCCCCGAGAGATCGTTATCTTTGCCGTCGAGGTGGCAGACGCGAGCACCTTCAGCGAGGAATGTACGCCTGAGGTAAAAGGGGCGATCCCTGTTTGTGTCGAAATGATTATTCAGGAGCTAGATGGAGGCCGCGATGCATAGCTTGTCGATGGCCCAAGACATTTTGCAGGCAGCGCTCAAGGAAGCCGAGAAGCACGAAGCAAAACGCATCAAGACCATTAGCGTGAAAGTAGGAAGTGAGGACTTTGTGGAGTCTGACTCGCTGCAGTTTTGCCTGGAGGCGACGGCTGAGGGAACTATCGCTGAAGGAGCACGGATCGAGGTTGAACTTGCGGATGCGAACGAACCTCATCAGATCGCGCTTGAGCTGGATTAGAGTCCCTTCGGGTGCCAGAAGTAGCAGTCGGAGATTATGTTTTGGTCTATCTCGGCTCCGCCACCGCTAGAATCGAGAGGGATGAGGCTGTGAAGGCAATGCGCTCGTATCATGAGATACCTGCGGCAAATAATTGACAGAGAGGCAAACTATGTGTCTTGCAATTCCTGCTGAAGTTAAGAAAATAAAGGGTGAATACGCTTTAGTAGATTTTGGAGGCTTGAAAAGGGATGTAAAGATAGTCTTGACGCCAGAAGTAAAAGTTGGTGATTATGTCCTAGTACATGCTGGTTTCTCCATCCAGGAAATGGATATAGAGGAAGCAAAAGAATCTCTGGAGCTATGGGAGCAGATATTGAGCGCTACATGATTTAACATGCTTGAATTTCGAGACAAAACGACAACTAAAGCTCTGATTAAGGAAATCAGAAAGATAAGTCCGCAAAACAATATAAAGGTAATGCATGTCTGCGGCACTCATGAGATGACAATTGCTCGATGGGGATTAAGGGAGCTTCTGCCAAAAAACATCGAACTGATTTCCGGACCCGGTTGTCCTGTTTGCGTAACTTCTGCCTCGGAAATTGATTTTGCGATTAAGCTCGCAAGAGAGAAGGATGTAATCCTTACCACATTTGGAGACATGTTGTCTGTTCCTGGGACAGACTCATCACTAAGTGAAGCAAAAAGCCAGGGTGCTGATGCAAGGATTGTGTATGGAATTGATGAAGCTACAAAAATAGCCGCAGAAACAGAAAGGCAGGTGGTTCATTTCTCAGTAGGCTTTGAAACCACTGCCCCAAGCATAGCTTCTGAGATACTGGAAAGCAAAATGCTTAAGAATTTCTCCATTATTTGCAGTCACCGTCTTATTCCCCCAGCGATGGACTATCTCCTATCTTCTGAAGATATTGAAATTGATGGATTTATTTGCCCTGGGCATGTTTCTACTATTATTGGATATGAACCTTACGGAGTTCTGGCTGAGAAATTCGCTAAACCAATGGTAGTAGGTGGATTTGAGCCAAATGATATTCTGCTTTCAATTCTGATGATCCTTAAACAGATAAAGGCTGAAAGCCCAAGAGCGCAAAATGAGTATACGAGGGCTGCAAAAAAAGAGGGAAATGTTTTGGCCAAAAAAATGATGAATGATGTTTTTGAGATATGTGATAAAGGATGGCGAGGAATAGGCATAATCCCAAACTCAGGATTAAGATTAAAAGATGAATTCACAGAACATGACGGAGAAAAGAAATTCAAAGTGGAAATAGGAAAATCCCGAGACTTAAGACCCGGTTGCAAATGCGGGGAGATTATGAAAGGGAAAGCCATACCACAAGATTGCCCATATTTTCGAAAGGCGTGTACGCCTGAGAATCCCATCGGCGCGTGCATAGTGTCTAGTGAAGGGCCTTGTTATATTGCTTACAGTTATTCATAGGACATGAGATGATGGAAGTAGGGATTCCAAGAAGAACGAAGAAAGAGCTGAGAAGGAAGGGGAGCCAGCGTATTCCCAAGACCATACAGCTTTCACAGGGAGCTGGTGGCAGCATGATGGAAGCGCTAATAGAGAAGCTTATTGCAAAGAGGCTTGATATAAAATCGAGTTTTATAGGTTCTGGGATTGATAAGTTGGAGGATGCCGGCATCATAGATTTGGGAGATGTTAAATTGGCTTTCACAACTGATGGATGCACGGTTGATCCTATGTTTTATCCTGGGGGGAGCTTGGGAAGCTTATCTGTAGGCGCAACAATAAATGATCTCGCTGTCATGGGAGCGAAGCCAATAGCCATCTCATTTGGACTTATACTAGAGGAAGGTTTGCCTTTGTACATTCTCGAAAAAACCCTTGACAGAATGTCAGGAGTTTGTAAAGAGTCAGGTGTGCCTATAATAACCGGGGACACAAAAGTCATGGAAAAAGGCAAGATTGACAAGTTGGTAATAAACACCGCTGGAATAGGCATCATACAAGGCGATATAATTTCTGATTATGGTGCCCGGCCGGGCGACAAGATCCTCGTTTCCGGAACAATGGGAGACCATGGTATGAGCCTGGTTGCATTAAGATTTGGTTTTGAAACTAACCTACAATCAGATGAGGCACCTCTATGGCACATGATGGAACAACTACTTAATATAGGAGGGATAACATCTGCAAAGGATGCCACAAGGGGCGGATTTAGCCCAAACATAAATGAGCTTGCAAGGAAATCTAATGTCTGTTTTTATGTTTATGAAGACAAGATTCCCATCAAACCAGAGGCAAAGAGATTGGGAGAGGTTTTGGGAATCGATCCGTTAAGCACTGCTTGTGAAGGCAAAATAATAATGACAGTTGAACCAGATAAAGCAGGCGAGATCTTAGAGACGATGAGACACCACAAGTACGGCAAAGAAGCAGCCATTATAGGGGGGGTAAGAAGGAATCCTAAAGGACAGGTTGTGTTAGAAACTGAAGTTGGTGGAAAGAAAGTCCTGCGTACCCCTGTAGGAGAGTTGCATCCTAGGATTTGTTGACAATCTCTATATGTCCGTCAGAATGCCAAGAGGTTTCTCTGGAGCAAATAGTGGTCATGCTTCCCATAAACCTATACCTTAAACTAGCCAATCAGACGCTATAGTCGCAGTGGTGCACCGCAGCCAGTTTGCATTCTCGAGCGGAACCAGGACAGTAGATCAAGGCGACGGGAGGGGGTTTGGACAAGGTTAAGATTCTGATTGCTGACGACCATGCCGTGGTGCGGGAGG
>CAYVES010000188.1:0-4347 GCA_964449845.1 uncultured Dehalococcoidia bacterium
AATGCAGGGTGGTGATCGACGCAACCGGTCACGATGCGGTAGTGGCGAAGAAGCTTGAGCAGAGGGGCCTGCTCAAGCTTAAAGGCGAGGGAGCCTTGTGGATTGATAAATCGGAGGAGGCCGTGGTGGAGCACACCGGTGAGGTCCACCCCGGCCTTGTGGTGACAGGCATGGCGGTGGGTGCAGTATACGGGCTGCCGCGCATGGGCCCTACCTTCGGCGCCATGCTCCTCTCAGGAAAGAGGGCTGCCGCGGTCACACTGGAGATACTGAAGAAAGTCAGCATATCCCCACCCTCTTAGGGGGATCACCAAAGTTCAGGCCCACTATCGCCTCGTCTTGCCTGACCCGACAAGATGACGTTATCGCTTCGCTTCCCCCTCCCCTAGAGGGAGGGGGTTAGGGGGAGGGGGAATTCACCCTCACCCAACCTCTCCCTTCAAGGGAGAGGAGTCAAGCACGTAACCTCTGCCTTCGAGGGAGAGGAGCTAAGGAATAACGGATGAAAGCTGAGATCATCTCCATCGGCACCGAGCTCCTCCTGGGACAGATAACCGATACCAACGCTCCCTATCTTGCCTCCGAGTTGCCCCGCTTGGGAATCGACCTGTACTGGATCACCCAGGTCGGCGACAACCGCAACAGGCTGGTGGAGGCCCTGCAGCGAGCCTGTGACCGCTCCGACATCATCATAACCACGGGAGGCCTGGGCCCCACTGACGACGATGTGACCCGTGAGGCCATCGCCCTCTTTCTAGGCGAGGAGATGAGGGTTGACCCCGAACTCGAGCAATGGATCAGGGGCATGTTCCAGAAGATGGGCTACGAGATGCCTGAACGCAATATCAGGCAGGCGAACCTCATACCTTCCGCACGAGCCATCTCCAACCTACAGGGCACCGCACCCGGATGGTGGGTGGAGCACGAAGGGAAGGTGATCCTGGCGATGCCCGGCCCCCCCGGGGAAATGAAGCAGATGTGGGAAATGGAGATAAGGCCTGAACTCAAGCAGAAGCTGAGTGGCGAGGTGATAGTCTCGCGTACCATAAAGACCCTGGGGCTAACCGAGGCCAAGGTGGATGAGATGGTGAGCCCGCTACTGTCCTCAACAAACCCTACCCTTGCAGTCTACGCCAAGCTCGACGGTATACAGCTTCGCCTCACCGCCAAGGACCGAGAACGGGCGAAGGCAGAGGAGATGATCGCTCAAGCAGAGGTGCAGCTACAGAACATCCTGGGCTGGTCTATTTGGGGATACGATGAAGATACCCTGGAAGACCTCGTCGGCGCGATGCTCAGGGAAAAAGGACTGAGCTTGGCTACTATGGAGTCGTGCACCGGTGGGCTCCTGGCCAGCACCATAACCGACGTTCCCGGGAGCTCTGACTATTTCAAAGGGGGGCTGGTTGCCTACTCGGCACAGATGAAGACCGCTTTTGGAGTTGATACTGCGTTGCTCGCCAGACATGGGACCGTAGACCCCGAGGTAGCGGCAGCGATGGCCAAGGCAGCACGTCTCAGGTTAGAGGCTGATATCGGGATCGGCATCACCGGGGTAGCGGGGCCTGCCGAGGTCGAGGGAAAACCTGTGGGCACTGTTCACATCGCTATCGACGCTGAGGGGAAAAGGAGTTCGCTCTCCGTTTTGTACCCACCTCGTCGCCATGAGATAAAGCGCCGCGCTGTTTCCTCTGCTCTCTTTAAGCTACGGCAGTCTCTGCTCGACTGGGGGTAGCCTGACTGGGCTTAGCGGAAAGCCAATTCCAGAAATTGCCTCAGTATCATGGCGGTGATCCCCGTGATATTGTAGTCCCTGCAGTGATAATAATAACCCTGGGGCTGAGGGCTGAAGCAGTCCGGGTTCAAAAGCGTTGCCACAGGCGCCTCGATCAACTCCTCAACCTCTCTTCGATTCACCGTGAACCCGTAGGGACAAGGGATGGCGCCAACAAAAGGCGTAATGGCGAAATTGCTGGTCAGAGTTGCCTGGTCATCTAGATTGCCCAGGATCTCGACATCCTCGCCACGGACTCCAATCTCCTCGAACGCCTCCCTAAGGGCAGTGGCCTTTAGGTCGCGGTCTGCCTGATCGTAAGCCCCCCCTGGGAAAGATGTCTGCCCCTTATGATGCATCACATCCTGTGTCCTCTTAGTAAGCACAATATAATACTCTCCCATCTTTTCATAGATGGGAACCAGCACCGCCGAAGGTTTCAGACCTTCTCTTGTGATTACCTGCCTCTGCCTTTGAGACAAGGTCTCCTTAATTTGCTGCCTCCAGGGTGCTTCACCAGTCAACATAAGCGCCAGCCTAATCGTTTTCTGAAAACCGAACCTTCTGCCAAAGCCCCTCCACCCTCCCCCTGAGCGTATCAAGATCGGAATCGTTTTCGATCACCACATCAGCGTACTTTGATTTTTCGGCTACGGGCATTTGAGAGTTGAGCCGTGCTCTTGCCTGCTGCTCGGTGAACCCCTTCTGGCTGCGGAGGCGATCAATTACATCGGACTCCGGGGCCACCGTAACCCAAACTTGATCCACGAGGTCAGTCCAGCTGGCCTCTATTAGCAGTGCGGCCTCCAGAACCACTACCTGGACCCGTTGACGACGCAAGGCTTCAATTCTCTGCTCAACTATCTGATACATCAGGGGATGCATGATCCTATTGAGCTGCTCAAGGGCGTTAGGATCACTAAACACGATGTCAGCGAGCTTGCCTCGGTCGATCTCCTCGTTTTGCCCCAGTATGCCGCTCCCGAAGGCAGACACCACCTCCCGCCAGGCATCGCTGTGAGGGCGAAAAGCCTCGTGCCCTACCTTGTCGGCATCAATAACTGTGGCTCCCAGTTCGGAGAGCATCTGGGATACAGTACTCTTGCCGCTAGCAATTCCACCTGTGAGACCGATAACGGTCATCCGTTAGTCCCCAAATTCTGTAGGGGCGACCCGGCGGGTCGCCCCTACAGCCAAAATCAATGCTCCACCTTTAGCAGTGCCAGAAGGATTTCTACCCCTCGGAAAACAAACTAGTGAAGTCTCCGTCGAACTCCTTCAAGAAGCTATGCATTTCCAGAACGTCGTCCGCCCCCACCACTTCACTACCATCAAACCGCTCGTACTCGGCTTCGGTGAGGTCGGTGATAACATCAGTGACATTGCCCTCCTGGACAACAGCAGCGATCAATCCCTGAGTTCCACAGGAACTACAGTAGACGCTGAGAACCCAAAGACCATCCTCCTGATCAAGAATCTTAACATTTGACATATCATATTTCTGACCACAAATGCCACACTTAACCTTGGAGAACAATCGCTTCAGGAATGCCTCGCGCATCGCTTGTCACCTCCCCCAAGCAGCTAGCAAAGAACGCCCCAGAGCCTAAGCTTCCGGCTTACCCTTGTCGAAGTCTGAGAGATCGAGGCTCTCTATGAACTCGCGGAATGCAGACATTCTCTCCAGTTCCTCCGGCGGAATGTCGCGCGCCGGAGCCGGCTTCCCCGTCTCTGGGTCGATGATTATCCCCGCCTTATCGAGCACACTTTCCTCCGCGAAGATGGGAACCCCAGGCTCAATTGGCAATGGCATAGTTGAGCCTGATATTCTTAGCGAACTCACATACTCTTCCGCTTCTGCCTTCGTCTTGAAGTACACAGCACCGTCTATGCCCCGTACGACATAACCTCCCCTTACTGCTAGGGCGATGGCATCGCTGGGGCGAGAATCGATCCTCAACTTGGTCACTAGCCATTGATCCAATTTCTCTTCATGCCAAAGCTCGATGACTCTGTCTTCGCTAACCAACTCAAAAACGCGCCCACCGGCGTCATCTACACCGTAATCCTTGAGCTTACCCCTCCACTTCCTTCCTCGCCAGACGAAAGATGCTTCGTCGGGGCGCTCGTCATCGAGGCGTTTGGCCTCGCTCGCTATGCTGCCCCCATCAGGCTCAACGACAATCTTGGCAAAAAAGGTATCGTTTCGAAGGTCACACACAATGATGGAGCTGACAGCAGCACCCAGGGCTCCGATGATATTGCCCAAAAGGTCATGAGTCAGGGGACGGGGCACTTGATATTCTTGGAGCTTGACGGCTATGGCATCAGCCTCCGCGGGCCCAATCCAAATAGGCAGATACCGCTCCGCCTCCTTCTCCTTGAGGATCACAACCCGCTGATAGTTAAGCATACTTACACGTATGCTCTCGATCGTCATCTCGATCATGCCCTACCCCTTGGGTGCTCTATATTCTAACGCATGTTCAACCTCACTGTCAACAACGCGTTGACAAAAACAAACCTTTGGACTAATATTTGTAAGATACGGTAAGGGCGGTTAGCTCAGTGGT
>CAYVES010000189.1:0-4303 GCA_964449845.1 uncultured Dehalococcoidia bacterium
ACCCGCTCGATGACGTTGGCCATGGTGAAGGTCTTGCCGCTGCCGGTGACGCCGAGAAGGGTCTGCTTGTCATAGCCCTTCCCAAGCCCCTCGACGAGCTTATCCACCGCCTGGGGCTGGTCGCCAGTCAGTCCGAAATCAGAGACGATTCTGAACGGTGGCATTGCTAAGCCCCTTCGATAAGCCTGCGGAAGCGCGGATCATCACGAATATTGTCGAAGTCGCTGTCGTCTGCGGCCATCTGTCGGTACTTTTCGTCCGCATCTATCGCCTTCTGTAGATACGAAAGGGATTCGTCGCTTTTGCCCATCAATGATAAGACACATGCCGAGTTGTAAAGGGGTCTAGGGTACCCCGGTTTTAGCTGAAGGGCACTTGCATAGTCGGCGAGAGCCTCTTCGTAACGCTCGAGGTGACGGTAGGTGATACCTCTGTTGTAGAGAGTACTAGGAGAGTCGGGTATCAACTCCAGCGTTCTGTTGTAGTCAGCGAGAGCCTTATCATATTGCTTGAGATGACGGTAGATAATGCCCCTGTTGATGAGCGCTCTGGCATAATCCGGCCGGAGCTCGAGGGCCTTGTTGTATTCAGCGAGAGCCTCGTCATACCGCCCCAGGGCTTGCTTGGCACTCGCTGACGCGGCGAACTCCTCAGCAGTGTACGGTGGCGGCAGAATGTCAAGGCGTGCTACCGCTTCAGCGAGCTTGGCTTTGTCCTCAGGCTGCAGGACTACCTCGCCGTTCGCCACCATAGCGTCGTATGGGTGCATCCCGCTTCGATCGAGTATCCGCTCCAGCATATTTCTATAGTATCCTCTCATAGCTGCATCCACTTGTCCCAATTCCTCTTGCAGGGCCTCTCTTACCGCATCGTCTTTCTCAATAGAGATTTGTTCTTTCAGTAACTTCTTATAGCTTTCAAGCAGGACAACTACTTGTCCCTCTGCCTCCTTCTTTTCTTGCTTGACAAGCCCCAGGCGCCTTGGCACCCAGAGCACCGCTCGTGACGTGTACTTTAAAATCTGTGGCGCAAAAGTCATCACCCAACCCATTTTCGCGCTCCCTACTCCCCAGTCTCGACCTCTTCGGCGATGCCGATGCGCTCAACGGTCAGCGGGACGTAGCTCACCCGCCCCTCCTCGATAAGCTCCCTCAGCTTTCTCTCGTCCTCGGTCAGGCGGAACCTCCCCGTCTTGACCTCGATGAAGTCCACACCCTCATCATACTTGATGCCCACGAAGTCGATGGGGTCGCCCAGGTAGAACAGCCTGTCGTATTTAGTCAGCTCGAAGGTGGCCATCAGCTCGTTCAGCTTCCCGGTTCTCTTGCCCAGACTCCTCGTTATCGATTGTAGGAGGTCGCTGGGGAGGCCCTCAAGGATCTCCTGGACCTGCTTGACCGAGTCCGCAGAGGCCAGGGCGAAGCGGAGCTTCTTCTCCAGGTCCTCTATGGCGGGGACCTCCACCTTTCTCGGTCTGAGAAGCAGGATCACAACAACCACCACCAGCGCCAGAACCAGCGAGATGAGCAATACTTCCATTTGCTTATCCTCGTAAAAGAAATGCTGACATGATTTTACATCAAGCGGGTTGCGGGGGCAAATGTGGCTTGGGGCATCAAGGGTGGCCAAAACGTGTGCTAGAACAGCGACCTAATCCAGCCAGAAAGGCCGGCGCCGGCGAGAGCAAAGCCCAGTGACTTGAGAGTCTTTCCCGCCCAGCAGTAGATGAAGAACTTCCACAGGGGATAGCGAAGGGCCCCGGCAGCGATAGTGGCCAGCTTTATGAAGAAGTTGGGTATCGCGGAGATGATGAATATGGTGAGACCACCGTGTCTCGTCATCCAATTCATTATTTGAGCATACCTCTTCCATCTATTGATCGCTATCTGCCCGCCGTAGCCGGCGGTATAGCCGGAGAGCTCTCCTATGGGTTCCCCGAAGCCCGCTGCCAATGCTATCAGAAACGGATTCAGTCCTAACCCGGCCGCGACAAAGGCTGCCCACGAGCCGGGCAGGGGCCAGATCGGTGAGGCGCTCCCAATCACGCCCATAAGGAGTACCCCCGCGTAGCCCGAGGTTTTAATGTACTCCTCAGGGTTCGTCGGCTTCTGGACGAGTATGCTCACCAGTATCATGGCCAGCAAGCCGACTAGCAGCAGCACTATGTACTTGAGATGCTTTCTGCTCCAGAACTTTGCCCCTGGTTGAGCAACCTGCGCTTCACCTGCTTCGTCTGCGATTGTCACGCCTTCCGCTTGCTCAATGGGCTTATCCAGCTCTTGGTAGCTCATCGCGACTTTAGACTAAGCCTCGGAGTGGTGTAAGTCAAGCCCCTCGTTCTCCTGTAAGCGTTCAGCCGTTAGGTCTCGGTTCTCAGCAAAACCCGAAAGCTGCGACCCTGTTCGAGTTTTTACGGTTCTAGGTTCTACGTTCTAGGTTAACCTTGAACCTAGAACGTAGAACTTAGAACATTTCCAAAGCTGACTGCTGAGTGCTGATAGCTGGGCACCCGCCGTGGCCCCAATTTGCGCTAGTGGTGAGACAAAGCTATAATGTTAAGCTGTCCTTCTGAGGCTAAGAATGGCAAATCTCGATAGTATTCTCGCCAGGGTGACCAAGCCCGCCCGTTATACCGGCGGGGAATGGAACAGCGTGGTCAAGGACTGGGAGTCGACTGAGATACGGGTCGTTATCACCTATCCCGACCTCTACGAGATTGGCATGTCCAATCTGGGGCTGGCCATCATCTATGACCTGCTGAACCAGCAGCCCGATGTGCTTGCCGAGCGGGCCTTCGCTCCCTGGGTGGATATGGAGGCTGAGATGCGCCGTGAGGGCATCCCTCTTTTCAGCCTGGAGTCGAAGCGGCCGGTTGGGGACTTTGATATCTTCGGCTTCTCACTGGGCTATGAGCTAACCTATAGCAATGTGCTCAATCTGCTTGACCTGGCAGGGATACCAGTTCAGGCTGCTGAAAGAGGCGACTCGTTGCCACTGGTGATCGCTGGTGGGAGTTGCGCCCTTAATCCCGAGCCGGTGGCGGAGTTCATTGACCTGTTCGTTGTTGGTGAGGGCGAGGAGGTGGTTTTGGAGCTTCTGGAGGTGTTTGGGAGGTGGAAGAGGGAGGGGGCAGGGAGGAAGCAGGAGCTATTGCGAGAAGCGGCACAAATACCGGGCATCTATGTACCCAGCTTCTACAAGGTTGAATATCAGTCTGACGGCACTGTGGCTTCAGTAAGACCGATTGCTGCCGAGGCGAAGCCTGTCATTGAGCGGCGTATTGTGGATAAGCTGCCCCCGACGCTGACTCGACCGATTGTGCCCTACCTTCAAGTGGTCCACGACCGGGCTGCAGTCGAGATCCAGCGCGGCTGCCATCAGGGGTGCCGCTTCTGTCAGGCAGGCATGATCTACCGCCCGGTGAGGGAGCGAACTCAGGAGGAGGTGGTTGAGGCGGTAGACGAGCTGGTGAGGAACTGCGGCTACGACGAGGTCTCACTGCTTTCCCTGAGCACCAGCGACTACCCGGGCATCTCAAATCTGGTCAGTACACTGTCGCGGAGGCACAGGGGAGACAAACTGGTATTGTCGCTGCCCAGCCTGCGTCTCGATACGTTCTCGGTGGAACTGGCCGATTCTTTTCAGGATGGAAAGAAGTCGGGTTTCACCTTTGCCCCAGAGGCGGGGACGGAGGGCCTGCGCCGTGCGATTAACAAAGGTATTTCCGAGGAGGGTATTCTGCAATCTATTGAGACCGCCTGGGAGCGGGGTTGGAGAAGCATCAAGCTTTACTTCATGATCGGTCTGCCAACTGAGACCATCAGTGACATAGAGGGCATAGTGTCTCTAGTGCGCAAGATAAAGAATATAGGCAAGGGGAGAATTAATATAAGGGTCAAGGCCTCTACCTTTGTCCCCAAGCCTCATACGCCCTTTCAGTGGGTGGCCCAGGCCTCTCAGCCGGAGCTGGCTGCGAGACAGCAGGTGCTCAGGGCCGGGTTGAGAAAAGTAGGGGTTCATCTGTCCTGGCAGGACCCCGAGGTGAGTCTGCTTGAAGGGGTGTTATCGCGTGGCGATCGGCGCCTGGCCCGGGTGATCCAAAGCGCGTGGCGGCTGGGATGCAGGTTCGATGCCTGGAGCGAGCATTACAGCTATGAGAAATGGCAGAATGCTTTTGCCGAACATGGTCTCGATCCTTATAACTATGCCTGCAGGGAGCGCCCTCTGGAAGAGGTGTTACCGTGGGCTCATATAGATACCGGGATCGACCCTGGCTTTCTCAAGAGGGAGTATGAGCGCACCA
>CAYVES010000190.1:0-4294 GCA_964449845.1 uncultured Dehalococcoidia bacterium
GGATTTCCTGGGTTACCAGTACGAAATCGGCAACCAAGAGCTAAGAAATAAGCTCCAACTCATAAAGGAACGCAGGGAAACAAGAGCACGGCAGATCTTGCAGAAATTGAATGCCGAGTTCGACAAAGAGGGTATCCAAAGATTCACGCAGCGAGACCTGAAGAACATAGAGGACAGTGTGGACGGCGTATTCGGCCGACCCCACATCGCGAACTACCTAGTGAAGAAAGGCATTGTCAAAGATAATCAAGAAGCATTCGATAAGTATCTGGTGAAGTGCGATGTCCCCAAGTATCCCCTTTCAATTGCCGAAGCATCAAGGTTGATCAGGAACGCCGGTGGCATACTGGTCCTTGCCCACCCCAATGATCCGAACGGGACGTCACTGGTAGCCATAACGCACGATCTGGACAAACAGACGAAGATCATCGAAGAACATATGCTGGACTATATCGATGGTATCGAGTGCTGGCATTCAAGAAACGATGTGAAGACTACGGCCCATTACATCGAGTTCGCCAAAAGGCGCGGTCTCGCGATGACCGGAGGCAGTGATTGTCATCAAAAACCGATCGTAATGGGCACACTGGACATACCTGATTGGGTTGCAGGCCAGTTCAGGCGGAAGAATGACAGATTAGAGGTAACATGCTAAATGCCGTTCGTGGTGAGCTTGGGCCGTAGGACGGCCGACCTGTCGGCCTCGAACCATGAACGGCCCTTCGACAAGCCTGTCCTGAGCTTGCCGAAGGGCTCAGGGCGAACGGTAGAAAGCCTATTTTTCGGAGTAAATTCAAAGGGGCATCAGTGTGAGCGCAAAAACAGCAAGCGATATCAGAGACCCGTCACTGGCTCCAGCGGGAGAGCTACGTATCGAGTGGGCAGCCCGTGAGATGCCGGTGCTGCGATTGATCGGAGAGAGGTTTGCTAAAGAGAAGCCTCTTAAGGGAATTCGCATCTCTGCTTGCCTCCATATCACCACCGAGACAGCTAACCTGGCCTTAACACTCAAAGCAGGCGGTGCAGAACCAGCTCTCTGCGCCTCCAACCCTCTCTCAACTCAGGATGATGCCGCCGCCTGCTTGGTAATGGAACACGGCATCCCCGTTTTTGCTATCAAAGGAGAGGACAACGAAACCTATTACAAACATATCAACGCTGCCCTCAATCATAGCCCCCACATTACCATGGACGATGGCGCTGATCTCGTGGCATCGATTCACAAAGACCGTGGAGAACTCGTCGGCGACATAATCGGGGGAACAGAGGAGACAACCACAGGAGTTATCAGGCTGAGGAGCCTGGAACATGAGAAAAGGCTAAAATACCCCATTATTGCAGTGAACGACGCTCAAACAAAGCATTTCTTCGACAATCGCTATGGCACCGGGCAGAGTACCATAGACGGCATCACCAGAGCGACCAATATCCTCTGGGCAGGTAAGCAAGTGGTGATCTGTGGATATGGCTGGTGTGGCCGCGGGGTAGCGATGAGAGCAAGGGGGCTCGGCGCCCATGTAGTAATATGCGAGGTTGAGCCCGTTCGTGCTCTGGAAGCGGTGATGGATGGCTACCGGGTCCTGTCCCTACTCGAGGCAGCCAGGACAGGTGACATCTTCATCACAGTAACCGGGGGGCTGAATATCATCGATAGAGAGCACATGCAGGCGATGAAAGACGGAGCGATTATGGCCAATAGCGGGCACTTCAATGCAGAGATCAATATCCCCGCCCTGGAGAGCCTTGCAGTGGGGAAGAAGCAAATTCGAGCGTTTGTGGAGCAATACACCTTCCCCGATGGGAAAAACCTCTTCCTTCTTGCAGAAGGCAGGCTAATCAATCTGGCCGCTGCTGAAGGGCACCCTGCCAGCGTTATGGACATGAGCTTCGCCAATCAAGCTCTTTGTGCAGAGTATATGGTCAAAAGAGGCAAGGAGCTCAAACCCAAAGTCTACCCTGTCCCTGAGGAAGTAGACAGCGAAGTAGGCAGGCTCAAGCTCAGAGGTATGGGGATCGCCATAGACACTCTAACCCCTGAGCAGAAAAAATACCTGGAGAGTTGGGAATTAGGGACCTAAACATGAGGAGAGGCCGATGACCACCTTTATGGAAGCGCCATCGATATTTGTAACCTCAGAATCAGTCACTGAGGGGCATCCTGATAAGCTTTGCGACCTCATTTCAGATGCAGTCCTCGATGCTATTTTGGCCAAAGACCCTATGGCTAGAGTAGCCTGCGAGACCATGGCTACTACCGGTCTGGTCATTGTAATGGGGGAGATCACCACTGATTGCTATGTTGAGATCCCCCAGATCGTTCGGGACACGGTGCGCGAGGTGGGTTACACCCGCGCCAAGTATGGCTTCGATTGCGAGACCTGCGGTGTCATTGTCTCCATTAAGGAGCAATCAGCGGACATCGCAATGGGAGTGGACCATGCGCTGGAGGAACGGGAAAAGGAGACCCTTCTAAACGAGAAGGATACTTTAGGTGCCGGCGACCAGGGGATGATGATGGGATTCGCTTGTAACGAAACCCCTGAACTCATGCCGCTGCCCATTTCACTGGCTCACAAGCTCTGCCGGCGCCTGGCCCGAGTGAGAAAGGACGGCACTCTTCCCTACCTACGTCCCGATGGAAAGTCGCAGGTAACCGTTGAGTATAGCTACGGGATCCCCAAACGGGTGGAGGCCGTGGTCATCGGCGCTCAGCATAATGAGACAATCAGCAACGACGTTATCCATCGAGATATCCTGGAGTTAGTGATAAGGGAGATTATCCCCCCTTATCTTCTGGACAAGGAGACGAAATACTATATCAATGCCACCGGACGCTTTGTGACCGGTGGGCCGATGGGGGACACTGGCCTTACCGGACGCAAGCTACTGGTTGATACGTACGGAGGTGCTGCCAGGCATGGTGGTGGCTCTTTCTCAGGAAAAGACCCTACCAAAGTAGACCGTTCCGCTACTTATGCCGCCCGCTATGCCGCGAAGAACATCGTTGCCGCCGGGATCGCTGACCGCCTGGAGCTCCAGCTCTCCTATGCCATTGGGGTAGCTCACCCTCTTTCTATTTCCATCGAGACCTTCGGCACCGCCAAGGTAGCTGAAGAGCTTATTCTTAACTTGATCAAAAAGCACTTCGATTTTCGCCCCGGGGCCATCATCGAGTCGCTGGACCTGCGCCGCCCTATCTACAAGCAAACAGCTGCTTACGGGCACTTCGGCCGCGACGACCTCGATCTCCCTTGGGAGCGCACCGACAAGGCAGCGGCGCTGAGGGAAGAGGCCGGGCTAGAGTTAGACGAGGAGCAAGAGTGAAAGCAATAATTCTTGTTGGCGGGGAGGGATTGCGGCTGCGTCCTCTGACCTGCAATGTCCCCAAGCCAATGGTCCCTGTTGTCAACAAACCATTCTTGGAGCATATGATCGACAATCTCAGAAGACATCACATCGACCACATCATACTCGCTATCTGCTACCTTCCCGACTGCATACAGCGTCATTTTGGGGATGGCAGCGATTTCGCGGTGAGTTTGACCTACGCGGTAGAGCAGTCGCCACTGGGAACCGGAGGTGCGGTGAAGAATGCGGAGCGATTCCTGGAGGATACCTTTGTGGTCTTCAACGGCGACATATTTGGCGACCTCGACCTCAGTGATATGCTAAAGTTCCATCGAGACCACAAAGCCAAAGCTACCATCGCCCTCACCCCTGTGGAGGACCCAACTGCATACGGGGTGGTTGAAATCGACACCCAGAGCAGGGTTAAACGCTTCATCGAGAAGCCAAGCTGGGAGACAGTGACCACCAACCTCATCAACGCCGGCGCCTATGTACTCGAACCAGAGTTGCTGGACCTTATCCCTACTGGTATTCACTGCATGCTAGAGCGTGGGCTTTTCCCTGATCTGGTGGAGCAGAGCATCCCCTTCTTTGGCTATCGCTCCAGCGCCTACTGGATTGACATCGGAGTCCCTGAAGATTACTTGAAGCTGCATCACGACATTCTTATGGGAAAGGCCACTGCCCGTTTCCCGGGCAAGTCGATGTCTGAGGACATCTGGGTTGAGGAAGGCTGCAAGATCCATCCTTCAGCCAAGCTCATCGGCCCAGTGGTTATCGGCAGAGATTGCAGCATCGAACAAGATGTACGGATTTCAGGGCCAGCTGTTCTTGGACCTGGGTGCACTGTAGGACGAGGTACTGCTATCGATGAGGCAATACTCTGGCAAAACGTTAAGCTAGGCAAGGATGCAACAGTGAGAAATAGCGTCGTAGGCAACAATAG
>CAYVES010000191.1:0-4163 GCA_964449845.1 uncultured Dehalococcoidia bacterium
AGAGCACCAAGTATGATCATTGCCAGTCCTATTACGCCTCTCAGTTTGTCGGTGCTTGCCCTTCTGGTGGTCAGGGCGGCAAAGGGCGCCGCTATGATTGAGCCTACGGTTGCGGCTACAGCAAGCCTCCAGTAGATATTTCCTTCAATTAGCAGGTAAGCCAGGAAGCCAACCGCACATAAGATAGCTACTGAGACCGTGGTGCTTCCTACCGAGCTTCTTGCTTCTCTTCCACTTATGATTTGCCCGCCCGTTACCAGCGGGACGTAGCCTCCCCCGGTTATTCCCTTGTTGAAGGCACCCAGAACTCCGATGGCGACAATGCTTCTCCAAGAAAGTGCACTGTTGCGGCTTCGCCAGAAGAGGACCATCAATCCAATAGACAAAACCAGCGCTCCTATGTAGATTTCAAGTGCAACTTGGGGAATATTCACCGCGGTGAACACGCCTACCAGAACGCCTATTACTCCGCAAACAACGAGAACAAAAACAACTTTGGCATCGGTTGACCTTGGCAGATAACCCAGCCCGCGCAGTCGCTCCTTTATCAGCTTTTCATCTCGCCTGAAGTCTAGACTTATGTTTCCCGCTCGGTGGTGGGCAAGCCCTCCGACTATTCCGCCCGCAAGCTGACTTAGCAGCACAGCCGGAACGATCTGCAATGGCAAGAACCCTATGATGAGCAGCAAAGGGGTTAGAGGGGTGCCATATCCCACTCCAAAGGAAATGCTCAGGTACTGGCACACAATAGCAATAATGACTATTACCACGAATAGACTTGAGGTTACCTCCATTTGCCTATCCCAGTAATTGCTAGTCCAAATAGCCCAAAGCCCTCAGCCTCTTCTTCACCTCTTCCTCTTCTTCCTTGGTGAAAGCTACCTCTGTTTCCTCCCCTTCCTCCTTTAGTACCTCCTCCAGAACAAACGTTACATACTCATCCACTGACCCAAAACCTGTTTCTCTTACCCTTTCCTCTATCCTGCCGTAAAGCTCAGCGGACAGTGACACGGCTTTGCTTCCCTGTTCCTTGCTCATTCTCCCTCCTTGAGATAACCGAGTTTCTTCAGCCTTTCCCTTATCGCCCTCACTTCCTCTGCGGTTAGACTGTCCTCACCTTTGATTTCCCCGCTGGAAGCCAGAGAGCGCATCACGAAGACAATGAACTCGTTGACACTGGAGAAGCCAGTGCCTGCTATCATCTGGCTCAGCCTCTGGTACAGCTCTCGGGGTATCTTGATGGTAACCTTGTTCTGCACGATACTCCAATTAGCGTACGATTGTAGTCCATAATTCGCGCTCCGTCAACAGTTGGGTATGGAGGGCGAAGGCCGCGATGTCAGCGGTGACTGATACAGCAGTATTCGCCAGTCCTTTGGACGGCGTACATGGGTCACTTGCTGCCCTCAGAATACCAGCGAACGGTTTCGGCGAGGCCGTCGTCGAAGGAGACAGAGGGTTTCCAATCAAATTCACGCTTCAGCTTATCACTACCCAGAGCGTAGCGCCTGTCGTGACCGGGGCGGTCAGTGACAGACTGAAGCAAATCCTCGGGTTTCCCCATGACCTGCAGGATTTTGCGCGCAAGGTCTATATTGGACCATTCATTATCGGGGCCTATATTGTAGACACTCCCCACTTTCCCCTTGTTCATGATGATGTCTATCGCCCGGCAGTGGTCAAGGACGTGAATCCAGTCACGTACATAGAGCCCATCACCATAGATAGGAACGGGCTTATCGTGCAAAGCGTTGAGGATGACCGTGGGCATAAACTTCTCCGGATGCTGACGAGGCCCATAGTTGTTGCTGCAGCGCGAGATGACAACAGGCAGCCCGTAAGTTTGGTGATAGGCTCGAACGAGCAAATCAGCGGAGGTCTTGCTGGCAGCATAGGGGGAGTTGGGGCGGAGAGGAGAATCTTCAGTGAATTTTTCTGTCGAATTAAGCTCAAGGGCGCCATAAACCTCGTCTGTGGAAATCTGGCAAAAAAGCCCCACCTTGTACTGCAGCGCTGCGTCGAGCAAGACCTGGGTTCCCACGACATTGGTTCTGATGAACACCTGGGGCTCGAGTATGCTCCTATCGACATGGGACTCAGCCGCGAAGTTTATCACCACATCGACGCCTTCCATCAATTCTGCCACAAGCTTGCCGTCCTCGATCCTTCCCTGGACAAACCTGTGCCTGGGATTATCCAACAGCCCCTCAAGATTCCCCAGACTGCCCGCATAGGTAAGGGCATCAAGGTTTACTACCTCGCAGTCGGCACAGCTCTCCAGTATGTAATGGACGAAGTTGGAGCCGATAAAGCCGGCACCGCCAGTTACAAGCAGCCTCATTGTCCAGTCTCTAATTCCTAATTGCTAAATCCTAAACAATATCGAAATTCAAAGCGCTAAATCCTAAACTACTGGCTCTTGGTTAGGATTGAACCAAATATCTTCATCAATTCTATAGATTCTTTCAGTATCCGCTCTCCTTGGCCTCTTTACGGCATATTTTAATTCTCATTAAGAAATCTTTCTTGCTTAGCGCTTCATTTGCCTCTATATAATTTGCCCCCACAGAAGTCGCTGCTCGGGTTAATTGCTTCCCTGTTTCCCCATTAATGACTGCCCCAGGCAACCCCTTACAGAACTTAAGGATGCACTCTGCAAATTCAAGTGTTCTCTCTTCTAGGTCATATTGTTTCGAATTTTGATTCTTGGTCATTGGCATTTGTTTAGGATTTCCATCAAACCCATATGGTCCACACCCTACATTGTAGAATAGGGGCTTCGTCCCTCTTGAACCCCCGCCTTTTTTACTATATCTCTCCGCTGTAGGTACTCTTTAAGGGCTTCTCGCCAGGAGGGCATCTCTCTCCCCAACAACTGCGGAAGGGGAAAAGGGGCAAGAGCACTATTCAGGGGTCTCTTGGCCGGTGTGGGGAATTGATCCGAGGTTACGGGAACCAGTTCTATGTCCATACCAGAGAGGCGGAATATCTCCTGGGCAAAGTCAAACCAGGTGGTAGGCTCAGAATTAGTTATGTGACAAATGCCATAGCGCCCTGTTTGAATGAGCGCAACAACCGCTTCTGCGAGGTGACGAGCCCAGGTGGGACATCCCCTCTGGTCATTCACCACAGATATCGTCTTCTGCCTCTGACCAAGCTCCAACATGGTCTCGATGAAGTTCCTACCATAGTGTCCGAAGAGCCAACTGGTGCGAATAAGGTAGAACTTGCTGAGAAGCCACAATATGTACTTCTCACCGAGTAGTTTGGAGCATCCATACGCGCTCAAGGGGTTAGGCTCATCGTAGATAGTATAAGGGCCTTCCTTGGTGCCATCGAATACATAGTCGGTGCTGAAATGAACCAAAGGGATGTCCCTCTCCTGACATACAAGGCAAAGGTTCTGAACGGCAAAGCCATTCACCATAAGAGCCTGATGCTCCTCCCTTTCCGCCTCATCCACTTTGGTATAGCCAGCGCAGTTAACAATCATCTCCGGTTCGCCGCTATCAACCACAGCTCTTACTGTCTCCAGATCGGTAACGTCAAGCATGTCTTCAGGTGGCGCAAGCACTTCGTATCCGCGCTCAGATAGTACAGGGACCAGGTCGTTTGCCAGCATCCCCTCTGCGCCTGTTACCAGCACCTTCATCCCATCTTTACCTCCCATTTGTAGGGGATGGCAGGATCATCGTAGGCAGCACGGTATTCGTCAGGCTTTTCGTAGTCGTAAAGCGCGGTGGGGAAATTAACTATCATGGCCATCTCGCCGCCCACAGCAGCGAAGCCATGATAAACCAGACGCGGGATTCTCACCAGGATAGGATTTAGGGTTCCTATGTAGAATTCATTCACCATGCCTTTCGTCGGCGAGTCCTCGCGGGAATCATACAGGGCGAGCTTGGCTACCCCGCTGACGCAGGTGAAGTGGTCAGTCTGCCCTTTGTGGTAATGCCAGGCCTTAACCACGCCGGGATAGCACGTAGTAACATAGGCCTGGCCGAATTCCTCAAACTCCTCCCAGTCTGAACGCAGCAGTTCCATTAGCCAACCGCGATCGTCGGGTACGAGGCGAAGCTTTCGCGTCCTAACGCCGGATATGTAGTCCAAATTGGCCTCCTACAGTTCCAGACTAGAGTCACATCCCACAAAGAGTTTCACGG
>CAYVES010000192.1:0-4157 GCA_964449845.1 uncultured Dehalococcoidia bacterium
AAGGGGGAGCATACGCCGAATACTAATAGGAGTGTGAAGCGTATGTCAGCACCAACGTACATCGCCAACTTGCTTCGCCCAAACGGTCAGAAGCCAACTGGCCGCAAGGTGTGGAGTATAGACTTGGAAACTGTTTGGCTACCGTTCTTCACGGCTACCAACACGGATGGGCTAACCATAATTCCCAATCACGTATTAGGCGCACCGCTTCGATTAGCCTATGAGCAAGACGGTACTGTCAAGTTCAACGCTAAGAGCGGGAAGCCAGTTATTAAGGTTGTAAAAGACCTTTCGGAAGAGATTCGCCTAGTGCGTGAAAACTTTGTTGCTGGACTTCAGCAGTTCGCCACTTCTGTTGCTTCGAAGCAGAAGGAAGCCTATGGCGAGCAAGCCAAGCTGAACATGGAAGCTGGTCAGCCAATCCTTGACCGTGACAAGCAAGCCTTACAGTTAGCTATAGCCGAACAGATGGAAAGGGCTATGGCGGAAAAGGAAGCCCCCGAAGTCGCCTCCGTCGCCCCCGAACCCGATAAGGAACCCGTAACGGCGTAAGCCTTGCAACGGCGTATGCTTTCCCTTTCCTACGCTGGACACGAAAGGGGGAGTAATGCCTAAACCCAAATGGGCTACTCCTGAAAGGCAAGCTCATTTGGTGCACTTATTCCTTCGGAATGGCGGATTCTGTGTGTTTGGCGAGCGCCCATGTAGCAACCCCGAACACCACCACTATGAGCCTTTCATAGAGAGTCTAGTCAAAGATTGGATAGCAGACGATAGAGAAGCTAAAAGCTATCTCCTGAGACTCCAAAGGCAGTTACTCCACAGAATCCCCGAACGTGGTTCGATTCGTGGTACTTTCAACGCTATCAGCCGAACCATATACCACGATAACCAACCACGTTACTACATGGAAAGCATGGGAATAAGTGGACTGACGTTTACTCCCTTTGCCAAGGTAAGGCTTTCCAGTTCTTACACTAGACTTCACGTTGACATAGGCGACGTACTGAAAGGGCTTAGTAAGAACAAACGGCGAAAGGCAATCCGATACGCTAAAGCCTTGCCGATAGAAGCGCAAAGGGAAGTAGATAGGCTTTGCTCTAAGGCAGTAGCCAACTACCTGAAGTAAAAAAACAGAAAAGACCTTCCCACTTTGGGGGGGCTTTTTTGCTAGAAAGGGGGCAACAGATGGCCAAATGCTGGTGCGGCAAGGACCACGACACGTCTGCCCAGCGTGGGGGAGCCCAGAACGGCCCGATAAAACACTTCGTCATAAATAGGAAGCTCTACGACCTGAGAAAGGACGGGCAAGGGAAAGAGGGGGTGGACGAACAAAAATCCTAGCCCCGATCGGATCGGGGTGGGGCTTTTTTGGAGGCTCATGCATCAACTAAAGGGACATCCCGCCGAGGACCTGGCCAGGCTGTGCTTCTCGAAGTTGCGCTTTTTCCCCGTCTCTCTGAAGGACAGGCTGCGTCGGGAAGGGCTGTGGGAGGATCTGGCCCAAGAGCTCTACCGCATCGCTCTTGAAGGTTGGCGTCAGGGCATGACCGCCCGGGAGATCGGTGGCATGGCGACCAGGGAGATCCGCGCCTTCCTCAAGGCCTACGGCTACTACCGATACCGCGAAGGCTTCATCAAGTGGGACACGCCGCTAGCCGCTGTCTGCAAGGAGGGAGATACCCAAGACAGCATACTTGCCAGGGCGAGCCCCCTCCCGCAGCACAGCGAGGGGGACGGCCTGGAGAAGGCCATCCTGAACCTGCTCAGAAAGCACCCACAAGGGCTGAGCCAGTGCCAGGTGAACCAGGCCCTGGGACGCATGGCCCGAGCGGTAGCGGTCACCGACCACTGCAACCGGTTGGTGGTGCGGGGCATGGTCAGGGAGATAGCCAGGCCAAAGGGCAACGGCCGCCGGCCCAGCCCGATGCTCCTGCTGGCTGAATATGACCTGAAGGGAAGCATCCTGGCTCTTGTCAGGGGAAATGGGGGGCTGAGCAAGCGACAACTCTACACCCGCCTCCAGATCCCCGCCCGGCTGCTTGATCAACTCTGCGCCCCCCTGATAAAGCAGTGCCTGGTCATAGAAATAAAGAGAGAGAACACCCTTGGCCGTCCCCTCACCCCGCTACTGGTAGCAGTGCAGCCAGGGCGGGCCTTGCCAGTTCCGAAGCTGGTCAAGACGGAAAGAACGGAGCGCATCAGGCAAGCCTACTTCCAGGAGGGAAAGAGCATCAAGCAGATATCGAGGGAGTTTCATCACACTAGGCGGACGGTGCGCAAGGCCATACGAGGGGGTATGTTCTGAGGAAGTATAGAGGCACCTAATCACCTAACCGGCCTGACGGGCCCCCTCCTCCATCATTTCCCCAACAGAGCCCAGCCTATTTCCCTACCGGATTGAACATCACACTATATGGTTTTGTCAACGGCTCCGGCAAACTGCCTTAGTTTAGCTGCTATCGGCGGGCGAACCCCAGCCCCTCTTTTCCTGGCTCCCAAAATAGCTGCAGATCCGGGGTCACTCCCAACGAGGAGGCCCCATCACACCTCATACGGGTTTAGCCAGGAGGGCGGGGGCGCCATGATGTGTCAACGGGTTTGCTCAGACGAGCTCCCAAAATGCAAAGCGGCGTCTCCCCGCCCGCCTGATGCATTATAGGCACCTCCTAGCTGACCACCTCTGCCAGTTCTGGCATCTGGTAAAAGGTCTGTTTCTTGACCAGCGTAAAAGCCAAACGCAATAGCCTGTTGAGTGCTGCGCCCACCATCTCTTTCCCATTGAGGGGGTTGGCATGCACTGGGCGCTCCCGTAACCTCTTAGCCCAAGCACGGAAATCAGGGTTATGGCGCAGGAGAGGTATGACAGCGCTCCAGGCACAATAGCGCAATCCTGCCCGGCCCTTCTTACTCATCGGGGTACGGCTGCTGCGTTTCCCAGCCGATTCCGACTCGATGGGGTTGCTCCCCGCCATCTTTATCAATTGCTTGGCGTTCTGATAGGACCTGAAGGAGCCCAGCTCTGCCAGCATCCCAGCGACTGAGATGTAATTGAGCCCTCTTATCGAGAGCAGGTACTTGCCCTCCTCCGTCTCATCCACCAGCCTCACCAACACCTCCTCTATTCTCCGCACCTGCCAGCCAAGAAGGTGGAGTTTCTCTACGAGGAAGGAGACCTCAAAGAGGACCGACTGGGCACCGGCCTCGATACCGATGGAGGTTCGGGCGGCATAATGAAGGGCACGCAGCTTTCTTCCCATAAGGCGCCCCTCATGCCTTGCTCTGATGGTGTTTACGAACTCCTCCTCGCTCATCCTGGCGATGATCCTGGGGACAGGACAGATAGCGAGCACGCTGAGGGCTGTCTGGCCACAGGGGTCCTTAAAGACCTCGGTAAACTCAGGGAAGATCCCATCCAGTAGCCCTTTGACTAGATTTATGATCCTGGTCCTCTCTTTGACCAGCCGACGATAGGCATTGTAGGCAGCACGTAGCTCCGCATAGACCCCTTGCAGCAGCCTGGTCTCAGTAAATTCGCCGCTGCCCAATAGCTGTGCCGCCACTTCGGCGTCACGATAGTCGTTCTTCCTCCGATTGAGCTCCTTGCCTTCACGCCTTCGCTTCAACGTGAACTGGTTGATCAGGCGAAAAGGGACCCCCCTCTCATCCAGAAAGTAGGCAAAATTGCGCCAGTAGTGGCTTGCTGTCTCAATGGCAAAGATGACACCACGGCAGCCAGTCCTCACCATCTCTGCCCTGGCCCGTTCCAGCGCTTCCTCAAAACCCCGCCTGGAGTTAGCAAACTTAAACTTGCTCCGGACGATAAGATCCTCGGTCATGGCCACCGCCGCATGCCTCTTCTTATGTGGGTCTACTCCTACCCTGAGATACCCTGTTGGGACTTGCTCGAGCTTCCTCGCTGCGCTATTCTTCATCTGATGGCTCCTCCTACCTTAGATTCGGTGCTTATGCCTCGCACCACTCTATTGTAGCCGGAGCCATCGTTATTTCTTACTCCATATACTATTATGCAATATCGTTACACTGACGACCTTCTCGGATGAACCTGCCGCTCAAAAACGGGGATGCCGTCGGTACGTTCTGCTATGAGGTAAGAATCAGGGGCTCGATAAGGACTCGGTTTAAGTACGGGCACT
>CAYVES010000193.1:0-4135 GCA_964449845.1 uncultured Dehalococcoidia bacterium
TGGAGGGCATCGCCAATCGCACCGACTTCGACCTGAAGCAGCACGCCAGCTACAGTGGCAAAGACCTGAGCTATTACGACGAGGAGAGCAAGGAGCGCATAATCCCCTATGTCATCGAGCCCTCAGCGGGGGTCGACCGCTCCGTGCTGGCCTTCCTGGCAGACGCCTATGACGAGGAGCAGGACAAGGAGGGGATCAGGGTCGTCCTGAGGCTCCACCCGGCGCTGGCACCGATAAAGGTCGCTGTTCTCCCTCTGAGCAGGAACGAGGCGCTGCTGCCGCTATCCGGGGAAGTCTACGCCGACCTGCGCCGCTGCTGGATGGCGCAGTACGACGATGCCCAGAGCATTGGCAGGCGGTACCGCAGGCAAGACGAGATTGGCACGCCCTTCTGCGTCACCATCGACTTTCAGTCCCTCGAGGATAAGCAGGTGACAATACGCGAGCGCGACAGCATGAAGCAGATACGAGTGCCCCTGGAGGTGTTGGCATCAACACTCGATGCCAAGCTGAGCGGCGAACCCCTCGACGTCCTGCCCCCCGGAGGGACAAAGTGGCTGGGCTTCGAGAAATGATACTCAATCTGCGTCGGAGGGCGAAGTCAATATGGCTGGTGGTGAGCCCGTAAAGATAATGGGGTACGAATTCACAGCTAGGCCACTATCTCGGTGGCGCTGCCTGACGTTAGATTTTTTCCCGTATTGGCAGGCATCGAGACCAGGATTTGTGCTAACTGTGAAAAGGCTGGAATCTGCCAGCCAAAGCCAGCGCTTTCGATGGTTTGTCAGATTTGCTAACAGTGACGTAACGGGCGAGGAGGAGACTATTTGTCCTCTGGCGACAGGTGAGACCGCCAGCTTCATAATAGGTAAGAAGTTCCTTGCCTTCACCGGAGATAGCCTAATTACCTTGCCAGCGGATCTCGTTTCACCTCCGCCAAATGCCTATGAAGCCGTGTATGCATTTCATACCACGCCGAAGACTTGGTTTGCTCTGGTAGCCGCTGCAGCTTTCTTGGCAGGCCTTTTCGCTGCTTTGTGTCACTGGTTGCTTGGCTAGCGATTGGCGGTTGAATCCGAATGAAGGCGATGATTTTGAGGGAACCCCGCCCTATTGAGGAAGAGCCTCTGGTGATGGTCGAGATCGGTGCTGAAGACAGCGTTGATGCGGCCCAACATCTATGGAAGTGGACAGCTATCTGTGGCCGGCTTTGCTGAAACCGTGCTATAATTGCGCTGAGGTGAGGGATGGATGGAGTACACTGTCATCATCAGGAAAGCACCTGACGGATTCTACATAGCTAGCTGCCCTGTGATTCCAGAAGCTCACGCCCAAGGTGAGACCTCTGAAGAATGCCTGGCCAGCATCAAAGAGGCGCTGGAGCTTTGCCTTGAATTCCGCAAAGAGCGTGGTGAGGAAATCCCAACGTTTATCACTTAGGAGATGGATTCCCGCTTTCGCGGGAATGACATGATGGATTCAATATATCCATAGACGTGCCTCTTGTCACTCCTGCGCAAGCAGGAGTCCAGAAATGGGAAGTTGACGCGACGCACGTCGCTGTCGTGGTATGACAAAGCCACACGTACTTTGACCGACTACAACAATTATTGGTGAGTATCCCCTGATATGAAGGCGATGATTTTGACGAAACCCTACCCTATTGAGAAAGAGCCTCTGGTGCTGACCGACATCAATGACCCGATACCAGAGCCTGAAGAGGTCCGCGTCAGAATCTCGACGTGTGGCATATGTCATACCGATCTCCACGTCATTGAGGGCGAGCTCCCCTCGAAGAAGCTGCCGATTGTCCCCGGGCATGAGATCGTGGGGGTAGTGGATGTGATCGGTGAAAAAGTGACCCGGTTTCAGGAGGGGGATAAGGTCGGGGTGGCCTGGCTCAACTCGACCTGCGGAGAATGTGAGTTTTGCGTCAGGGGTAACGAGAACCTCTGCGAGAAAGCTAAGTTCACAGGGTATGATGTGGACGGAGGCTATGCCCAGTACACCGCTGTCCCCGAGGATTTCGCCTATCCCATTCCGGCTGGATTCTCCGATCTGGAGGCTGCTCCCCTGCTCTGCGCCGGCATCGTAGGATTTCGCGCTCTGCGCCTGTCGGACATCGAAAAGGGCGGTCGACTCGGCCTCTATGGATTCGGCGCCTCGGCTCACATTATTATCCAGGTGGCGAAGTACTGGGGCTGCGAGGTCTTCGTATTCTCCAGGAGCGAGGAGCACCGCGACCTCGCTCGAGAGCTGGGTGCAGACTGGACGGGGACGGCTGAGGAGGAGCCCCCAGCTAAGCTTCAAAGCGCCATTATCTTCGCTCCCGCAGGAAAGCTGGTCCTCGATGCCCTGCGGGTCCTGGAAAAGGGCGGCACCCTTGCACTTGCTGGAATCTATATGACCCCTATCCCCGAAATGGACTACCAGGAGCACCTCTACTACGAGAAGACCGTAAGAAGCGTGGCCAACAGCACTCGAAAAGATGCCGAAGATATCCTTTCTCTGGCGGCAGAGATCCCGCTTCGTACCGAAGTCCAGGCATTCGCACTGGAGGAGGCAAACCGCTCTCTGTTGCTGCTCAAACAGGGCCGGATTCAAGGCGCAGGGGTCTTGAGAATTCCTGAGTGAACCATCACGGGCGCTTGCCCACCACGGAATCAGATGAATTGACATGCGAGACACCGTTCGTGGTGAGCTTGGGCCGTAGGACGGCCGACCTGTCGGCCTCGAACCATGAACGGCCCTTCGACGGGCTCCCTTCGACAAGCTCAGGGCGAACGGAAGAAAGCATGGGTGGGTTGCCCGACGTCGGGCAACCTAACCAGCCAGCAGTATGAGTCTATTTCGGGATAAAGTCTGCTAGGACCGGCCAGGGATGCATCCATAGATTGTAGCTCGCGGGAAAACGTGATGCGCATACTTCACTTCGCTGACCTCCACCTCGGTATAGAGACCTATGGGCGCATCGACCCCATCACGGGCCTGTCCTCCCGCCTCAATGATTTTTTGGCTGCTCTGGATCAACTGGTCGACTTCGCCCTAAATAACGACGTGGACTTGGTCCTTTTCTGCGGCGATGCTTACAAGAGCCGTGACCCCAGTCAGACCTATCAGCGCGAGTTCGCCAGGCGCATCAGGCAGCTAAGTGCTAGCGATATCCCTGTCTTCCTTCTGGTAGGTAACCATGACCTGCCCCATGCAATAGGGCGAGCCACTGCGGTGGAGATATTCCACACCCTGGCAATCGAGAATGTAACCGTGGCCAATCAACCTCAAACCTTTGGCATAGAGACAAGGAAAGGCCTGCTGCAGATCGTAGCTTTACCCTGGGTAACACGCGGCAAGCTGTTGAGCCGCGAAGAGACGAAAAACCTGTCCGTCGATCAGATAAATGAAAAGATACAAAAGACGCTGACAGATTGGCTTAGCGTCCAAGCGAACTCTCTCGATCCCGGTCTGCCCGCTATCCTTGCCGGACATCTGATGCACTCAGGCGCTACGCATGGTTCGGAGAAAACGATGCTGGTGGGCCGGGACTACGTCTTGCTCCAGAGCACCATCGCTAATCCCGCCTTCGATTACGTGGCTCTGGGCCACATGCACATTAAGCAGAGGATTGACCACCCGGTACCCGTTGTATACCCGGGGAGCCTGCAAACCATCGACTTCGGCGACGAGGGGGAGGAGAAGGGATTCTACATCGTGGAACTTGATGAGGCCGCCGCTAGAGGTAAGCGGGTGCGGTCCTATAAGTTTCACCCGGTAGAAGCGCGGCGATTCCTAACCATTAAGGTTGACGCCAATACCGACGACCCTACTGGTGCGGTTCTTCATGCTCTTGCCAAGAACGACTTTGAGGATGCCATAGTCCGCCTGCAGATCAAGGTGTCAGCGGAAAAAGAGGGGCTGGTTCAAGAGAATGAGATACGAAAAGCGCTCAAGGAGGCATACTTCATCGCCGCTATTACTAAAGAGGTAGAGCAAGAGCACCGCAGCAGGCTGGGAGCTTATTCAGCAGAAGGGATAACTCCCCTGGAAGCACTGAAGTTATACCTTGAATCCAAGAAGACGTCCAAGCATCGAGCCAAGCTCCTTCTGGAATATGGGGAAAGACTGATACAAGAGGGAA
>CAYVES010000194.1:0-4130 GCA_964449845.1 uncultured Dehalococcoidia bacterium
AGGCACTGGAGCAGAACCTGAGGGGCATGGAGGATAGCGCAGAGGCCGGGGCTGCATTCAGGGAGAAGAGGAAGCCCGTCTTCAAGAACAAGTAGCGGGTCTCTGACACTTGGGGCAAAAATAGGTGCCTCGATTGCGAACAGGGATGCGTTCAATAGGGGTGGCGCAGGCTTTACAGTTCTGCCCACCTCTATTAGTTTTGATTAGTTTTGATTTGGCACAAACAGATGCCGTTGCTGGCCAGTCGCGCTTGCCTCCAAATCAACGGATTACTCCTTTGTTCACCAGGTTTGTGATCTCCTCCTTGGGGAGGCCGAGGAGCTCGCCGAAGACGTATTCATTGTGCTGGCCAAGCGTCGGTCCCGCCGCCGTGATCTCGGCTGGTGTTCGTGAGAGCTTCCAGGGAGGGGCCTGTACGGGCTGCGCCCCGAGCGTCACATGCTCAACTATCACCGTCAGCCCCCGTTCATCGAGATGGGGATCGCCCCAGATCTCCGGGGAATTGAACGACGGTACAGCAGCTACACCGGCCTTCTGCAGGATGTCCATAACCTCGAAATGGCTATAGTTCATAGTCCACTCTTGGATGAACATGTCCATCTGCTCCTGATTCTGCCACCGGCTGTAGGCATCGGAGAACCTCTCGTCCTTGGTCCACTCTGGATTGCCGATGGCGTTACAGAAGGCGCTCCACTCCTCGTCTGTACCGATAACAATGCTGATCCACTCCTCATCGCCCTGGCAGCGGTAGCAGTTATGAGGCGCCATGAAATCATCGAGATTTCCTTGGCGGGACTGACTCCTGTGGTTCATGGTGTAGTCGAGAAGGGCATCGCCAATAAGACAGGCAGCACCCTCGTATGAGGAATAATCTATGTATTGCCCCTCTCCTGTTCGTTGCTTGTGGATAAGGGCCGTAACAATAGCGCTAGCAGCGCTAACAGCACTCATTGTGTCCATGGAGAACCTTATCCAGGTCGGCGGCCCGTCCGGGTAGCCGGTCAGATGCCCCGGTCCACCCAGAGCGCCGAATATCTCCATGTAACCCAGGTATTCCCGCTCAGGGCCTGTCTTTCCCGCAAGAGATGTAGATAGCATGATAAGATTGGGGTTTATCTCCCTCAAGACGGGATAGTCCAATCCGTATCCCTCCATCACCTTTGCCCGGAAGTTCTCCAGCACTACGTCGCTGCGCGCGGCTAACCTTTTCGCCAGCTCGATCGCTTCCGGCCTGGTCAGGTCCAGAGCGATACCTAGCTTGTTGAGATGTGTAGTATTGGAGACAAAAGTATCTAACATCACACCAGGTGGCAGGGGTTCACCGGGACGAAGCGCAAGAATTTTGGCACCCTTTTCAGCATCTACGCCAGCCCTTCTCAGCATGTCGAGATGGGTTATGGATTCGACCTTGATAACCTCCGCTCCCATAAACGCTAACAACTTGCAGGCATGTGGGCCTGCTACAGCCATTCCAAACTCGAGGATTCTTACACCTGACAATGGACCCATAGAGGCAATCCTCCCTTCCAGGGTGATCTAAATAACCCCCATCCCCCTCAACCTCGCCAGCTCCTCCTTGCTATGACCCAGGCGTTTGTAGTAAACCTCTTCATTGTGCTCGCCGAGGAGGGGGGCAGCCCGTCGCCCACACCACGGCGTCTTCGAGAATCTATACGGGGCCGTGGGATAGGTTACCTTCCCCACCTCCGGGTGATCCAGCTCGACGAAAAAGCCTCTCGATTTCAGTTGCTCGGAGTTAATAACCTCCTCTGGAGTTTGATAAGCCCCGGTAGCAACTCCCATCTCCTGGCCGTCGTGATAGATCTCGTATTTCGTGTGCTGTCTCGTCCATTCCATGATACGCTGCTGTATTTCTTCCGAACGCTGGCGGCGGACATCGGGATTCGTGAATAGCTCGTCTTTGGTCCATTCTGGATTTCCCATCAGCTTTGCCAGATTGTCCCACTGGACCTCCTCGTACATGGCCAGGTGGCCATGGCCGTCCTTGGCCGGCATGATACCGCCAAGGGGATTCAACACAGTAGCCCTGTTTGGGAACCAACCGACATATGGGTAGGCTAGGAGCTCATATGTGTTTATGTCAATAAGAGCTTCCTGTTTTGAGATATCCACCTGCTGCCCCAGGCCAGTCGCCCTCTGATAGTAGAGCGCCGCCAAAGTAGCCAGCATGCTGTGGATAGCCACCTCATATTCTCCCGCATATCTTGCGACCTTGAGGGGCGGACGATCTGGAAATGGGTCCCCCGTGGGGGTGATGAACCCTTCCGCACCGCTGTGAAATGAATTCAGCGGGTAGGCTTTGTAATCTTTGTAGGAGCCAGTCTGGCCAAAAGGAGTGATCGAGGCCATGACCAGCCTGGGATTAAGCTCGCTCAGGACCTCATAGCCCAGCCCAAGGTCAGCCAGCATTCCGGGTGGCCTGTCCTCCACCAGTATGTCGACTCCCCCGATCAGGTCCTTGAAAAGCTCTTTCCCTTTCTTAGTATCGATGTTCAGCGTAATGCTCAGTTTGTTGGTGTTCAGGTAAAGGAAGAGGGCACTTCGCTCTGGATGGGGGATGTCGTTGAGAAAAGGGCCCCTGCTCCTGGCTTCATCGCCAACGCCGGGCTTCTCTACCTTGATCACCTCGGCACCAAGATCGGCCATTAGCTTTGTGCAATAAGGCCCGGCAGCAAGATTGCAGAGTTCCACCACCTTGACCCCGTCTAAAGCTGTTGTCTCCGCCATGGCTTCTAACCCCCTCGACCAAGTTGGCTACCTGTTGTCAGACCGGACTGGTGTTTCCTGGAGAATCGCCTGAACCTTGCCTAGAGCCTCCTCTGTACGAGGTATGATGCAAGGAACTTCTTATCGATGTTGGGCGTTCGGTACAGGTTAAAGATCAGCGAGTCACGCCACATTAGCTCCAGCGGCCAACCCTCCTCCCTCTCAACAGAACGAGCGCCCAGGAGCTCAGTCGCCTTCGCACATCCCTCGAGCAAGGCCGGAACAATGAAGCGCAAAGCGAGAACGGCCCATTTGCCATGCGTCGCATCAGGATCCTGCTTGTCCCACAGAATGCAAGCCTTTTGAGATATGGCGCGACCAGCCTCAGCGTTGACCCACATCTCAGCTATGGGGAAGTGGACGCCCTGATACTCGATGAGGGGATGGTCCCATCGTATGTTAGTTGAGGTGTACTCCACTGCCATGCTTATGACGTCCTCCAGACAGCCCGTAGCCTGAAACGCCTGATTAGCCAAGTGCTTGTTCATCCCATCCACCACAGCGTACAGCCCTTTGCCCTCTGGGGCCGCAATGTACTTCTTGTGTACCTTCATATCTTTCATCATTATTTCAAAGCGGGCACAACCCCACCTCGCCCCCGTGAGGTCTCCCTCCCGGCCCCGGATCATGCCAGGTTCGTCATCGTTTACGATAAACAGGGAAAGCCCCTTGGTGCGCTTGGTGGGATCGGTTTTCATCAGTACCAGATGCCACTGAAGCCCGACTGCACCCGGGCTGCACATTGCCATCCACCACTTCGGTCCGTTGAGGTAGTAGTAATCCCCCTTTAGCTCTGCGCTGCCGCGCATCCCGCCCATGTCGACGCCGGACTCGGGATCGGTGGCGAAGAAGGTGCAGAACCCACCGTCCAGGATTCTTTGCAAATACTCCCGCTTCGCGTCCTCATCCGGGGTGTGGTACAGGAGAACTTGAACAGCGGGCTCTCCATAGAAAAACATGTCGTCGACCCTGGCGGTATGGGCAATTTTGGAAACCTCAGCCGAAAACAGGCTGCATTGGAGAAGGCTCCACCCTGCCCCGCCATATTCCTTGGGTATGTCCCTGCCAAAGAACCCGCCGTCTATTATCGCCTTCCACAGGCCATAGTAAGCGTCCGACATCTCCGTCATCGCCAGTACGCCGCCCAGGCGATCGAGCGGGCGCCTGTTGGGTAACCACCACTCCTCAATTAGATCCCTCGCCCTTTCCAGACCATCGTACATGTCCGGCGTCCATTCTTCCGGATGCTGATACGGATCGTATAGAGAAAGCGCCATTTTGTACCTCCTTGCTATTAATTATTGTCCTGACTGGTAACACCTACAATGAATGATACTGCCTAA
>CAYVES010000195.1:0-3949 GCA_964449845.1 uncultured Dehalococcoidia bacterium
TGGGATAATCGCGAATTGGTAATTCAAAGTACACGCGTCGCTTTGCCACTCCTGTGGCAACGAACCCTTCGTCGTGACAGAAGACACGACGCTACTCGACTCATTCTGGATTTTGCCCTGCACCTTTTGCCTTTGCATTTTGATATTTGAATATGTTTAGAGCTTGTAAATTAGCATTTGGAATTTCCCTATGAACGCCTTCGAAACCATCATCTACGAGAAAAAGGACGGCATCGCATATATTACCCTCAACCGCCCCAATGCTCTAAACGCAGTCAACATCAAGATGCGGGACGAGCTGTACGAGGTGCTGCCCGCAATCGACGACGACCCTGAGGTGATGCTGGCCATCTTCAAGGGGGCAGGGGAAAGGGGGTTCTCCGCAGGGGCCGATATCACTGAGTTCGGCACTGTTCCCTCTCAGGCCATCGGCCGCCAGGTGAGATGGGAGCGAGACCTCTGGGGACAGTTCCTGAGCGTCTCCAAGCCTCTCATAGTAGCTATCCACGGTTTCGCCCTGGGAGCGGGGGTGGAGATGGCAATGTGCTGTGACATCAGGATTGCCTCCGAGGAAGCAAGGTTCGGTCTGCCGGAGGTGGGAATAGGTATGGTTCCCACGGCCGGGGGCAGCCAGACCATGCCCAGACTGGTGCCGCTGGGCATGGCAGCAGGGCCCATACTCACCGGCGAGATCATCAATGCCGCCGAAGCCCTCCGCATAGGCCTGATCCATCGGGTGGTGCCGCGAGCCGACCTTATCTCTACTGCCGAAAGCTTAGCGCACAAGATAATATCCCACGGTCAGATAGCTGTCAGGTGCGCCAAGGAGGTGATAAAGCGCGGACTCGACCTTGCCCTGGACCAGGGCCTGGAGATGGAGAATAAGCTATTCGCTATGGTGCTTAACACAGAGGATGCCAGGGAAGGAATCAGGGCTCTTCGGGAGGGCAGAAGCCCCAGGTTTACTAATCAGGCAAAAAGAGTAAGATAGGGAAGGGAAATGGACGAAACAGGCGGCAAAACGCAAGAAGATCTCATCGATGAGCTTGCAGACCTCGTAGTGGAATCGCAGCGGCTGGTGGTATTCACCGGCGCGGGGATCAGCACCGAGTCAGGGCTTCCCGACTTCAGGGGCCCCGATGGCCTCTGGACAAAAGTCGACCCCGACGATTTCACCTATCAGAAGTTCATCAGTGACCCCGAGGCGAGAAAGAGGCTGTGGCAAATGCAGAAAACCGTTGGGCTCGCCTGGAGCGATGTTCAACCCAACCCCGCCCACCACGCCGTCGCCGAGCTGGAGAAGCTCGGCAAGCTGGACTGCGTCATTACCCAGAATGTGGACGGCCTTCATCAAAAAGCGGGTAACTCCGAAGACAGGGTTATCCAACTCCATGGCAACATGCAGTGGGCGAAGTGCCTTACCTGCGGCGAGCGTTATCGCTACGAGGAGGTAGAGAAGTGGGTCGCGAGCGGCGTTGAGGAGCCGGAGTGCGTTCAGTGCGGCGGCATCTTGAAACCGGATGCCGTCTTCTTCGGCGAGCCGATGCCGGTGCAGGAGACCATGGAGGCCGAGAAACGCTCCAGGATGTGCGACCTCTGTATCGTGGTTGGGTCCTCGCTCGTTGTCTATCCCGCGGCGCTCATGCCCCAATATGCCCTGAATTCTGGCGCCAAGATTGTAATAATAAATGAAGGCGAAACTGGACTAGACCATGCTGCCCATATTCGCATCTGGGCAAAGGCCGGCGATATAATGTCAGACGTCTTGCAGCGAGTTAAGAAAAGGCTCGGCTCCGACTAGTCAACCACTAAAACAGGAGGCAAGAGGATGAATACTACGGAGTTCCTAATGATAACCAGCTCCATCGTACCTGATAGGCCAGCGATAACCTTCGAGGGCAAGAAACATACCTACGCAGAACTCAGCGAGCGGGCAAACAGGTTAGCGAACGCCCTTGCCGGTCTCGGGGTACAGAAGGGCGACATGGTGGCGATTCTACAGGTCAACTGCAATGAGTACGTGGAGGCCTATAACGCCGTAGCAAAACTGGGTGCGATCTTCATCCCGCTGAATTTCCGGGCCAAGAGCGACGAGCTTGAATACATGATCAACAACTGTGAAGCCAAAGTACTATTTGTTGGCGAGCGTTACGTCGACATGGTGAACTCTATACGCCCCCAAATACCTCAGGTGAAGCATTTCATCTGCCTGGAGACCAAACCAGAAGGCATGCTGAACTACGAGGAGCTGCTGGCTTCAGCCTCTCCCGAAGAGGTATTCACCGAGATCGACGATGACGACGTCACCATATTGATGTACACAGCAGGGACCACCGGCCGGCCTAAAGGGGTACCATTGACCCACAATAGCTTTTCGACGTATGTTCTGGGAAACGTAACCCCTGTCGACCTTGAGATAGAGGAGACCAACCTGCTCACCGTGCCGCTGTACCACGTCGCCGGAATCCAGGCTGTGATGGCTGCTATCTACGGGGGCAGGACTCTGGCCATGATTAGGCAGTTTGAGGTGAAGGAATGGATGAAGATGGTGCAGGAGGAGAAGGCCAATCGCGCGATGCTGGTGCCTACTATGCTCAAACGGGTTATCGACGAGCCCGATTTCGATAAGTACGACCTTTCCAGCCTCAGGGTAATAACATACGGTGCCGCCCCAATGCCCTTCGAGGTAATAAAGAAGGCGATAGATGTCTTCCCCGGGGTCATGTTCATCAACGCCTTCGGCCAGACAGAGACTGCCTCCACCATAACCACCCTCGGGCCCGAGGACCACGTGATCACGGGTAGCGACGAGGAGAAGGCCAAGAAGCTGAAAAGGCTGCAGTCATCTATTGGCAGGCCCATGGAGGACGTGGAGGTCAAGATAGTGGATGAGCAGGGCAACGAGGTGCCGATAGGCGAGGTGGGCGAGATCCTCGCCAAAGGGCCAAGGGTGATGAGCGGCTACTGGAAAGACGCCGAGAAGACGGCCAAAGCGCTGACCGAGGACGGCTGGCTACGCACCAGCGATAAGGGATACGTGGACGAAGAGGGCTACATCTATCTGGCAGGCCGTGGCGACGACATGATCATCAGAGCAGGCGAGAACATCTCCCCCGAAGAGGTGGAAGATATACTGTACGCCCACCCGAAGATAGATGAGGCTGCGGTGATCGGCATCCCTGACCCGGACTGGGGCCAGGAGCCCAAGGCAATAGTGGTCCTCAAGAAGGGAGCGACGGCAACACCAGACGAGATAATGGAGTTCTGCCGACAGAGGCTTTCCAGCTTCAAGCGACCTCGCTACGTGGCCTTTGTCGATGAGCTGCCCCGCACCTCCACCGGCAAGCTGCTGAAGAGGGTGCTGCGCGATCAATACGGCGAGCCAAAGAATTCCTGAGGGGGGGATTCACCCTCACCGTTCGGCAGGCTCAGGGCAGGCTCCGACCTCTCCCGTCGAGGGAGAGGAGTTCTATGGTAGCCCCTTCACGGGTTCAGGTTACGACAATCCTGCCTTTCGGCTCCGCGATCACCTCGCCAATTATCGCTGCCTCCTCTACACCCTCTTTGTGCATTCTCTCCATCAGCGATTCCGCCTCTGAAGCAGGCACGGCGATCAGCAGCCCACCGGAGGTCTGAGGGTCGAAAAGGATGTCCGACATATACTGAGGAATGTTATCGCCAAATTCAACCATGTTCAGGCGAAATTCCCTGTTTCTGTGCAGCCCACCCGGGATCATACCCATCTCTGCCAGCTCTTTCGCCTCGGGGAAAAAAGGAACATCGGAGGAGTGGATCGTCATGCCAACGTCCGACCCTTCAACCATCTCGCAGGCATGCCCCAGAAGTCCGAATCCGGTCACATCGGTACAGGCGTGAACCTCGGCGGTCATCATAAGCTCCGCCGCCTTGTTGTTGAGGGTGACCATGCACTTCACGGACTTGGCAACGG
>CAYVES010000196.1:0-3705 GCA_964449845.1 uncultured Dehalococcoidia bacterium
GGTTCGACAAGCTCACCACGAACGGCATCTGGCAGATCGACTTTCAACGTTCGTGGCTGGGTGGGTTGCCCGACGTCGGGCAACCTACCCACGCTATAGTTGTCTGAACAATGTCCTGAAGATTCCTCTCCCTCGAAGGGAGAGGTCAGAGCCTGTCCTGAGCTTGCCGAAGGATGAGGGTGAGTTTCCCCCTCCCCCTAACCCCCTCCCGCCAGGGGAGGGGGATTATGAGAGATTCTACAGTCTGCTATAATTTTTCTCGACTTACTCTACGGTGACGCTTTTGGCCAGATTTCGCGGCGTGTCTATAGAACAACCCCTCTCTTTAGCGGTGTAATAGGCGAGTAGTTGTAGTGCGATTGAATTAACCACAGGTGAGAATATGGGGTGGACTCTGGGGACCGTGATCACGAAGTCAACGTATTTCTCGATCTCGTCATCGCCTTCCTCGGCGACGGCGATCACCGGCGATTCTCTGGCCTTTATCTCTTTTATGTTTGCCAGAAGCGTTTCATATGTGTTATCCCCGGCGGTGATGGCGATAACCGGGGTATCCGGCGTGAGCAGGGCGAAAGGACCGTGCTTCAGTTCCCCGGCGGCGTAGCCCTCGGCATGGATATAGGCGATCTCTTTCATCTTTAGCGCACCCTCAAGAGCTATGGGGAAATTGATGCCCCTGGCAACAAAGAAAACATTTTCATGTTCTGCCAGATACTTCCCACGCTCAGCGATCTCCCCTTCCCTATTGAGTATTTCACGGACTTTGTTCGGCAACTGCCTTAGCTCTGCAATCAGGCTGCTCCGGGAGCGAACGTCTACCGATGCCCGGGCCATGGCCAACAAGTACAGCATTATTAGCTGAGCGGTGAAGCTCTTAGTAGCGGCTACACTTATCTCGGGCCCTGCTTTTATGTAAAGTACATCGTCGGCGATGCGGGTGGCGCTGCTTCCGACAACATTGGTGATCACCAAGGTACGGCAGCCCAACTCCTTGGCCTTCTTCAGTGCCCTCATGCTGTCGGCGGTCTCTCCTGATTGGGTAATGACTACGACCCAGGTCTTACCCAGCACGGTGTCAGAGTAGTTGAACTCCGAGGCTATATCGACCCTGACTGGTATCTGTGCCAGTCTTTCAATCACGTGCTTACCTACCAAGGCGGCGTGGTAGGAGGTACCGCAAGCCAGGATCAGGATATTGTCGAAGTCCAAATCTCTCCTTATCCCCAGGTCTATCTCCGGCTCCAGCGCTGAGATATAGCCTGCGAAGGTACTTCGAATCACCCTGGGCTGCTCATGGATTTCTTTGATCATGAAGTGGTCATAACCCGCTTTTTGGGCTTCCTCTGTGCTCCAGGGAACCCTATGTTCGGCCCTTTTGACCTTTTTGCCGTTTCTGGTGAACTTGACGTCGTTCTTGGTGATAACGCCTATGTCACCATCCTCGACGTACACTACTCTATCGGTGTAGTCCAACACCGCGGGCACATCTGAAGCCACCAGATTCTCCTTGTCGCCGATGCCTACGATCAAAGGGCTCTCTTCTCTAGCTACGACCAGCTCTTTGCTATCGGCGTGAATGGCAATGAAGGCATATGTTCCAGTTATGTCAACAATGGCTCGGGATACCGCTTGTTCCAGGTTTCCCTCATAGTATTTCTCGATCAGGTGAGGTATGACTTCGGTGTCTGTCTCCGAGCGAAAGGTATGTCCTTCATCGGTTAGCTGTTCTCTCAGCTGGAGAAAATTATCGATCACCCCGTTGTGGACCACTGCGACCTTGCCGCTGCAGTCTGTGTGTGGGTGGGCATTTGATTCCGATGGCTTGCCGTGGGTGGCCCATCTGGTGTGTCCGATGCCTGTTCGGCTGTCGTTTGGCTGCAGGCTTCTTTCCAGGGTTTCAATCCTAACCGCATCTTTGTAGACCTCGGTGCCTCTGCCTAGCAGTGCGATACCACATGAGTCATATCCCCGATACTCCAGTCTCTTCAGGCAATTGATCAAGACAGGCTGTGCTTCCCTTTCCCCCACGTAGCCAACGATGCCACACATGACTACACCACTAAGCTTTCGTCCGGGATACTTTCTTCGAGAACCTTCAGCGCCTTCACTTGGCAGCGATTGCCTGCGATGATTCCAGGGGCAGTCACTACACTGATCCCAATGCTGCAGTGTTCTCCCAGCATTGCTCCAATTCGCACCCGGTGATATTCGTCATCGACCTTGATCTCCGTCTCGCCGCTTTGAGTAACAAAGTGTCCTCTTACCTGGCACCCTCTATCGATGATCGAGTCTTGAACGGTGGAGCTAGGACCGATCTCCACACCATCTGCTATTATGCTGTTGGCGATTATGGTGAAGGGCGAGATGCACACGTTATCCCCTATGCTGGTCGAGGGCAGGATACACACCCCAGGTCCTATTTCACAGTTCTCCCCGATGATAGCTGGACCTACTATGTAGGAGTTTGATCTTACGGTAGTGCCCTTTCCTATTGAAACGAGCCCCCTTAGGGAAACACCGCTTTCGATAGTTCCTCCAGTTGCAGGGGATATCTTAGCCAGGGCCATATCGTTTAGCTGCAACATGTCCCAGGGGTAAACCACATCAAGCCAGGGGCCGGTTGCCTCACAGGTCTTTACCTCGTGGCCGAGGGCAATCATGTTGAGAATAACGGAAGTCAGGTCTGTCTCTTGAGCGATCAAATTGAAGATGTCGTCGCTGAAGGCGTAGATGCCGGTGTTGACTAAGTGGCTCAGGGCCTCCTTCGGTTTCTCCACGATGCTGGTTACCATTCCGTCCTTTGCCTCTATCACGCCGTATTTAGAGATGTTCTCCTGTTCCTTGACCAGGATAGTATTCGGTTGCGCCTGGACCAGTTGGGAGATGGTGTCTGGCTCGATGATGTTGTCCCCGGACAGGGTCAGAAATTTGCCACTCACTCTTTGTTTTACCTGCTTCAGCGCGTGAGCGGTGCCAAGCTGCTGTCTTTGCTCGAGGTACTCAATCTCCACATTGAGCTGATCCCCGGCACCGAAGTAATCTATAACCTGATCTTTTCTGTAGCCCACGACAACTACTATTCTGCGAATCCCGTTCTTTGCCACTGCCTCGATTACGTACTGCAATATGGGCTTATTGGCAATGGCGATCATGACCTTGGGCTTTGAGGTGGTAAATGGCCTCAGTCTCTGTCCCTCACCGGCAGCGAGAATGACAGCCTGCTCTATTCTTTCCACTTTTTTCTCCCCGTCAGAATATCTTGGAATTGGGCAACACCACACCGCTGGCCACAGCCCCAGGACCGATGTAGGTGTGGTCGCCTATTAAACTGCCCACATTGATATTGGCATTGATACCTGTTTGAACGCTGTCACCCACTATGGCGCCTAGCTTGCGCCTTTTGGTATCGATATTTGCAACGGTGATGTCCTTTTTATCTAGCCTGAGGTTTGCGATCTTGGTGCCGGCCCCAAAGTTGCACCCCTCTCCTATGATGCTATCCCCGATATAGTTGTGATGAGGGATTTTGCTGTCCTGCATGATGATTGAGTTTTTAACCTCCACCGCGCTGCCCACATGGCAGTTGTCACCGATGGCGGTGCTGGGGCGAATATAGCAACTTGGACCCACCTCACAGTTCTCTCCGATTGCCACAGGCCCCATAAGGTAGGAGTTTGCCCGCACCACCGTGCCCTTCCCTATAGA
>CAYVES010000197.1:0-3605 GCA_964449845.1 uncultured Dehalococcoidia bacterium
CGCATCGCTATGGAGCAGACGCTGGATGAGGCCCTGGCCGCTGTCTTCGGCGAGGAGCCCCCAGGGCCGCCGGAGCCTCCGGAGCCGCCGACACCACCGAGCGAGATTGCAGAGCTAGTAGAAGTGATACAGGAGCACCTGGACAAAATGGATGAGTATGCTGGAGCCGGCAACTGGGCAGCCTGGGGTGAGGAGTACGATGCGCTGAAGGCTGACAGCCAGAGGCTTGCGGAATTGCTCGCAGAATAAATCTATGTGGGCGGCTGCCCACCAACGAATGATGCAGGTAGTGCGGGTATCCGACTAAGGGTAGGTTGCCCGACGTCGGGCAACCTACCCAGCCGTTCGTGGTGAGCCCTTCGGCTCTGCTCAGGACCCCGACCCGTCGGGGTCGAACCATGAACGGCCCTTCGACAGGCCCCTGAGTAAATCAGGGGCAGGCAGCAGGGCGGACGGATTAGAGTTTATTCTAGGAAAAATGGAGGTGCAAATTGCCCTATAAGACGGTGATCCTTGAGAAGGAGGATATGCTGGCAACTATAACGCTGAACAGACCTGACGTGAACAATGCCTTCGATCTTCCCATGATGGGTGAGATCGATGACGCGATCAATGACGTTAGCCAGGATGCAAACATCAGGGTGGTGATAATAACTGGAGCAGGTAAGGCGTTCTGTACCGGTGGCGATGTCAGTTACCTGGGGACCCTCATCGAAGACAGGGCAGCCTTCTCCAGGACGACTATGGGCGATGCAGTTCGAAGAATAGGCACTATGCCCACGACGGTGCTTAAGATCAGGAACATGATGAAGCCGGTTATCGCTGCGGTTAATGGTATGGCTGCTGGTGGAGGTATGGGACTGGGTCTGGCATGCGATATGAGGATTGCCTCGGATAAGGCCCGCTTCAGCACGGTCTTCATCAAGCGAGGTGTCATCCCTGATTGCGCCGCCAGCTATAATCTGCCTCGTCTTGTCGGAATGGCCAAGGCATGTGAGCTGGTGCTTACCGGGAGCGTCATCAATGCCCAGGAGGCTGAGCGGATCGGCTTGGTAAATAGGGTTGTGCCCCACGATGACCTGATGAAGGCGACCAAGGAGTTTGCAGGCGAGATAGCCCAAAATCCACCGCTGGCTGTGGGACTGGCCAAGGCCGCGCTTTACAGAGGTATGCTTGCGGACGATATGGGGGCTCAGATGGATTACGAGAACTACACTCAGAATGTGCTCATGGGCACCGAGGACTTCCAGGAGGGGATCAACTCCTTTATGGAGAAGCGCGAGCCGGTGTTCAGGGGAAAGTAGCGGTGCGTGGGCCGCTATCCAAAAGAAGAGGAAAACATAAATCCAGCGCAAGGAAAGGGGTAGCAATTGGCTTATAGGACGGTTATCTACGAGAAGGAGGATAGGGTGGCGATCATGACCCTGAACCGGCCCGAGGTCAAGAATGCCTTTGACGGCACAATGCAGGCGGAGATGGACGCTGTTCTCACCGAGGTGGCCAAGGACCGTGACGCCAGGGCGCTCATAATCACAGGAGCCGGCAAGGCATTCTGTAGCGGGGCCGATGTCGCCTATCTGATGTCACTGGGCGAGCAGCATGCTCTCCACCAGACGACTATGGAGGAGATGATACGGGGTGACGGTAACGTGCTGACCACTGTGCTGAAGATAAGGAACCTGCCCAAGCCGGTTATCGCTGCGGTCAACGGCATAGCTGCTGGCGGCGGCCTCGCTATGTCCCTTGCCTGCGATATAAGGCTGGCATCTGAGGCAGCCCGCTTCAACATGATTTTTGCTAAGAGAGGGGTTATACCCGAGTCGGGTTCCACCTACACCCTGCCTCGCCTCGTCGGAACTGCCCGTGCCCTGGAGTTGATATTTACGGCAGAGACAATTGATGCTGCCGAGGCGGAGCGAATAGGCCTGGTGAACAGGGTAGTCCCTGCTGACCAGTTGATGACGGCGGCGAAGGAACTGGCGGGAAAGATCGCCCAGAACTCTCCTCTGGCGCTGGGGTTCGCCAAGGCGGCCATCTACAAAGGCATTGCCGAGACCGACATCGCTGCGCAGATGGATTACGAGGCCTACATTGAGAATGTTCTGATGGGAACTGACGACTTTCGCGAGGGTGTCAAGTCGTTCATGGAGGGCAGGCCTCCAGAGTTCAAGGGCAGGTAGCCAGCCGTTGTATACAACAACATAAATACTGCTACATAGTGTATTGGGAAATTCTAAATACTAATTTCTAAGCACTAAATAAATTCAAATAGCAAAATGCAAAAGGCAAAAGAGTAGCGTCGTGACTCTTGTCACGACGAAGAATTCGTTGCCACAGGAGTGGCAACGCTACGATTGCCGATAGTGCTTCGGATTTAGTGCTTAATCATGCTTCATGCGCAAATATTTAAATGCGCTTTGTATAGCGGGAGGTAGTTGATGGCCGTTGAAGGGCTTGTCTTCACCAAAGAGGAAGGAATTGCTACCATCACTTTTGACCGCCCCGAGAGGCTCAATGCGGTTACCGAGGCGATGAGGACCGAGGTGCACCGAATCGCTACCGAGCTTGGTGGCGACGAGGAGGTCAAGGTGCTAGTCATTACCGGCGCTGGTGAGGCGTTCAGCACCGGGGCAGATGCCGGTGAGTTGACGGCGGACTACAGTGGGCCGATTCCACCATATATTCTTAGGAGGCCTCTGGGCTGGTGGATACTGCCGGTGCGCTATTTCCCTAAACCTACGATTGCGGCTATACCCGGGATCGTTGCCGGGGTGACTTTCTCACTGGCATTGGCCTGTGACTTCAGAATAGCTTCGGAAAAAGCAAAGTTCAGCATGGTATTCGTCAAGAGAGGGCTTGTTCCTGACGGCGGTGCAACCTATTATCTGCCCCGAATGGTGGGTACCTCCAAGGCCCTTGAGCTCATGTTGGCGGGCGACACGTTTGATGCCAGGGAAGCGGAGCGGCTGGGGCTGGTGAACAGGGTGGTGCCACATGGCGAGTTGATGAATGCGACCAGGGAGCTGGCGACCAAGATCGCAAGGGGACCATCGGTTGCCATTGATCTCATCAAGCGGGGTGTCTATAAAGGCGCGGTAAACGATTTGGAGTCGCAGTTAGACTTCGAGACCCTTGGCCAACGTATCTGCTTCCAGACAGAGGATTTCAAGGAAGGTATTACCTCGTTTCTGGAGAAGAGGGAACCGAAGTTTAAGGGGAGATAGCCAAAGAAATGGTCCGCTACTAGCGGGAATCGCTTTTCGAGAGCGGCACCATAGATCACTGGGACGCCTTTTCCTGCGTATTATACCGAAATCGAGCCCAAAACAAGTCGACTCGAAAACAACCCCCCGGTCTCCTTCCCCCACGTGGGCTTTCGATACCTATGCTATAATAGCTCCCAGGTTGTGTCTGCTGTCGCCCTGAAGGAAAGCACGTGTTTTTGGTTTGGCTAAAATTTCTTATTTGCGCTGCGCTTGTCATCTTCTTTGGGGCGAAGCTATCCCGTTACGGGGATATGATTGCCCGCAAGACGCGGCTGGGCGGCCTTTGGGTGGGGCTCTTGCTCCTGGCCGCCGTAACCTCCCTTCCTGAGCTGGTCACTG
>CAYVES010000198.1:0-3526 GCA_964449845.1 uncultured Dehalococcoidia bacterium
TGATGCCGCTGGCTATCTGAGGGGGACGGTCGTCGAAGGGAATAGCGTTCTTATTGACAGTTATGCCCGCAGCGTCAAGGGCTTCTTCAGCTGCACTGCCTGTTATCCCCATCTGAGAGAGGTCGACCAAGACAAGATGGATGTCTGTCCCTCCCGTGACGAGTCGTAGTCCCAGATTACTCAATTCACTTGCCAGAGCCTGAGCATTCTGGAGTACCGCTCGCTGATAGGAAGCAAACTCGGGTTGCATCGCCTCGAGAAAGGCAACTGCCTTGGCGGCTATGACGTGCATCAGGGGGCCGCCTTGCGTTCCAGGGAAGACGTTATTGTCTATCTTCGAAGACCATTGCGACTGGCAGAGAATGAACCCCCCTCTAGGCCCACGCAATGTCTTATGCGTAGTTGAGGTGACTACATCAGCGTACGGTACTGGTGAGGGGTGGACGTCAGCAGCGACCAGCCCTGCCAAATGGGCCATATCTACCATGAGCTTCGCATCTACCATGGCGGCTATTTGGCGAAACCTGGCGAAATCGATTATCCTGGGATAGGAACTGGCGCCGGCTACAATAAGTTTGGGCCTATGCTCCAGGGTGAGCTTTTCCAACTGGTTGTAATCAATTATCTCCGTCTCTCTGTCGACACCGTAGGCAACGAAGTTATAGAGCTTACCGGAGAAGTTAACAGCGCTACCGTGGCTGAGATGCCCGCCATGAGCCAGACTCATTGCCAGGACAGTATCCCCATGTTCGAGCAGGGCAAAGTAGGCTGCCATATTGGCCTGGGCTCCGCTGTGCGGTTGGACGTTAGCGTGGTCAGCACTGAAAAGCTGCTTTGCCCGCTCACTTGCCAGTGCTTCGACTAGGTCAACATTCTGGCACCCGCCATAATAGCGACTCCCGGGATAGCCCTCGGCGTACTTGTTTGTGAGCAGCGAGCCCTGGGCTTCGAGCACGGCTCTTGAGGCGTAGTTTTCTGCGGCAATAAGGTTGATGGTAAGCCGCTGACGTTGGTTATCCTGTTCGATTGCAGCGGCAACTCTTGGATCAATATCATTCAGCGAACCCATATCTACTCTTGCCTATGGCGACAACTCGCAGCCCAGAAGTAAAAAGCCACGCTCTTGCTCACGTGGCCCTGAACACAAAAAACCTAACAACAGCGCATCCTACCGCCGGAATAACCGCCTCAGTTTACATCAGCCATTTAAGACTGTCAACATCTCGAAGGGGGTAGTCTTGCCGTTGTGCTACAAAGGATCCCTTATGCAAAGGCACTACTTAGCTTCCAGGGTTGGAAGAAGCACTCACCACGAATGGGTGATGGCCCCGCTGGGACATGCCGTCTCACACTTGATGTCTCTCGGTCCGCTCACCGGTTTACATGGGGCGCAGACATATTTGAGGTTCTTGTGGTGTTCCTCACTTACTGCGGCTACGAGATCGTCATAATCGTCGGTTATCACTTCCAGGACGCCTTGCGGGCATGCCTCTACGCACTTGCCACAGCCATCGCACTTATCAGTGTCAACAACAATGTAGTAATCTCCGGAACCATCGGTGTAACCATAGTTTGCAATGTAGCCTGGCATTACCATTAGGCTTCTGAGAAGCCAACTAAACATACATATCCCCATCAGCCTTATCTTCGTGACTTTAGGAACAAGTCCCTGGCGAAAAGGGCAGCTCCCAAAGCGCCTGCGATCTGAGGGTCAGGCTCTAGCGGGATTGACTCGACTCCCAATTCCTTCAGTAACCTGGTGGTGACACCGACATTCTTGGAGATTCCGCCGGTAATCGTAAAGTCCTTTTCTATGCCGATGCGCTCCAGAAGCCCAACCACCCTATGTGCCATAGCGGAACAATAGGCGGCAAATACCATGTTCTTGGTCCAGCCGGTGCGAAGCAACCCGATTGCCTCGGATTTGGCAAAGATTACGCAAGTGCTGCTTACCGGAGGCGGCTCCTCCGGCACATCCAAGGACATCTGCCCCACTTCTACAATGGGAACCTGTAATAGCTCGGCCATGACCTCCATGCCTCGCCCTGTGCCCGCAGCGCACTTGTCATTCATCAAGAACTGTGTAACCTTGCCCCTCTCATCGCAGTGTATTCCCTTCAAGTCCTGGCCGCCCATGTCCAGAATGGTTCTTATAGATGGCCCACCCATGAAGTTCGCTCCTCGGGCGTGGCAGGCGATCTCGGTTATCGCTTTGTTAGACATAGGGATGTTGACCCTGCCGTAGCCTGTTCCCACAATGTATTTGAGATCCTCGTCCTTAATCTCGGTGCCCTCCAGTGCCATATGCAAGGCTTTTTGGGCGCTATCGGGGCTATTAGAACCAGTACGGGTGTTGGAATAGCAGTATAACTCGCCGTCAGCGAAGACTACCGCTTGCGAGCTCACCGAGCCGACATCGATACCGGCAACAAGCGTTTCTGCCTTGCGCCAGTCTTTATTAGGGTCTTTCCAAGTAGACTCCGTCCACCTGAAGTACTCAGTTGTCATCTCTCTTCCTTTCTCAGCTAGCTGCTGAAAGCGCGGCCCCCAGAGCACTCACGAACTGAGGGTTCTCTGGAACTACAATGTCGACTTCTAGGTGTTTCTTCATAATATCGACAATGGCGGCATTGTTAGCTACACCGCCGATTAGTGCTATATCCTTCTCTACCGGTATCCTGCGCACCATAGATGATACTCTAGAGGCGATGGCATCGTGGATAGCATGGGCTATGTCGGCCTTCTCAACTTTGGCATGAATTAGCGATACTACCTCGGACTCGGCGAAAACGGCGCAGGTAGCATTTATGGGGGCCTCTTTAGTCGACTTAAAAGAGATCTCGATCAGCTCTGGCACCTTTACCTCCAGTGCCCTGGCCATAGTCTCAACGAAGGCGCCAGACCCGGCAGCACACTTGTCATTCTTGGCAAAATCCAGCACCCTGCCCTCAGCGTCGCAGCTTATCCCCCGCGCTTCTTCAGCTCCGATATCGATAATCGTCCGTACCGAGGGTACAAGCCAGGTTGTGCCCTTGGCGTCAGCCGTTACCTCTGTGAGGGCTTTATCAGCGAAGGTTACGGCCTTTCTGCCAGCCCCAGTGGAGACAATGGTCTTTATGTCATCCCGTGAAATCTTTGCTTGTTTAATCGCCTCGTCCAACGCATTTTGAGCTGCCTCCAGGGGCTCAAAGCCGGTATTAGCCATGCTGCGGGCCAGTACCTGGCCATCCTTCAGAACGACTACCTTTACTACCTGGGCTCCCATATCTATTCCAGCGGTAATCATTTCAATCTCACCTCGTTGCTATTGCTTAGTCTTCACAGCTAACCGCTGTTATAACCCTGGTAACTTCTGTATACCCTGTCCTTCCAAGAAGGATTCGAGGCGGTCGAGCACTCCGGTCTCATCTATATCCCTGCAATCAGCGAAGTTGCCCTCGAACATCGCCACTGGAATGTCATGCCCTTGAAGATCACGTTGAAAGTCGTACATGTTGGTGGTCATGGGCACGCAACCGCGGTTCAG
>CAYVES010000199.1:0-3518 GCA_964449845.1 uncultured Dehalococcoidia bacterium
CCTCAAAGAAAGTCAGTACAGCGTGCGAGTCCTCCGCGGTCCGAACCCTGCTACCTGCAGCTAGAGTTATGCCATCGTCAGCCGGTTGCCAAGTATGTGAACCTGGTATTTGTACCTCGACACTCCCGCTGAGGATGCTAACAGTGCACTGAGAAGCTAGTGCGGCAGGCTGCGACGAAGAGCTGAGGCTGACGATCATAAAGAGACTGCCTCCAATCGCAATGAGCAAAAGTAATGTTCCTGCAAAAGCCAGAGCGCGCGGCCCGATTGGCGCGTGTACTAATCTTCTCCACGGTATTTTGAGCACTCTGGCTCCTGCTTCTCGTGGTCGCTTTGCGGCTCTGGCTCGAATAGACCTTTCGTGCAGCCGTGCCATGAGTCGAACCCTTGATACCGTTCTAAATTGTTCTGAAGGCGAGACTCTGGGCGTAGTGGAGATAAACAAGGCAGTAGATAGCAACGGCTCCAATTGAGGACGTAGGTGCGGGAAATCAGCAACACAAGTCTCAATTGACTCACCCTTACTTATGCGTGATAGACAGTCATCTAAAGCCTTTGATAGTTCAGCCCGCATTCTCTCATCTCCTCGCTCAGTCTCTGGCGCAGTGTAGCCAGGGCTCGCATTTGCATCACTCTTATAGCTCCCTGCCTCTTGCCCATAATCGGTTCAATATCGCAGTTGTCTAGACCCTCAATGAACTTGAGTATGATGAGCTGCTTTTGTTGTTGAGGTAGACAAGATATTGCCTCCAATAGTAGTTGCTGTATTTGCTTTCCTTCTGCCTCTTGCTCATGATCACTATCGTCAGCTAGCAATTCCACTTCCAAAGACTGGTGTTGCCGGCTTGTGCGAAAATAGTCGATAACGTGGTTATGGGCTATGCGATAAAGCCATGCTGAAAATGGTCGCCCCTTCCGCTTGAATTTGCCAATGCCTTTCCAGGCTTTTATGAATACTTCCTGCGTAAGATCCTCGGCTGTGGTTCTATTCCCAACCTGATGGAAAACATACCTGTAGATGCGGTCAAGGTAGGTGCTATAAAGTTCCCCATAGGCTTCAATATTTCCACTGGCAGCACTTGCAACTAGACTTCGAACCCTATCATCTTCGCAGCTCTTGGCCTCACTGACATGTCGAGCCGCGCTCTCTTCACCAACTATATAACGAATAGAATCCATAACTGTTACACTTTCCTCGCCATGTGCTGTCAAGTTTCCCTACTCCTCCCGAATATCCATCATTTCATATGCTTTGATTGGCTCTCGTTTCCCTTTTGCCATAAGGGGCCCTATACAAAAGGCGGCGCCGACGCAGCTGGCAATGAGCAAGCCTGTGAGGAAATGCCTTCTTCGTCGCGATCGCATACGGCCAAATAACTCCGAAAGAATAGTCTTGGCCTACATTCCACTAAGTACTGTAACACTGCTTCGACGTATTCGATATAGTCATTTAGTCCTCTGACATAGGTGTATTTAGTAACCGCTTGTTAGGAACGAAAGTACTTGGGTGACGAACGGGCCTCCATATCCCTCTCGACGGGGCCCAAGATGGTAAACCAATGTAAAACGAAGGCTTTTGTCATACTCGTGCAGATAGGTTGAGCCCCAAGGCAAAGCATTGGTTCAGCTCTCGGGAGAAGCGGATTGTCGCAAGAAAAGCAAATAGGCAGACACAGCGTGATAGGGGTATTACTTTTGAATATCGCATCATCCCGAGGAAGAAAGAGGGCCAAAAATGTAGATATGAGGTTAAGCAGAAGCGAGTTAGCTTGCCGCCTTTGATATACCTCTCAAGGAGGCTCAGGGAAAACTAGCCCAGAGCGACAAGAAGTTGGAACCAGTGTTGGAGCACCACTTCTGTAGTGCAAGCGGAACACGCTCTCGTCCTACAGCGCTGCTACCATCAACGCCCTTTGCCTCCGTTTACGAACCCGCCGCCGGACCGTCGATTAAGTCAGGCTGCCCAGCAAGCGGCTGACTCTTTGGGTCAATGGGTATTTCTACCACAAAAGTCGCTCCCTCGCCGAGTTTGCTCCTGGCATATAAATGACCACCATGTTCATGAACAATCCCAAACGAGATGCTGAGCCCCAAGCCAGTCCGTTCTCCCACAGCCTTCGTGGTGAAGAACGGGTCAAATATCCTGTTGAGGTTCTCTTCTGAGATGCCCGGTCCATCGTCAGTAAACGTTACTTGGCTCATTCCGCCCGCCGTTTCGGTGCTGATAATAAGTTTCCCTCGGCCGTGCGCCTCCGTCATAGCCTGCTCAGCGTTGGTGATAATGTTCGCAAAGACCTGCTGCATCTGATGGAAGTCGGCCATCGTCTGCGGGAGGTTGGGATCCAGTGCTGTCACTACCTCTATGTTGTTGACCTTCATAGCATAGGCGTGGATTTCCAGGCTTTTCTCAAGGACTTCATTGAGGGAGACAGGGCGTTTCCGAGGCTCACGCCTGTAAGCAATGGAAAGTAGGCTGCCCATGATGTTTGTCGCGCGTTGCGCCTCGTCGTAGATGGTTTGCACATCCAACTTTGTCTGTTCGTCCAGATTATCGCTTTGCGCTAGAAACTGGGCGAAGCCCTGGACTGCGGCCAAGGGGTTGCTCAACTCGTGGGCAATACCTGCTGCCAACTCGCCAACTGCAGCCAACCGTCCAGCAATTTGAAGCTGCTGCTCCAGCTTCTTTCTCTCCTCCTCCATTCGCTTGCGCTCGGTGATATCACGGGCGACTACGACTAATTCAGTTGGATATCCCCCCTGTATCTGCGAGACGCAATACTCGATATCTACAAGGCTTCCGTCCTTCTTTCGGAACTTGGTTGTGCCACAGAAATGACCTTGTTCTTTTGTCGCGGCGGATATTCCCCCAGCCAACTCTGATGGGCCGGTCTCGCTCGGGAAAAGGAAACTGGCATCCTTAGCAATCAGCTCGTCCTTCGGATAGCCATAGACCTCCTCGGCTCTCTCATTGCACCAAGTAACTACTCCGTCCTTGATCTTGAAGACCGCATCAGTAAGACTGGCGACCAGTGCGGAGTAGTGTTCTCCCGATGCACGCGACTTCTCCTCTGCGTGCTTGAGCTCGATCGCCATAGCAGCGGTTGAAGCTACTGCCCCAAGGGCTTCCAAATCCTGCTCGTTGAAGTCACTTCCGTCCAGTTTGTTGAGTACTTCAATTACACCTAATACCTTGCCACATACTACCAGAGGCGCACACATGACAGACCTAGTGTCAAAACCGGTGACTTCGTCCACATCTTTGCAGAAACGTTCATCATGGGTTACATCATTGACGATTGACGGTTCACCATGGCGGGCGACCCAGCCAGCGATGCCAGTTTGCGCACCCAGCGTCGCCTCCTTTAGCACTCCTTCTGCGGGGCCGTGAACGAACTGGAAGCATAGCTCTTGCTTCTCCTGGTCAAGCAAAAGCACCGATGAAGCTGAAGCCTTCAGAGTTTTCTCAGTCATGTCCATGATCTGGTCAACCAGATTTGCCAGTTCTGGGACTGAACTCG
>CAYVES010000200.1:0-3465 GCA_964449845.1 uncultured Dehalococcoidia bacterium
CGACACGTTTGCGCCCATAGGCCCCTGGATCGAGACCGAGATCGTCCCAGACGACCTGAAAATAGAGACATATCTCAACGGCGAGCTTCGCCAGTCAGCCCGCACCAGCGACCTCATCTTCGGCGTAGCGGAGCTGATAAGCTTCATTTCAGGTGTGATGACTCTGCTGCCAGGAGATATCATCGCCACGGGCACGCCTTCGGGCATTGACCGCATGAACCCCGGTGATGTGGTGGAAGTCAGCATAGAGAAGATCGGCACCTTGAGGAATTTCGTAGTGGGTTCGAAGTGAAGGGGATGGCGATTTGTTTCAACAGTTGCTCGGGAAGCTGAGGCGAGGTGAAGACATCGGCATAGTCAGAGGACTGTAGATTCAAGCGTCTGCAGGTTCCCGGTGAAGCTTTGGGTGTTGAGGTCCGCTCATGGAGGGGTTAATCGAGCGAGCAGCCCGCGATTTGATAGCCAGCAAGCATGCTATAGCGCTAACGGGCGCTGGCATATCGACTGAGTCTGGGATACCAGACTTTCGAGGGCCACAGGGGATCTGGACTACAAACAAAGAAGCTGAAGCTAAAGCTTATGAAAGATATGAGCTTTTCCTGAGAGACCCCAAATCCTACTGGCAGGAGATGCTGGGTGAGAAGGGCACTCATGGAGCATTTTACATTCAGGTGAGAAAGGTGGAGCCAAATCCCGGTCATTATGCCTTGGCTGAGCTTGAAAGACTGGGCATCGTTAAATGTGTGATCACGCAGAATATCGATGGTCTGCATCGGAAGGCGGGAAGCAAGAGTGTAATTGAGTATCACGGCAGTGTTCACAAACTGAGATGCCCTTCATGTGGTTCGAGAAGGGGGCTTGAAGAGGTTTCTCTGGAAAGCCTGCCGCCTTATTGCGAATGTGGCGGGGTGATGAAGTACGACGTGGTTCACTTCAAGGAGCCGATACCCCTCGATGTTATGAATGAAGCGGAAAAGGAGGCCTTGGAGTGTGATTTGATGCTGGTATGCGGGACGTCGGCGGTTGTCTATCCTTTTGCCAGCCTGCCGCGGGCGGCAAAACTGGGCCGCAAGACGAGTGGAGCGATAATCGAGATAAACGCTGAGCCAACGCCGCTCACACGTGAGGGCATATCTGACTACTTGATTCAGGGAAAGACTGGTGAAGTCCTCCCTCAGTTAGCGGAAGCGGTGCGTAAGTGGAAACTCAACCGAGATTGAGGGGGCGGAGTAGAGTCTGGGGTGCCGGGCTGCCGAAGAGTACCTGCCGCAATGGGGGCTTCGGGTTTTACTGCTACGTGAGGCTGCAGACCCCTGCTATGGCGTTGACCTTGCGAGTTTGGCTGCCTTAGGTTTTAAGGTCCTTAGCCACCCCGCCCATAGCAGCAGAACAAAAACTGTGTTGAATAGATAGAAGTAGTCGTGGACATGGGCCCCGGTCGACCCTTCCAGATAGACGCTCAATGTTATCCTGAAGAAGTTGAACAGCAGAAGTATACCCAGCCCTATGAGGATGCCGGCTAAGCGCTGCTTGATGGTCGCATTTAATTCAGCTAATACTAGGGCTGCATAGATCCAGTAAAGCATGCCGCCCAGACAGGCGACACTGATATCGAAGGCAAGGTGGGAATTCTCCAGCGTGATGGCGGAACCTGATACAGAGTGACTCAGCCCTGTGGGGGTCAATATCCCGCCAACAAGCGTTGCCGTGAGACTACGCATTGTGGTGTGGAAAGAGGGCCACAGGGAAAGGAGGGCACCCTCTAAGAAGAAAAGCAAAAAGAAGCAAATCCCATAGCGCACTAAGAAAACCATAAGGGGCTGCTTGACCCTATTGGTGGCGATGATGTAGCCAATTGCACCACATGCGCCCCCTACGATTAGGAGTATCACCAGCCAACCGAATGGCAAGCTGCTAATGTCAAAGCTATCAGGCATCAATCACTCCGCGTTAATTCTGTATTCTTGGTCTATAAGCCGTCTTCGTGTGAAATAGGCCAGAATGCCTGCTGTCAAGGCGGCTGCAATGCCAGCATAGAGGCTGGGAAAAGCTGGCACAACCACCAATACCCCTTCTCCTCCAATGAAGAAGCACGATAATGAGGTCACTTCACCATAGACGATGTTATTGTAAGTGTCCACTACCCCGGTTGTTACATCCACCCACTCTGTTCCACTCCAGTGGAAGAGCCTCAGGTTATCCTCATAGCCAGACTCTACGTGGGAGTCGTCATACGTTATGCCTAGAGTTACATTGCCGCTGTAGCTTGCCGTAGTAGTGATACACACGAAGGGCCCGACCCTTTGAATGTCGGCCGGTATGGTGCCACCCGGGTTCGAATCCTGTTTCGTCACATAGGTGCAGCCATCTACAGTCACCTGGGTGTAGTTTATGTTTTCACCGTCTCGAATGACTGTCACATCCGAACCTACTGGCGTATCGGCAGTCTTAAAGTAGGTCTCCGCTGACCAGTCAGACCAGGCTCCACGATTGTCTTGATGTCTTACATGCCAGTAGTAGACGGTTTCGTGGTCTAGTTCGGCTGTGGACAGGGTGATGCTCGTCAGGTGTGAGGTATCCCTTCCAGTGTCGTAAGCAGGGCTGCCGTAGCTGCCAGTACTGGTTCTGAGTTGCCACTGAGAGGCGGCGTGGGTATCTCCAGGATCCGGGTCGGAGAAGGGAGACGACTGTAGGGTAACAGGCAAGCCAACGCAGGGCGCCCCGTGAATGGGTGAGACATTGGGGGGGTGGTTAGGTGCTTGGCCAGAAATGGTGGTAAAGGGCATATCGTCGCCGTAGGCAGTGCCGTGGTCGACAGCCTTGGCCCGGAAGTGGTAGGTGGTGCCAGACGCTAGGCCGCTGATGGGAGTGCTGAAGGTCCCGGTGCCGATCACTGTCTGGGGAGTAGTCTCCTGGCCGTAGCCTGTGGTGAGACCCCACTCGAAGGAGACATCGACAGATGAAGCAGTGCCCAGACTATCCAGGGTACCATTTAGCGTAGCTGAGTTGGTGTTCACATCGGTGGCGGTATTAGTGGTAACGGATGGCGCAGTGGTAGCAGTGGTGAATTGCATATCAGCGCCGTAGGCGGTGCCGTGGTCGACAGCCTTGGCCCTGAAGTGGTAGGTAGTGCCCGGCGATAGGCTATCTAACGCGAAGCTGAAAGGCCCGGTTGAGTCCATCGGCCATGGTGGGGTGGTTTCATTGTCATAACTTCCGTAGGTTGTGTAATAGGCATCGGTTGCCCACTCGAAGGAAACATCAATGGAAGAGGCAGTGCCCATGCTATTTAGGGTACCATGTAGGGTAGCCGAGTTGGTGGTGACATCGGTGGCAGCGTTTGTAGTAACCGCTGGCGCTACGGTTATAACTACGACAGTGGTAGTGGGGTCGCTGGAGCATCCGTTGGCGTCGGTAACGGTCAAGGAATATATACCGGCCATAGCGGTGGTGGCGCTGGGAATG
>CAYVES010000201.1:0-3447 GCA_964449845.1 uncultured Dehalococcoidia bacterium
GCCAGAGGATGAGGATGAGTCAAGCCGCATCTGAGAAGCTGGCCTTCCTAGTGCTGGGTGCTGGCTGAGCTTATCACTCGCACTGGGTGCATGTTTAAGAAATGTCCCTTGGGCGGTGGTCCACTAACGAATCATGAAGATAGTGCGTCTATCTGACGGAGGGTAGGTCGCCCGACGTCGGGCAACCCACCCAGCCGCTCAGGCCCCCGACCCGTCGGGGTCGAACCATGAACGGCCCCCCGCGTACGCGGGGGCTCAGGGCGAACGGATTAAACTTTATTTTGGGAACAAAGAAATCCTGAATGACTAAGCTCGCCAAAGAGAGGCTGAAATTCCTTGCCACAGAGGAGGCAGCTTCACTCCTAGCTAAGCTGAGAGAGCTACTTGGAGAGCGCGGCAACGTTTGTTACGTTGTCGGCGGCTTTATCCGCGATGGGCTCATGGGGCGAACCAATAGCGACATCGACGTTGTGGTGGCTGACGACGCCCTGCTTGTCGCCTCTGAGGTAGCCAAGTCCTTCGGCACCAGGGTGGTTCCTCTGGACGAGGTCAATCAAGTAGCCAGGATAGTTCTTCCCCAAGCCGGAGGTCATTGGCATCTTGATTTCGCCACTATGCGCGGCAGCATCGAGGAGGACCTCGGTTCGCGAGATTTCACCATTAATGCCCTCGCCCTAAACCTGGCCGATATCAGAAGTGGCTGGTCTCAGGTTCGAGTTATCGACCCGCTGCGCGGATACCGCGACCTAAGCAGCAGGATGGTTCGCGCGGCAAGCGAGGCCAGTTTTCAGCAGGACCCAGCGCGGCTTCTGAGGGCAGTTCGCCTTGCCGCAATGCTCGGCTTCTCCATTGACCCCGCCACCGAAGCCCTCATACAGCGCGACCATGAACTCGTCACCACTGTCGCCGCGGAGCGGCTTCGAGACGAGCTATGTTACATCCTTGAGACCCCCCGGGCCTATCACTCTTTTCGTTACCTCGACCGCCTGGGCCTGCTCGACCCGATAATGCCCGAGTTAGCTGCAACCAAAGGGGCAACACAGCCGAAGGAGCATTTCTGGGACGTCTTCGACCACTCTCTGGAGACAGTGGCCGCCGTGGAACGCTTGCTCCGCCAGGAGAGCGGCGAGAAGGAAGAAGAGCTTCTGACTTTAGTCCCCTGGTCACCAGACATTGCTCGGCACTTCGCTCAGCAGGTCGCCGCCGGGCCAACCAGAGGGTCACTCTTGAAGCTGGCAGGCCTGCTCCACGATGTCGGGAAGCCAGGGACCAAAACGATAGAGCAAGATGGACGGATGCGTTTCTTGGGTCATGCCCAACTGGGGGCGGCCATGGTGGTTCAACTCATGGAGCGTTTGAGATTCAGTAACCGTGAGATAAAGATGGTGCAGCTAATGATCGAACACCATATGAGGCCTGGATATCTGGTGGCTCAAGAGATGCCATCGCGCCGTGCAATCTACAGGTACTTCCGAGACACTGCAGAGGTAGGGATCGATACTCTGTTCCTCGCCCTTGCCGACCACCTTGCAACTCGTGGGCCTACGCTCGACCTCGATGAGTGGCACTGGCACACAGAGACGACGCAGTACGTCCTTTCCAAATGGTTCCAGGAACAAGCTACAGTCGTGCCACCCAAGTTGATAGACGGTCATACCCTGATTGATAAGCTTGGACTGGCCCCAGGTCCGCAGATCGGCGAGTTGCTGGAGGCAGTGCGGGAGGCACAGGCCGCGGGGGAGATCAGTACCGCTGAGGAAGCACTCAACTTCGTGACAAAGCGATTGGGGAGAGAGTAGTGAATCGCGGGAATGTCATTAGACTTGCCATTATCGCTGTCCTATTTGGCCTCGCCCTGTCCGCGGTGCTAGCTAGGGAGTACCACGTGCCTGGCTTGGGCGACAGAGGACAGGGCGACAATTCTTTGGGGATGAGCCTCGGTCTGGACCTCAGCGGCGGCACTCACCTTGTCTACAAAGCTGATTTGTCGGAGATCGGCAACGAGACTGTTGCAGACGCCGTAAAAGGCGCAATGGACATCATTGAGCTGAGAGTCAACGCCTATGGCGTTTCCGAGCCGGTTATCCAGAAGCAGGGCCGTGACCGCATATCCGTGCAACTCCCCGGCCTCCGTGACATCGAGGCAGCGGTCAGCCTCATCGGCCAGACAGCGGAGCTCGATTTCAGAGAGTTGACTACCGAGAGCTGGCAACTGGTTGAAGAGTTATCGGCTCAAGGGCTCTTCACCAGTTATGAGTCTCTCACTGAGCAGGGCGTGATAGAATGGATTCCGGCTACGGCCATAACCAGCAAAGGTCGAGAGGTTCATCTGACTGGGGGGTACCTTAAGAGGAATACCCGGGTGGAGTTCGGCCAGATAACCAGCGAGCCCGAGGTTCACTTCGAGCTCACCAGCGAGGGGGCGGACCTGTTCGCGCAGATAACCGGCCGACTTATCAACAAGCCCCTGGGCATCTTCCTCGACGATGCATACGTCTCCAGCCCTATAGTCAGGTCCGCAATCACGGGGGGGAGCGGGGTCATCGAAAACATCGGGAGCCTCGATGAAGCGCGGAGACTGTCGACTCTGCTCAACGCAGGTGCTTTGCCCGTTCCTCTCGAAGGGCCCATTATTCGGGAGGATATCGACCCCACCCTGGGCGCAGATTCGATAAGGAAAAGCCTTATCGCCGGAGCAGTAGGACTCGTTCTGGTTCTGGCTTTCATCGTGCTCTACTACCGCCTACCAGGAGTGCTGGCCAGCGCCGCCTTACTGATCTACGGCATACTGGTGCTGGCAGCGTTCAAACTCATACCGGTCACACTCACCCTCGCCGGCATCGCCGCCTTCATTCTCTCCATCGGCATGGCGGTTGACGCCAATGTGCTCATCTTCGAGCGCCTGAAGGAGGAACTGAGAGCGGGACGAACGCTTGGTGGAGCCATCGAGGCTGGCTTCAATCGCGCCTGGGTTGCCATTCGCGACAGCAACATATCCACCCTGATCACATGCCTCATACTCTGGCTGATGGGGAGAGCCCTGGCGGAGCCCAGGGTAATGGGATTTGCCCTTACACTGGCCATAGGCGTGGCGCTGAGCATGTTCACTGCCATATTCGTCACCAGGACATTTCTGCGTCTATTTATGGGCACCCGCCTGGCAGGCCGCCTCTCGCTATTCGGCATGGCGAGTCTTGAGCAGACATCACTTCACAAGGAGCAGGAATAGGTGTTTGACTTTTTAACCAGAAGAAAATGGTTCTTCCTGGCATCGGGGCTGGTGATCTTAGTCGGCATCATCTCGCTGATAGTATCCGGGCTTAATCTGGGCATCGAGTTCAGCAGTGGCACCACCATGACCCTGGTCTTCGAGGATGCGGTGGGGGAAGGAGCTCTGAGAGATGAGTTGACCTCCCTTGGCCACCCCAACGCCGGCATCCAGCACAG
>CAYVES010000202.1:0-3432 GCA_964449845.1 uncultured Dehalococcoidia bacterium
TGATGCCGGCCAGCCCGCTGGTGGGAGTCACTGCAAGGTTCGGAGTCACTGTGAAGGGAACCGCCGCCGTTGCGGCGAGGGAAGCACCATCTACAGCATAGACGGCTTGAGGGCCGGCCATTAGGCCCGCTGGAATCGTGCCGGCGGCCGTGAAGCTTCCATCCGCGTTAACAGCTACCCCGCTGGCGAACGTTGCGCCACCTATCGTGACCATAACAGTGACGGGAACGGCTGTGCCGAATCCGCTGCCGGTTACCGTCGCTGGCGTTCCCGCAGGCCCCGTTGTCGGGGCTATTTTCACCGCTGGCACCACCATGAAGTCAGCCGTGCAGTGGGTGGCGGCAACGGTAACGGTGATCGTGTGAGGGACTCCTCCGATGGTTGCCGGGACTGCGAACTGGCACGAAGCGTCACCATCTTCGTCGGCTTGCACCGCCGCCGGCGAAGTCGCGATCGCATTGCCATCGAATGCAACAGTCACCGGGTAACCTTCCCAGATGTCTGGACCATCTACGCTGACTGTGACCGGCGCCCCCACTGTCCCGCTGTCAGTGCTGAGTGTAACTTCGTCACACGTCGTCGGCTCCTGCGCGACAGCAGGTACGGCGACCATCCCAGCGAGGGCGACCACCATCGCCAGCACCAGCAGCACCCGCAAAATACTAGGGTATTTCTTCCTCATCTATTCTCTCCTTTCTCGGGCGAATCGTTACATTGCCCTGAATAGCCATCTCCTAATTGATCTTCAATCACTGTACTCATTCCATATAACCACCTCCTTGAAGTCGCATATTACCCCGAAATTAGGCAAGTCAGTTCATTGTAAGCACCTTTCATCCCGCTTGTCAAGCCTTTTCCATAGGAAAATCGCCAAAGTACCCCGCCACGGGGTGCCTGTAACAAAAACTTAATTTATTTGAAGCCTGCCACAATGAATAGGCATCTACTCGAGCCCAAATCTCCACGCCTGTTGTATCCCTTTTCTCTCTGGATGGACTAACGGACTACCGCCCGCCTTGGTATCAGCCTGGTTAGTCCGCTAAGTCCTTTTTTCACTTTGCCAAAAACGGACTGTAAAGCTTTTACCACTTTTTCTTGAGTTTGTCAAGCCCCCCTGCGTGCTTTTCTCATTTTCTTCAGCTAAATTGCCAGGACTCGACTATGAAGAAACAGCCTAGTCCGTGCATACAAGATCTCCATTGTCATTGCGAGCCCTTCCTCTTCACTGCGCTCAGAGCTTCGGCTTTTTGTCATTCTGAGCCCCTTCGCTGCCTGTCATTCTGAGCGAAGCGAAGAATCTCGCGCTCAGGACAGGCTCAGCGACCGAAGGATCTTGCTCACGGTGAACTCCGCGAAGCAATTTCGTAACTGTCTTAGAGATTGCTTCGTCCCCCGATGAATCGGGGTCCTCGCAATCACCCAAGCCTATGGGCTCGAAGATCCAGGCGACGGCCCGAGAACTGCGCTTTTTGAATCTGCGCTCACGGATTTGGCAAAGACAAAGTCGATTGCGCCCTACCCCTTGATTATGGTATAATGACTGCCGAACGGCCTGGAGGACAAATTGCAGGTAGCGCTTATCGGTTGTACCCGCGATTCCAAATCGACCTTCCCCGCCGCAACTGAGTTTTCCACTTCCCCCATTGCCACCAAGCCGGACCTCGTATCTCGATACCACGAGGTCCTTTTCCAAGTCCACCGTCACATGCTTCATACGCGCTTGGCTAAGACAGGATCATACAATGAGGACAAAACCCTGATGAGCGGTTGCCCACCACGAAGCATTGAAAATTGAAGGGGCCAGATGCCGTTCGTGGTGAGCCCTTCGACAGGCCTGTCCCGAGTTAACCGAGGGGCTCAGGGCGAACGGAAGAAATTCTATTTGGTGACAATAGTTTCACTAAAGGAGGCCAGAGGAAATGGCTGCGGAGATAATCTCAGGGACAGAGGTAGCAGCAGAGATCCGCGAGGAGCTGAAGGAGAGGGTAAAAGAGATCAAAGAGAAAAAAGGGGTGACCCCGGGGCTGGTCATCGTGCGCGTTGGCGAAGACCCAGCCTCGGTATCCTATGTCACAGCCAAGGGCAAGGCCAGCGAGGAGCTGGGTATCTACTCGGAGACAATAGTTTTCCCCGAGGACGCCACTGAGGAGCAGCTTCTCGCCAAGGTGGAGGAGCTGAACAAGGACCCCAAGTTCCATGGCATACTGGTCCAGCTCCCCCTGCCCAAGCAAATCAATTCCGACAAGGTTCTGAATGCCATTGATCCCAAGAAAGACGTTGATGGTTTCCACCCGGTCAATGTGGGCAAGCTCTTGATCGGTGATCCCTACTTCATGCCCTGTACCCCGCACGGGGTCCAGGAGTTGCTCATTCGCAGCGGCAACAGCCCCGAAGGAAAGCACGTGGTTGTCTGTGGGCGAAGTAACATCGTGGGCAAGCCGGTGACGGCCATCCTGATGCAGAAAAAGAAGGGTGCCAATGCAACGGTGACAGTAGTCCATACAGGGACAAAAGACATGGCGTCGATAACCAGACAGGGGGATATCGTGATCGCTGCCATGGGCAAACCCAACGCGATAACAGCGGATATGGTCAAGGAGGGGGCGGTGGTAATAGATGTCGGCGTAAACAGGATCCCGGACGAGACCAAAAAGAGCGGCTTCAGGCTGGTAGGCGACACCGATTTCGAGGCTATCAAGGAGAAGGCAAAGGCTATCAGTCCAGTGCCGGGCGGAGTGGGACCAATGACAGTTACCATGCTGATGGCGAACACGGTCAGGGCTGCTGAGATGCAGTCACCATGAATAATAGGAGCTAAATCCTAAGCTCGAAATCCTAAACAAATTCAAAATCCGAATAACCAAAACTCCGAACCTATAGAGCATTCGAGTTTTGGGGTATTTGGTATTGTTTAGAGTTTAGGAATTAGTGTTTGGAATTCCCGAACACCAAGATCAGTTAAGGAGGTTTCTGTGGCTTACGACGCAACAAAAATGAAGGACTGGCAAATTTCAGAGGCAGCCGAAGAGAACATGCCAAGCCCTGAGGAATGGCGGGAGAGATTAAACCTGCAGAAGGATGAGATCATCCCCTTCGGTAGACTATGCCGGCTCGATTTCATGAAGATTATCGAGCGCCTCAAGGACAAGCCGGACGGCAAGTACATCGAGGTGACGGCCATTACCCCCACGCCGCTGGGGGAAGGGAAAAGCACGACCGCGATGGGCCTCCTGGAGGGGCTGGGCAAGCGAGGGGATAATGCCGGCGGCTGCATCCGCCAGCCCTCGGGTGGTCCCACCATGAATATTAAGGGAACCGCTGCCGGCGGCGGCAATGCGCTGCTCATTCCCATGACCGAGTTCTCTATGGGTCTTACCGGCGACATCAACGACATCGTCAATGCCCACAACCTGGCCATGGTGGCACTTACCT
>CAYVES010000203.1:0-3387 GCA_964449845.1 uncultured Dehalococcoidia bacterium
GCGCCTCGTGCGGCAAAGACTGCGAAGTACCGTTCGAGCCCCGCAACGGGCGACCTGTGTATTGCTCTGACTGCTACACCCCCCCAAGGCGATAGACAACTGAGCAGTGAGCCAGAGCGTTGGCAGAGCACTGCCGCGCGGAACCACGATGAGGATGATAGGCAGGTGGGAGTGGTGCCCGATTCCTCTTTGTTGCCAATCATGTAGTGTGCATCGCAACATTTTCTGCGCTTTTACCACTTTTACGCGCTTACCCTTAAAGTGCTCTTTAGTTGATTCGACAGATAACTGATCGCAGTCGTTTCCAGCAGTCCTTCCATTTTATTTGAGGGAGGTTTGAGATGGAGAATGAGCGCGAGATAGTTCATGATGGCGATTGCAAGGAGTGCATTCATCACTGGTTAATAGATCAGAGGAATTTGGGGGTTTGCAAGAAGTGCGGAGCGAGTAAGCAGTTTTCCGGTTCGTGGAGCGCCGGTTGGGGCAACAGGTCTAGCAAGGTGCAACTTAGTGTTCCGGGCACCAAAAGCTGACGTTTCATCTCCACTGATATACTAATTGGGCTTTTTGCCCACAGAAGGGGACAATTTTAATATCCATGTAGCGAATCTAGCGCGTGAAGTCACTGAAGAAGAGTTGCGACGAACCTTTGAACCATTTGGGCGAGTTGCAGCAGTCAGGATAGTCACGGACAGGTACAGCGGCGTATCCAGAGGCTTTGGCTTCGTAGAGATGTCAGACAAAGCCGAAGCTCAAGCTGCCATCGAAGGTCTGAACATGAAGGAGTTGGCTGGGCGCACGCTGGATGTCAGTGAAGCACGCCCTCCCCGTACAGGAGGAAGGGACAAAAGGCCCTATGGTGGTGGTGGAGGGGGCAGGTCGGACCGTGGAGGGGGAGGTGGCTGGTCAGGTGGGGGTAGACGACGATCTTTCTAAGTTGCCAAGGCACCACAGCCAAAAGGTTGGAGCTTCTAGCAGGGCGCCTAGCTCGAGTGAAAATCCCATGGGGAAATGTCTCCTTTCCTCATGAGCTTCTGAAGCATGAAAAAAGGAGACATTTTATCTGGACCGATTTCTGGGAGCAGGTCATAACAGCTCACTGCGCCCGACCGCAAAGAGCGCGCGTATTATGCTCCGGTTCTCAAATCTGATGATTTGGGTATAGTACTCACATAGTAATCGACATATAATTGAAAGGAACAGAAGACATTGCTGCGCAATATCGTCAAGACAGACCGGGACAAGTTGTCCAACAGCGGGGATGAGCAGGATTCAACATCCCCTCCAAGACAGCCGGACAATGAGGCGGACCTGGGGAAGCCAGGAGAGCCCAAAGCGCAAGCCGGACGCCTCACCTCTAAACCCTGGGATTACCAACGGAGTCAAAGTCGCAGACAGCCAGCCCCCGAAAACAGACCTACTTCGTCATCCCCCAAAGAGAGGGCTAAGATCATGCCCGAGACCACATGGGATCCATCAAAGTTTCAAGTAGTGCCAGCCAAAGGGAAGACACGCTTCCATGACCTGGACCTGCCGATCGAGATCATGCATGGGATCTGTGATCTTGGGTTTGAATACTGCACGCCTATCCAGGCCGCGACACTGCCAAAGGCCCTTGCAGGCATGGATGTCACAGGCAAGGCACAGACTGGTACCGGCAAGACCGCCGCCTTCTTGATCACCATCCTCACACACTTGATACGCAGGCCGTCAAGCGAGAAACGCCGACCCGGTACGCCCCGCGCTCTGATCATGGTTCCCACACGCGAACTGGCTCTGCAGGTCAATAAGGATGCGAGTCTACTGGGGAAATACTGTCGATGCAAGGTTATTGCCGTGTTCGGCGGGATGGACTACCAGAAACAGAAGCAGACGCTGGCAGAGAGGGTAGTCGATATCGTTGTGGCCACCCCTGGACGCCTGCTGGATTTCAAGCGACAGGGTGACGTACACCTGGGCAAAGTCGAGATACTGGTTATCGACGAAGCTGACGAGATGCTCAATATGGGCTTCATACCCGACATACGGCAGATTGTACATAGTACCCCGCCCAAGGCGCAGCGGCAGACTATGCTTTTCGGGGCCACGCTCACATCCCAGGTGACCCGACTTGCCTCGCAGTGGACGTGCGATCCCGTCACAGTTGAGATCGATCCCGAGCAAGTGGCCGTCGATACCGTCGACCAGGTGTTGTACCTTGTCAGGACCAGGGAAAGGTTCACCGTCCTGTACAACATGATCACCCAGCAGAACCTCAAGCGTGTCCTCGTTTTCTGCAACCGCCGGGATCAGACTCGCAGACTGGCAGATCGGCTCACGGCTCATGGCATCAGTTGCGCCGTACTCTCCGGCGATATCGCTCAAAAGAAGCGAATAAGGACGCTTGAGGATTTCCGTTCGGGCAACATAAGGGTTATGGTAGCCACAGATGTGGCCGGGCGCGGTATTCATATTGACGACATTAGCCACGTGGTCAACTACAACCTGCCGCTGGACGTGGAGGACTACGTCCATCGCATCGGCCGCACCGGCCGGGCCGGTGCCACCGGAGCCTCGGTCGGCTTCGCCACCGAGGATGAGTCTTTCCAGATCCCAGCTATTGAGAAATACCTAGCAGAAACACTACGCTGTGTGTATCCAGACGATGCATTGCTTACTCCAGTGCCACCCCCCGCGGCGGGCGATTTATCGCAGTCACGACAGCGAGACTCACGGCCAAGGCGTCGTCGGAGCAACAGGAAAAGCAAGGCGTAGGGTAGGTGGAATGAAATGCAACCAATTCCCGTGTCCAATGGCTTGTCCTTTCGATTTTTGCTAATTTTGCAAATCTTTTACGCGGTAGGGGGTTTTAGCTGCCTTCGGTATCTATTGGTGGATGAAAAGGCAGGGCTTGCTTCCAAGTAAGGTAAAGTGACCAGAAGATAATCCCTCATTCGAGACAGAACAGAGGGTAGTGCCAGGGCTGAGAGGTGATAAGGTTGGGACAGCTGCACCGTGACAATATTAGAAACATAGTTATTGTTGCCCATGTTGACCACGGAAAGACTAGCTTGGTAGATGCAATGCTCAAGCAAAGCAAGATCTTCCGCGACAACCAGCAGGTGGGTCAGTTCATCATGGATAGCAATGCCCTGGAGCGTGAAAAGGGCATCACCATCTTGGCCAAAAACACAGCAGTAATCTACCGGGGAGTCAAAATCAACATAATAGATACACCAGGGCATGCCGATTTCAGCGGAGAGGTGGAGAGGGTGATAAAGATGGCTGATGGCTGCCTGCTCCTGGTGGATTCTATTGAAGGGCCCATGCCCCAGACCAAATTCGTGCTGCGCCAAGCTCTGGCAAAAGGCCTAAAACCCATTGTGGTCATCAATAAAATAGACAGGG
>CAYVES010000204.1:0-3320 GCA_964449845.1 uncultured Dehalococcoidia bacterium
CCACGATCCGGCGGTGAAGGGGGTTCCCAAGGGGTGGCCTCTGCCCATCCGCGACGTGCTAATCTACTCTGGCGCCAAGTTCCTGTGTCCCTGCGCCGGTACGATAAGCCTGATGCCCGGGACCAGCTCCGATCCGGCCTTCAGAAAGGTCGATGTCGATACCAAGACGGGCAAAGTGACGGGTCTGTTCTAAATCGGCTTGAGTTGCTCTATCTCGGGGTGGGCGGCTTGGCATATGGCGAAGCGCTCACCCCGCAACTTGTTAGCCTTGTTATTGACTCGCAATCTGAGCCGAATTCATGAGTTTAGGGTGATGTAAGATGGACACGATGAAGCTAACCATCGATAACGTAGAGGTGGAGGTTGAGAAAGGTAAGACAGTGCTGGAGGCAGCGCAGAGCGCGGGGATATATGTCCCCGCCCTTTGCGCCGACCCTGACCTGAAGCCCTACGGCGGCTGTCGGCTATGCGTCGTGGAGATCGAAGGTAGAGATGACTTACCCACCTCCTGCACCACGCCTGCCGCCGAGGGCATGGTGGTGCATACCCGTACCGAGCGGGTCAATGAGGTCCGCCGCCGCATTGTCGAGCTCATCAGGGCAGACCACGACGATAACTGTCGGCTTTGTCCCAAGAATGAGTTCTGCGAGTTGCAGCGCGCTACCAACTATGTTGGCATTGAGCCTCAGGAAACCAAAAAGCTGGCTGGGATAACTGATGTTGACCGCAGCCATCCCTTCATCATCATTGATCGGAGGAGATGCATTCTCTGCGCCAAGTGCGTACGAGTCTGTGAAGAGGTCCAGGGTGTTGGCGCGCTGGAGATAGTGGGGCATGGTTTCTCGGCCATGGTCAGCCCGGTTGGGGGCAAGACTCTGGCGGAGTCAACCTGCGAGTCCTGCGGGCAGTGCCTCGACAGGTGTCCTGCTGCTGGCATCATCACCAAAATCTATAGATTGCCAACCGAGGAGGTCAAAACGGTCTGTCCCTACTGTGGCGTGGGCTGCGGCATATATCTTGGTATTTACGGCAATCAGCTTGTCTGCGTGCGCGGGGACAAAGAGAGCCCGGTGAACAATGGTAATTTGTGTGTGAAGGGCCGATTCGGCGTTGTCGATGTCATCAACGACCTTGACCGCTTGTCTTCACCCCTGGTTAGAAAGAACGGGGAGTTGGTTGAAGCGACGTGGGACGAGGCTATGGATGCCATCGGCAGCAAGCTGGCTAGCTACAAGGGAGAGCAATTTGCGGCTATCTCCTCCGCCAAGAGCACCAATGAGGACAACTATGTGGTGCAGAAACTGGCAAGGGCAGTAATGGGCACAAACAACATCGACCATTGTGCCCGTCTCTGTCACTCTCCCACGCTAGCTGGTCTGATCACCAGCTTCGGCAGCGCCGCCATGACTAACCCCATCGGGGAGATCAGCGAAGCCAAATGTATCCTCGCCATCGGCACCAACACTACAGCCACCCATCCCATAGTTGGGCTTCAGGTGAAGAAGGCGGTTAACAAGAATGGGGCCAAACTTATTGTTGCCAACCCCCGCCGGATCGACCTTTGTCGCTTCGCTAGCCTTTGGCTCCGACATCGGCCAGGCACCGATGTGGCCTTACTCTGCGGCATGGCTCGGGTTATCCTGGATGAGCAACTCTATGACCGCTCGTTTATTGAGGAGCGCTGCGAGGACTTCGATGCCTTTAAGAAGTCTCTGCAAAGCCTGGATATCGAGCAGGTGGTCGGAATTACCGGCGTGGCCCGAGATGATATCGCCGCGGCGGCAAGAATGTACGCCGAGAACAGCCCGGCATCTATCCTTTACGCCCTGGGGATCACACAGCATTCCCACGGCACCGACAACGTGCTCGCCATTGCCAATCTAGCCATGCTTACGGGCAACGCAGGCAAGCCTTCTTCGGGTGTAAACCCTCTGCGGGGTCAGAATAACGTTCAAGGGGCGTGCGACATGGGCTGCCTGCCCGATCTCTACCCTGGCTATCAGCCGGTGACTGACCCCGCCGCCAGGCAGCGATTTGAGGCGGCCTGGGGCTGTTCCCTGCCGGCTGAAGCGGGCCTTACCATCTCCGAGATATTTGATGCCGCCCGTGAGGGAAAGATCAAGGCTATGTATATCATTGGGGAGAACCCCGTCATCAGTGAGCCGGATAGCGCTCGGGTTAGGGAGGCGCTAGACAAGCTGGAGTTTCTGGTGGTTCAGGACCTGTTCCTTACTGAGACCGGGCAGTTTGCCGATATTGTGCTGCCTGCTTCGACGTTCGCTGAAAGGGATGGCACCTTCACCAACACGGAGCGCAGAATCCAGCGGGTACGCAAGGCGATAGAGCCTGTGGGACAGTCTCGCGCCGATTGGCAGATCACGTGCCAGGTGGCAAAAAGCCTTGGCGGGAGCGGCTTTGACTTTGATCATCCCTCCCAGATCATGGAGGAGATCTCAAAGCTGGTCCCCAGCTATGGCGGCATATCGTATGAGCGACTGGAGAAGGGCGGTCTGCAGTGGCCGTGCCCCACCCCAGAACACCCCGGAACGCCTGTGCTCCATGTCGAGCGATTCGCCCGGGGCAAGGGCAAGCTCGTGCCCGTGCAATATCGGCCGCCGTTAGAGCAGCCAGATGAGGAATATCCCTTGGTGCTTACTACTGGGCGCAGCCTGTATCAGTTCCACACCGGCACCATGACCCGCAGGGTAGGAGGGCTCAATGAACTGAAGGGTGAGGAGCTGGTGGAGATAAATCCTGAGGATGCGGCTGCCCTCGGAATCGCTGATGGTGGCGTCATTAGGGTCATCTCGCGCCGAGGGCAGGTGGTGGCTAGGGCCAAGGTGACCGAGGTCTCACCAGAGGGAGTAGTCTTCATGAGCTTCCACTTCGCCGAGACTGCTACCAATATGCTGACCAATCCGGGCCTTGATCCCGTGGCCAAAATCCCAGAGCTTAAGGTGTGCACCGTGCGCATAGAGGAAGCAGACGAGAGCGAGCTGCCAGAGCCTGCCTACGAGGAGGCCCTTTTCTAAGAGCCCTTGCGAGTGATCCTTCTTTTGCCAAGAAGCAAAAGGGCCCAAGTTAGCAAATTTGGCCCTACTTGCATTATCAGGAAACCCTGATGTATACTATGTCAGAGAGCGAGTTGATGCAGCAATTCTTGCAGGAACATGGCAGGGTTGCCGAAGGCAACGACGAGCTCCTCCAAAATGGTAGCGTCGTGACTCCTGTCACGACGAAGAATTCGTAGCCAGAGGACTCGTAGCCACAGGAGTGGCAACGCTACTTAAGAATTGAATAGGGTTTCAGGTAGTGAAATT
>CAYVES010000205.1:0-3253 GCA_964449845.1 uncultured Dehalococcoidia bacterium
CCGTTCGTGGTGAGCTTGTCGAACCATGAACGGCCCTTCGACAGGCCTGTCCCGAGTTAATCGAGGGGCTCGGAATGATAACATGTCATTGCGAGGAGCGTTAGCGACGAAGCAATCCGGGGCGGCACACTGGAAAGTACAATGGGATTGCTTCGCTGACCCTTCGCTACGCTCAGGGCTTCGGCTCGCAATGACATGAGAGGACTTGCGGTCAGGATTAGAGAGAGGAGCCAGGAATGGATTTCCTATTTACCCCGGAAGAGGAAGCTCTGAGAAAGGAATTCGATGACTTTTTCAGGGAAGATATGAAGAACGCTCCACCTGAATGGGGAACGTACATGGAGGCCATGGTCGGTGTAGACGCGTGCTTTGAGTTCCACAAGCAGATGGCGAAGAGGCTAGCAGCAAAGGGCTGGCTCTCCCGTCCCTGGCCCAGGGAATATGGTGGTCAGGAGGCCTCCCTCATAGAGCAGTTCATCTTCAATGATGTCATGGGCTACCACAGGGGGGCTGGGGTCGATCACTGGGGTATAGCTCTGCTGGCCCCAACCCTTCTTTACAGCGCAAACGAGGAGCAAAAGAGGGAACACCTGCCTCCCATAGCTCGGGGGGAGATATTCTGGACTCAGTTGTGGAGCGAGCCTGGCGCTGGCTCCGATCTGGCTTGCCTCACCACGCGTGCCGTAAGGGACGGCGACGACTACGTTGTTAACGGTCAGAAGACATGGTGCAGCGGCGGTCACCGCGCCGAGTGGGGCTTCATGCTCGCCAGGACAAACCCCGAGGAGAAGAGAAGCCGCGGGCTTTCCTTCTTTCTGGTCGATATGAAGACCCCGGGCATTACTATGAGGCCCATCCTGAACCTGGAATATTCGCACCTTTTCAACGAGGTCTTTTTCGATGATGTTCGCATCCCGGCACGCAACAGAGTGGGTGAGGAGAATCAGGGTTGGATAGCTTCACAGATGACCTCAAATTTCGAGCGCTCCATGATTGAGCTGTTTTCCTTTCTGAGGCGAGAGTTAGAGGAGCTGGTTGAGTTTTGCAGGGAGTCGAAGCGAGGTGGCGAGATCCTGGCCAAGAACCGGCTCGTTCGACATCGACTGGCCCAGCTAGCGATCGAGATCGAAGCATGTCGAGCCTTTTCCTACTCCATAGTCTGGAGTCAGATCAAAAGCGGCCTGATAATGGCTGCCCCCCTGGCGGCAGCGGCAAAGGTGCTTGCGTCTGAGCTGGTGCAGCGCTTCACCTATGCCGGCAGCGAGATCATGGGACTCTACGCGCAGGTGAAGGAGTCCAGATGGGCGCCGCTGCAGGGCAGATTCGAAAAGGAATATCAGTTGTGCCCCGGCCTGAACATGGCTGGGGGCACTTCGGAGATCATGAGAAACCTCATCTGCACCCTTGGGCTGGGGCTGCCAAGAAGCTGGTAGCTGGGAGGCTAGCCAGAACGAGGAGGCGTGGCGACATGGAGTGGAGAACCAAGGTCACTGAGCTATTAGGCTGTAAGTATCCCATCATCCAGGGCGCATTCGGGGGATTCGGCACATCCGCCCTGGCAGCCCCCGTCTCCGAGGCGGGAGGTTTTGGCATCATCACCGCCACCGCGTTAAATACCCCCGAGAAGCTACGAAAGGACATACGCAAGGCCAGGTCGATGACCGATCGGCCCTTTGGGGTGAACCTGTCGCTTATCGGCCATCCCCATATCAACGAGCTACGTGAAGTGGCCATAGAGGAAGGGGTGGCAGCGATATTCACCTCTGCCTACAAAGCCGAGGAGCACGGAAGGCGCATCAAAGAGGCAGGGATACGCTGGATTCATAAAGTGGGCACCCTGAAGCACGCTCAGGCGGCCGAGCGTCACGGTGCGGATGCAGTGGTGATTGTGGGAATCGAAGGCGAGGGGGAAAAAGCGGCCCTCCATCTGAGCACCTTGACCAGCATCAGCATGGCGACCAAGGTACTCAAGATTCCCGTGATCGCTGCCGGTGGGATTGGAGATGCCCGCACTTTCCTGGCAGCACTGGCTATGGGAGCGGAGGGAGTGTACATGGGCACCCTCTTCATGGCCACAAAAGAGTGCCCTATCGCTCAACGCTACAAGCAGGCCCTGGTAAAAGCCAAACCTTCCGACCCAGATGTGCGAGACCGGGTATTCGCGCCACCGCCACCGGGGCTGGACGAGATGACCCGAAAACAGGAGGTGTTTCAACTCGTGGGCGATGTAAAGCCACACTCGGTGTCCCGCCCACTACCCGTCATGGGCGGCTCGATGGCAGTAGGAGCAATCACAGAGATAGTCACAGTCAAAGAGTTGATAGACAATATCATCCACGAGGCCGAGGAGCTCCTAACCGGCGAAGGCCCTCTGGGCCGGATACTGGCAGCCAGAGATAAATCCGAAACCCGAAACTCTAAATCCTAAACAAATTCAAAATCCAAATGACCGAAATTCAAAAGGTTCGCAATATTTGAATTTTGAACATTTGACATTGTTTAGAGCTTAGAAATTAGCATTTAGAATTTGCTAGTACCGGAGGTGTTAGCTATGATCTACCTGCATGAAACCCACGAAGTCATCGGTGGCAAGATGGACGAGTTCTCCGAGGCGATGCGTGACCAATGGAGGCCTCTTATCGAGCGAGACGGGCTGGCCAGGGTGCTCTGGTTCTTCAAGGTGCCTCACGGGACGAGCGTAAGCTACCAGGCGGTCTCCATCACGGCCGTCCGCGACTGGCAGTCGTGGGGCACCATCGTCGAGCGCACCGTAAATGACCCCAAGTGGAGGGCATGGAATCGCGACGTGTGCGGGTACCGCCGGGACGTTGTGTCCAAACTGCTCCTGCCCACCCCCCGGTCACCCCTTCAAGAGGTGGACTTGAGCTCAGTGGAAGCCCCGATAGACGATGGCATGCCGTCCCTCTATCTGCACGACACAGGCTGGCCTTACCCGGGCTTGATGGAGGAGTACATCGAGGCCCTTCACACAGTGTTGCAGCCGCAAATGGACGCGGTGCAGCCACCGGTTATCACCGTTGCCGCCGGCTGGCGCACCTGCCCCGGGACCGGCCGCTTCCATGAGGCGATTCTCCTCTCCAAGATACACAACTGGGAGCTATTCTCCTTCATCATCACCTTCGGCGAGCCGCCAGCACAACCGGGGGAGTGGATGGTGGAAGGGCTCAAGTACCGCGACCGCTGGGAGAGTAAGCTCCTGCGCACCGCCGACTGGTCCCCCATGAAATAGGCC
>CAYVES010000206.1:0-3227 GCA_964449845.1 uncultured Dehalococcoidia bacterium
TGCCGCCGCTCCATGTAAGGAGGACTTTCTCAGGTATTGACATAAGCACATATGCTCAGCAGTTGCATTTGAGGTATCGTCGGAACGGCCTCAGGGACTCCACGCTAATCCGTGCTACCGCTCGATGCCCTCACCAGCAGGAGAGGGGTGTTTCCGGCGTGCAGTACTCTGTCTGCGGTGCTCCCGAAGGCCCAGCGACTGATGCCGGATCGCCCATGTGTTGACATAGCCACTATATCGGCTTGTGCTTCGTCTGCGAGCCTGATAATCTCTTCAGCCGCGGCGCCGACTGCTACCTCGGCTCTTGCGTTGATACCTCTGTGTTTGAGTGCGGCGATCACTGTTTCCAGGTAGTGTTCGGCTTCTGCCTTAAACCGCTCCATATCCTCCGGTGCAAAGGGCATTTGGACGGTCTCTCCTGGGATGCTGTAGACAAAGTATGTTGGAGCCATTACGTGAAGAAGAACGACCTCCGCTTCGAGCCTGGAGGCTAGCTCGGCAACGTAAGGGACTACCGCTTCACTTTCTTTTGAGCCATCCAGCGGGACAAGTGCCTTCTTTATCATTCCCTTTTCACCCCCATCGCGACGGGTGCCCTCGGCCCTGATGAGTGCCACAGGCCGCTTAGCAGCCCTAAGTACCTTGGCGGCGACGCTTCCCAGCACCCAGCGCCTGATGCCGGACCGACCGTGGGTCGCGATGATGATCAGGTCAGCATTCTCTTTGTCGGCATAGTCCACAATCTCTTCGGCAGCGTGGCCGACGAGCAGGGCTGGCTTCACGTTGACTCTCTTCGCCTTTGATTCCGCCAGAAAACTTTCGGCACCTTGCTTTGTGGCCTCGACCATTTTCTGGATATACGCCTGGTGCATCCGCTCATATTGGGCCTCGGCTGTCTCATAAACGTGTACCAGGGTGATCTCAGAACCCAGTCTTCCGGCCAGCTCCTCAGCGTAGGGCAGAGCAACCTCAGCTAGCTCCGAACCATCCAGCGGAACAAGTATTCTCCGGTACATTGTTGACCTCCTATCCATATATCAATGCCATAGCCTCTTGCTGAACCCGAGTAAGAATTGGCTCGGCCTTACTCCCTGGCCTTCTGCTGCAGCTCGTAGAGCTTGGTGATGGCCTCGAGGGGAGTCATGGAGGAGACGTCCATCCCCAGGATTTCATCTATAATAGGGGGCTTTTGGCCGAAGAGCGGTAGCTGGTCCGAGGGGGGCTTCTCTCGTCGGCGGGGACTTGCGCTGCGCGCTGCTTTTCCCCCAACGTGGTTCTCAAGGTCTGTCAGAACCTCTCCGGCGCGGTGCACCACTGCTCGGGGCAGGCCTGCCAATTGGGCTACATGGATGCCGTAGCTCTTGTCAGCGCCCCCGGCGATTATCTTGCGCAGGAAGACTACCTTGCCACCTTCCTCTGACACAGCGACGTTGAAGTTCTTCACCCGGGGCAGGAAGTTCGCCAGGTCTACCAGCTCGTGGTAGTGGGTGGCAAACAAAGTCTTGGCGCCAAGCCTGGGGTGGTTGTGAATGTATTCTGCCACGGCCTGGGCGATGGAAAGGCCGTCGTAGGTTGAAGTCCCACGTCCGATTTCGTCCAATATGATCAGCGATTTTGAAGTAGCGTTGTTGAGTATGTTGGCCGTCTCCAGCATTTCGATCATGAAGGTCGACTGCCCAGTGACCAGGTCATCCTGGAGACCAACCCTGGTGAAGATCCTGTCTACGAGGCCTATAGTAGCCGAGTCTGCGGGAACGAAGCTGCCGACCTGGGCCAGAAGCACAATAATGGCTACCTGCCGCAGATAGGTCGACTTACCCGACATGTTAGGGCCAGTGAGGATAACGAGTTGGGCATCTTTGTTTGAGAGGTAGACGTCGTTGGGGACGAACTGCTCATCGACCAGCGCCCGCTCCACAACAGGGTGGCGTCCACCGGAAATCGCTATCGAGTCGTCCGTGGTCAGTTTGGGACGAACGTAGCTATACCTCGCTGCCACCTCTGCGAACGCGGAGAGGACGTCGACCTGGGCGACAGCGGCAGCAATGCCCAGGATACGGTCGCCCCAAGCTCCTACCTGGCGGCAGACCTGGCGAAAGATGGCGTTCTCCAGCTCGGCGATCCTGGACTCAGCATTGAGGATCAGCGATTCGTACTCCTTGAGCTGGGGGGTGAAGTAACGTTCTGCTCCCACCAGCGTCTGCTTGCGAATATAGTCCTCGGGGACGCGATGCACGTGAGCGGACGTCACTTCGATGTAGTAGCCGAACACCTTGTTATAGCCCACCTTGAGCGGCTTGATCCCGGTCCTCTCGCGTTCGGTTCGTTCCAGATCGGCCAGGTATTTCTTGGCATTCGATGAAGCTGAGCAAAGCTCGTCCAATTCACTGGAGAAGCCTCTCTTAATCACGTCCCCTTCTCCCACCACCGCTGGCGGATCCTCAACGATGGCCTGGGAGACCAATGTCACGATGTCGTCACAGGGCTTGAGCTCCGAATAAAGCCACTCCAAATCCCTTTCCTCCTCAAGCATAGCCCTCATCTGAGGGACCTGCTCCAGGCTGCGGCGCAGGGAGACCAGCTCTCTGGGGGTGGCGATACCTGACCTCACCCGGTTAACCAGCCGCGCTATGTCGCTGAGCTTGCCGAGGAGGCTTATTACCTCGATCCGCCGCGGCGACTGAAAACAGGATACAGCCTGTTGCCTTTGCTCCAGCCGTTCTACATCGAGAAGGGGCTGCCCCAGCCACCTCTTGAGCAGTCTCCCTCCCATCGGCGTCCTGGTGAGGTCGATAACGGACAGCAGCGAGCCGCTGGTCAGCCCCAAACGGCTGCTCTGAAATAGCTCCAGGTTGCGGCGTGTTTGGGCGTCCAGGGTCATGAAAGACTCGGTGGAATAAGTAGCGAAGCTGTTGATCTGCCCCAGCGCATCTTTCTGGGTCTGCTCCAGATATTGAAGGATAGAGCCCGCTGCTATTATCGCCAGCGGAAGATGGGCGCAGCCGTAGCCTTCCAGAGAGGATACTCCGAAGGCGTCGAGCAGGGCTTGTCGCGCCACATCCAGCTCAAACGATCGATCATCGAGCTGTGTCGCCGGCGCAGGGAGCCATGACTGGGGAAGCGGGGAGCCGCGGGGGACGAGCACCTCCGAGGGCCGAAGGCGCTCCAGTTCCATTGGGGCCTTTTCAGCGGGGAGCTGGGAGGTGGCGAATTCGCTTGTTGTTATG
>CAYVES010000207.1:0-3174 GCA_964449845.1 uncultured Dehalococcoidia bacterium
GCGTATCCCAGAGGGATTTGCCTGAGGAACTCCTGCTTCGCATTGTCGCTTAGTTTCCTGCTCATCTCGGTGTCGATAAATCCGGGGGCAATGGCATTGGCAGTTACGCCTCGGGTAGCGACCTCCCTCGCAGTGGACTTGGTGAGCCCTATTAGACCAGCCTTTGAGGCGGCGTAATTGGCTTGCCCCGCGTTCCCGACCAGGCCTACGACGCTTGCGATATTGATGATCCGGCCCCAGCGCTGCTTCATCATGTGTCTTACCACCGCCTGGGTGCAAAGGAAAGCTCCTTTCAGGTTGGTGGCCAATACCTGGTCCCAATCGGTGCTGTGCATCCTCAAGAGCAGGGTATCTCGGGTAATCCCGGCATTGTTCACCAGGATGTCGATTTGGCCGAGGGAGGATATTGTCTGGTCGACGAGGCTGGCCACTTGCTCCTGCACAGTGATATCGGCGGTAAGGACAATGCTCTTTCCATTCCTGGCCACGATTTCGGCTGCCACCTCATTTGCGGAAGTGGCGTTGATGTCATTGATTACCACGCTAGCGCCGTGCTCTGCCAGGGTCAATGCTATCTCACGACCAATGCCTTGGCCGCTTCCGGTGACTATGGCAACCCTTGCAGATAAGTCCACTGTCAACTCTCACTTTGGAAATCTAGATGAGACGACGTGTTCTTCAGAGGCTTATGCCTTTGATCGACTCCACATCGCTCATATTGAGAACTTGCACTTCGTTGCTGATCCTCTTGATCAGTCCAGAGAGCACCTGGCCGGGGCCAATCTCGATGAAAGTGGCAACTCCGACCCCTACCATATATTCCACTGAGGGCTGCCACTGAACACAGTGACATAGCTGCCGCAGGAGTTCCTCTTTCACTTCATCGGGGCTGGTTAGCGGCTGGGCAGTGCTGTTGGCGACTATGGGAACTTGAGCACGACTAAAGCTAACCTGTGAGATGGCCTGGGCCATGCCCTCCACTGTAGGCTGCATCAGAACGGAATGAAAAGCGCCGCTAACCTGAAGGGGCACTACCCTCCGTGCTCCCCTGGCTTTAGCCAAGTCCATGGAGCGGGCCACAGACTCTCTGGTGCCGCTGATCACGATCTGCCCCGAGCAGTTAAGGTTGGCTATCTGGGCACCGGTCTCCAGGCATACCTCTTCTAATGAGGCTTCATCAAGTCCAATGATTGCTGCCATACCTCCAGGTTTGGTTTTGCCCGCTTCATGCATCAAGCGCCCCCGCTCTCTGACAAGGCGAACTGCGTCAGCAAACTCAATGACGTTGGCAGCCACGAGCGCAGTGTACTCACCGAGGCTGTGACCGGCGACAAGGACTGGCTTCAATGGAATGCCGAACTCTGAAGCGGCTCTCAGGCAAGCGATGCTGACTGTCAGTATCGCCGGTTGAGCATTGATGGTCTCGCGCAGCTCCTCCTCGGGTCCCTCAAAACAGAGTCGTACCAGAGGCATCTGGAGCGCTGAATCCGCCTCCTCGAAGACCTCCCTGGCCTGGCGTGAGCTCTGGTACAGGTTGTAGCCCATACCTACTGCCTGTGAGCCCTGGCCGGGAAAGACGTAGGCGGTCTTCGGTAGCGACTTTGTTTCCAACTCAACCATGAGCTGCCTCCCCCCGATTACTCGCTCCTTTTAGGCTTGCTTTCTATGATTACTTCCCTTCCCCGGTAGGTCCCGCAAAAAGGGCAAACCTGGTGAGCAGGTTTGATGTTGTGGCATTGGGGACAAGGCACCAGGGAGGGGATAGCCAACTTGAGGTGGCTGCGCCTTTTCCCCTGTCGCGCCCTAGCATATTTCCTTTTGGGCAGAGCCATGATTTGGTTAACCTCTTTCTTTGTCTACACCTTGCCTCTCGCCTGAAAGCAACTCTTGCAGCGGAGCCCAGGACGAGTCAGGCTTAATAGGTATGCAATCGCAGGTTTCGTAGTTAAGGTTGCAGCCACACTGAGGACATAAGCCGGCACAGTCCTCCCGGCAAATCGGCTTCATGGGCTGAGCCAGCAGCGCATACTGGCGCACTGCCTCGCCAAGATCGAGGAGATTATTCTCATCGATGGTGAAGGCGCCCGTCTCGGTTGATGGGGTGAGGAGTGCTCCGCTAGCCGGGTCTCTTGTCAAGAAGTACTCCTCCTCAATATCCAGGGACAGGGGGTGGTCGAAATCCTCGAGGCAGCGACTGCACACGTCTCTAGCAGTGGTCTCCAGGGTACCGCGTACCAGGATGCTGCGATTGGTGCGAAGCAGTTGCACTTCGCCGTAAATAGGGAAGCCAGCATCCCCTATCTCGTCGATCGCATAGTGACGAACAGAGCCTACAGCTTCCTTTAGCTGCTGGGCAACGTTGATCTTCATTACGAACTCAATGCAGTGAGACTATCAGTTGCTGATTATACAGTATGATACACGTTTCATCAATTTTAGGATACGCTGTCCAAAGTTGTCAACCTACGCTGGTGAGACCTTAATCCATGGATTCTAACTGATTATACTCTTTCGCATCGCTTTGTACAGAGCTCCTCTCCCTTGATGGGAGAGGTTGGGTGAGGGTGAATTCCCCCTCCCCTTAATCCCCTCCCGCCAGGGGAGGGGAGTGACAAAAAACTTTGCTGCCCACCATAAGAGAACACCCAAGTGGTGGGCTTTTTGAATGCCAATTCACGGCTCAGGAGTGAGAGGTGGTTTCATTTTGGAGAAGACGGGGAACCGGGTGACATATCGTGCGCTTTTTGAAACTGGTAAGAGGCTTTTAGAGTTACTAACATACCGTCATTGGTACCCCAGGAAGTAATACAAGACTCCGCCAATAGCAGCTAAGACCACGACAGTTGCCGCAATTATTCTGAGAACCATATTTCGCCTTACGATCCCGCTGGGATGGTACAGCATAACATAGGAAGGCGCTTTCCAGAATGGCGCTTTGCTCAGATAGAAATCGTATACCGTACCTGATTTGACTCTAAGGAGATCCCTCAGGTTTCTGTTGATGTTGATCTGATGAACCCGTGGATGCGGAACCTCTGCCAGCTCGTTATTGCGCACCCTGCAGGTTATCTTCGCGTCTCTTGCTGAGAGGTGTATATACCTATTCCACTTGATGCCTTTGGGAAGGTCATCTGGGTGCATTCTCACAACCAGGCTGCCTTCGTCGTCTTCCGG
>CAYVES010000208.1:0-3153 GCA_964449845.1 uncultured Dehalococcoidia bacterium
GAGGCAGAGCCGGGGAAGAAGGACCACGATAAATTACGTGCCTTCATTGCGGCAGTAAAATCTTCAGAAGAGGCACGAGCATTCTATCCGTAGGGGCAGACCAGCGTGTCTACCTAGATGAGGGCAATCACATCGGATTGCCCCTACAACATCGGTCGAACATACACGTAGGGGCAGACCAGCGTGTCTGCCCTAATGAGGTGCAACCACAACGGAGGAAGAATTGAAACTACCGGATGAACAAGGCCACTATGGCCCCTATGGCGGCAAATTCGTGCCCGAGACACTCATGCCTGCCTTGAGCGAGCTTGAATCGGCCTATAGTCAGGCGTGCGCTGACGCGGGCTTCTGGGAGCAGTTCAACTCGCTGTGCCGCGATTATGTTGGCCGCCCCACACCCCTTTTCCACGCCCGGAAACTGACGCAGAAGCTCGGTGGGGCACAAATCCTGCTGAAGCGGGAGGACCTGGCTCATACCGGCGCCCACAAGATCAACAACACTCTCGGCCAGGGGCTGCTGGCTCTTCGAATGGGCAAGCGGCGAGTGATAGCAGAGACCGGCGCCGGGCAACATGGCGTGGCGGTAGCCACCGTATGCGCCATGTTGGGGCTGGACTGCGTTGTCTACATGGGCGAGGAGGACATTCGGCGCCAATCCCTGAATGTCTTCAGGATGAAACTGCTCGGCGCTGAAGTACGCCCGGTTGCCTCGGGGAGCCGCACCCTTAAGGACGCTATTAATGAAGCTATCCGCGATTGGGTGACCAATGTGCGCACAACTCACTATCTGCTGGGCTCCGTCGTTGGCCCCCACCCCTATCCCATGATAGTGCGCGATTTCCAGTCGATAATCGGGCGAGAGACCAGAGAGCAGCTAATGGCAGCTCATGGAAGACTCCCCGACTACATAATTGCGTGTGTGGGCGGAGGCAGCAACGCTATCGGGATCTTCCACCCCTTCATCGATGAGCCTGGCGTAAAGCTGATCGGGGTCGAGGCGGCGGGGCTTGGCCTGGGCAGTGGAAACCATGCTGCCCCGTTGGTAGCTGGTAGCCCGGGCATACTCCACGGTGCTAAGTCCTATTTGTTGCAGGACCAACATGGCCAGGTGAGAGATACGCGCAGCATCGCCCCCGGCCTGGACTATCCCGGGGTAGGACCCGAGCATAGCTACTACAAGGACAGGGGACGAGTAAGCTACGTCGCAGTCAGCGACGACCAGGTGCTGGAGGGATTTCAGCTCCTGTCCACGACCGAGGGTATAATCCCCGCCCTCGAGCCAGCCCACGCTATATATTACGCCGCGCAAATAGCACCTGAGCTGGACAAAAACAAGCTTTTGGTAGTTAATCTCTCCGGTCGAGGCGACAAAGACATCTCCATTGTGGCTGAGGCGTTAGGAATAAGCCTGTGAGTGCAATCAAGGATATCTTTACTAAGACAGGGCATAAGGCGCTTATTACCTACGTCACCGTGGGATATCCCAACGTGGAGACCACTCTGGAGATAGTTCCCCTGATAGCCTCTTCTGGATGCGACCTCGTAGAGCTGGGGATACCCTTCTCAGACCCCTTAGCCGATGGTCCCACGATCCAGAGGGCGAGCTATCATGCGCTAAAACAAGGGATTACCCCAGAACTCTGCCTCGGGGTAGCTCAAAAGCTAAGAGCACAGGTAGACATACCGCTCGTGTTCATGACCTATTTCAACCCGGTGCATAGATATGGGCTAGACGCCTTCTGCCGGGATTGTTCCCAAGCTGGCATCAGTGGACTGATCGTCCCCGACCTGCCCCCTGAGGAGGGGGCGGAACTGGAGGATGTCTCCCTGAGGCACGGCCTCGACCTTATTTACCTGCTTGCTCCCACGAGCACCGACGAACGCATCAACGTGGTAGCAGCGAGGTCGCGGGGGTTCATCTATCTCGTGTCGCTAACCGGGGTTACAGGGGCTCGGGACAGGTTACCTCAAGAGCTGGAAAGCTTCGTCTCAAGAGTGCGGCAGAGGGCCCGCCAGCCACTTTGTGTCGGCTTCGGGATATCCACCCCGGACGAGGCACGCCGGGTGGCAAAGGTAGCAGATGGAGTTATTGTAGGCAGCCGTCTCATACAACTGATCGAAGAAAAGGACCCGGCCACCAAAGTGCCCTCTTTCATCCAGAGCCTGAGGGATGCCCTTTCTAACCAAGTCGAAAATCCTGCTGGGAGCTGAACCGAGAAAAGGAGGTTTGCTATGTAGCAGGCTACTTAGCTAGAGGTTTCAAGCCCACAAAACTAAAGGAGGAAAAAGTGGAGAGAACAATGTATTTTCTTGACCCAAAGGACATGCCAACCCATTGGTACAACATCCAGGCTGATTTGCCGGAGCCTCTGCCGCCACTGCTTCATCCAGGGACAAAAGAGCCGACGCGGCTACCACCTCCTCTATTTGCCGAGGCGCTTAATGAGCAGGAGTTCAGCAAGGAGCGCTGGATTGAAATCCCTGAGGAACTGCAAGCGATTTACCGCACCTGGAGACCAACAGTGCTACACCGGGCATATCGGCTTGAGAAGGCTTTGGACACACCGGCAAAGATCTTCTATAAGTATGAAGGGACAAGCCAGGCAGGGAGCCACAAGCCGAATACTGCCGTGGCCCAGGCATACTACAACAAGAAGGAAGGGGTGAAACGCCTCACCACGGAGACCGGCGCCGGGCAGTGGGGCAGCGCCCTGTCGATGGGTTGCATGCTCTTCGGCCTGGAGCTAAAGGTCTATATGGTCAAGGTGAGTTACAACCAGAAGCCCTACCGCCGCATCCTCATGGAGACGTGGGGGGCTAAATGTGTGCCTAGCCCCAGCGAGGACACCGAGATCGGGCGCAAAATCCTGGCAGAAGATCCGAACTCCACAGGCAGCCTGGGCATCGCTATCAGCGAAGCCCTAGAGGATGCCTTCGCCCGTGAAGATACCAAGTACTCCATAGGCAGCGTAGTTAACCATGTCCTGCTTCACCAAACGGTAAACGGTCTGGAGGCTAGGAAGCTAATGATGGAGAAGGCAGATGCCTACCCCGATATCATCGTCGGCTGCATCGGTGGCGGTTCTAATTATGCCGGGTTATATTTGCCCTTCGTAAAAGATAAAATTGACGGCACCAAGCCAGACCTACGCA
>CAYVES010000209.1:0-3129 GCA_964449845.1 uncultured Dehalococcoidia bacterium
TCCAGGTGGTGACGCCTGAGGCAACGAAGTAAGCCCCGATGGAGATCGCTTTCTCTGACATCCACTCAGGAGCAAATCCTGCTACCGGCAGATCGCTGATATCCTCGCCCAGACCACCCTCGGTGGCACACTGCGCAAGAACGGTTAGGATGCGAGAGTTATCGACACAGGAGCCCATATGCAGTACCGGTGGAATACCTATTGCCTGACAGACCTCCCTCAGCCCAGGGCCACAATGGTCCATAACCTCCGGGGTCAGCAATCCCTGCTTGGCACAGGCGATAGCGTTACACCCTGTGGTCACTACCAGCACGTCGTTCTTAATCAGTTCCTTTACAATGTAGAGGTGCGGGTCATCGTGCGTCACCCTGGCGTTGTTGCAGCCAACCACGCCAGCAGCGCCCCGAATTCGGCCCGCCATAATGGCATCATTCAGGGGACGGAAGGATTCCCTCAAACTCCCTCCCAACATATAGGCGATGTACTCATGTGAGAAACCGGCAACCAAGCGGTCCTGTATATCGGGGACGCGTATCTTTCCCCGGTTGGGGTAGTTGTCGATCGCGGTGCGAAGAATGGTCTTGGCTATCTCCATAGCCCTATGCTCGTCGAACTCTATGTGCATGGCCCCTGTAATCTTCGCTTTGGGCGAGGTGGTGATTATCTTGGTGTGATAGTTCTCACCCGCCTGCACTATACCCTGCATGATGCACTGGATATCCACCACCATAGCGTCTATCGCACCGGTGACGATGGCCAGCTCCTGGGAAAGGAAATTGCCCAGCACAGGCACTCCCTGGCGCATCAGGATCTCGTTAGCGGTGCAGCAGATGCCTGTCAGATTTATGCCCTTGGCGCCCTTCGACTTGGCGTACTCGACAATCTCAGGGTCGCTGGCCGCTGCCACGATGAGCTCAGAGAGGGTGGGCTCGTGGCCATGTATGACAAGGTTCACCTCGTCTTCTCTGAGGGCGCCGAAGTTGGAACTGGCAGCTACCGGGCCCGGGGTGCCGAACAGAATATCGCTGATGTCAGTGCTGAGCATGGAGCCGCCCCACCCGTCGGCCAAGGCATTGCGCAGGCCATGATCCAGAATGTGCTCCGCATCCTGGTCATTTCCAACATGGGTGCGGTGCAAGGTCTCCACAATCTCGCGGTCTATCCCTCGTGGGTAAACACCCAACCTGTGCCACACTTCTTGCCGCTTGGCAGGTGCCCTACGGGGAGCGAGCAATTCTCCGTCCTGACGTCCAAACTCACCAAGGGCCACTCTGCCTACATCAATGGCGACCTCATCTTTGGTTCGCCCCTCCTCCGGGACATCCAGATAATGGGCCACTGCTCTGAGCTTCTTCTCATCCTTTATCTGGTAGTCCGGCGCCTCACCTGTGGCAGCAGCCACTAGCGTGTGCGCCATATCGCGACCGTGGTCAGAGTGGGCTGCTGCACCGGCAGCAATCCAGCGAATCAGATTTCTAGCAGAGACAGTCTCCTTAGTCGCACCGCAGATGCCCACTGTAGTCTTGCCTACCAGACGGCAGGGCCCCATGAAGCAATTCCTGCAGCAATTGCCCTCATGCCCGATGGGGCAGGGCTTGGTCTCCTCAGCCCTACTGAAAGCCGTAGATACCCCCTCGACCTGGGCTTTCTCAAGCATCTCCACTACGACGGGGTCAACGGTTTTCTTCGTAGGTTGGGATCTCTTCTCCTCAGCCATTCTTACTCCTTTGCCATTAGGTTATAGGGCTCGCTATCTCTATTGTTGATGTTATCACATAGTGGAGGATATGTAAATTGCCAGGGAATCCAAAATCGCTCGTCGTTGCTAACCACGGTCCGTTGAGCTATAATCATGGCATCGGGGCGTAGCGCAGTCCGGTTAGCGCGCAGCGTTCGGGACGCTGAGGTCGGAGGTTCAAATCCTCTCGCCCCGACTTCTTCTTTCATGCTCCCCGGGGCTCATCCTTCCTAGAGCCGCTACCGTCTTCACCTCTGCCAAGTACTTGTGAGACCTACCCTCCGAATCACTACCCAAATGGGTGTGCAGGACCAAACCAAATTACTTTGGGCAAAGTACTAAAATACCATTGCTATGCAGTGTAGACTTGATCAAAATCAATGTAACAGGGCCATGATGTGACGTGAGCATATGGAAACTGAAGAGGAGATTCGGAGACGAAACCTAAACATGGTCAACAGAGGGGCTGATCGAACCCAAAGTATGTTCAATTGCCGCTAACCTGACAAGCCGACATGGCGACTTCGCCAAGAAGGTTGAGGGGATGGATTCTCTTGTTAGCGCAGTGACAGGCCACTCCGGCGACTTGACTCCGAAACCGGACGATCCGAACTCCCCCGCGAACCCCGCAGGGAGGCGCGAAGCAGATGATTGATGGCAACAAACTGGAAAACCCAGATTCTCCCCTGAAGTTTGCGGACATAACCGTGATCGAGGCAGAGAAATGGGCAAGCAAAATCATCGCTGAAGCTGAGGCCAGAGCGAGGCAGAGAGCACAGGAGATACTCGCAGAGACCGTGGAATGTACTGCCGGCCAGATTCTGGACGAGGCGAACAGGAAGGCTGAGTACACCGCAAAGAGGATTATCTCAGAAGCCAAGCAGAAAGCCAGTCAGATCATAGACGAAGAGAACAGTAGGGCTGAGGATCGTGCAAGCAATGTAGTCAACGAAGCTGAGCAGGCCGGACACCTGATAATTGACGAGGCGAAGAAGCGTGGAGAGACTGACGCAAGCAACATAGTCACGGAAGCTCAACAGAGGGCCAACCAGATCATAGAGGAGGCAAAAAACAAGGCCAAGCCCGAAGCTGCCAAGATCATCGGCGAAGCCCAGGGGGAAGGCAGACAAATCATAGAGGAGGCAAAAAACAAGGCCAAGCCTCAAGCAACCAAGGTCATCGAGGAAGCTCGGCAGAAAAGCAGACAGATCATAGACGAAGCAGAAAACGAGGCTAAGGACAACGCAAGCAATTTAGTCGCCGAAGCCGAACGAACCGCGAGCGAGATCATAGGCCTAGCCAAGAAAAGGGCTGAGGATGACGCAGCCAGCATTGCTGCCGAAGCTGAGAAGTCTCGCAGCCAGATTCTGGACGAGGCCATGAGCAAAGCT
>CAYVES010000210.1:0-3027 GCA_964449845.1 uncultured Dehalococcoidia bacterium
CCCGCCCCTACAACGGTTAACAAACGTCATCGGCTAACAGAGATAATACGAGCATTCAAGACATTTTCATCGCGTCGAATCAATGAGTTGCACAACACACCAGGAAGACCGGTGTGGCAGCGCAATTATTACGAACATGTAATACGAAACGAAAACGATTTGGATGAAGTAAGGAAGTACATTGTGAACAATCCCCTGAAGTGGGATTTGGACAAAGAGAATCCTGAAAACAGGGCGTAGGGGTAGGTTTCAAAGGGGCGGGTTTCAAACGTAGGGGCGGGTTTCAAACCCGCCCCTACTTAGCCGTTTCTTGAGGTAATCGATGACTCTTACTGGGGATGGATCGGTCTCATATAGAAGCGCCAGATAGTAGCTTACCCAGTCGCCAAACAGAATAAGGCTCATCATCTGGCTAAGGGCGCTCTCTCCCAAGCCATCGACTATTTCATAGCTTACTTTTGCCTGCCTCAGCACCTCAGCGGTGACCTCGTACCTGATGAGGGTTCGGGGATGGAGGTGCTGAGAGCGGAGGAGGATCACAAAGGCTCTCTGCGCCATTTCGGCGGGGAACTCATAGCCGACCACGGCATTGTGGTTTAGCTCGGGGAATGCCTCGTAAAAGGCCCACGCTTTACTATTTTCGTTTATCTGTCCTTTCCAGCGCTGCGCTACCGGTGAGAGAATGCCTGCACCGTAGATGACCACCAGACGGTCATATATCTTGGTTGCCATTTGTTTGGCTGGGTTACGAGAGGTTGGGCAGGTGTCGTCGATGGTGGTTTGCAGTCTCTCGAGTACCTGCATCATCTCCTCAACTTCTCCCGATTTGTCGCTGACAAGGCCGATACGCTGGCAGATGCCAAGCAATGGGAAGAAGCTGTGGGCTAGGGCTGCGCGTGGTTGAGCTATATAGTCGATAGTGAAAACGGGGATACCCTTTTCTTCGGCAAGGGCTCCTAACTTGCCCCCGGTGGTCAAGACTATCTTCTTGGCTGGTGTCGACAGCGCCTGGGTAAAGGATGAAAGGGTCTCTTCGGTCATCCCCGAATAGCTGGAGGCAATGACCAAGGTATTGCCGTCTACATAAGCGGGCAGGTCATAGTCTCGATCTGCCGAAATGAGCGCCTTGCTCTCGGCGGCAACCAGTCTGCTCAGCAGGTCGGCCCCTATAGCGGAGCCCCCCATACCTAGAATGACGACCTTGTTCGCACTGGAATAGTCTGAGGGCAGTTCCAAGCCCAGGGCCTGCCGCCATGCCTTGAGGCACTCCTGGGGCAGCTCACGGATGCGTCCCCGCATATCCGCAGGGTCGAGTCTTTTACAAACCTCCCGGTCATCCAGGTCTATCATTGTCTAAATACCAGCCAGCTTTCTTCCCGCCTCGAGAAGCCTTTCCACATGTGCTATGGAGTCGCTTTCAGCATATATGCGAAGGAGTGGTTCCGTTCCTGAGAAGCGGATAAGGAGCCAGCTTCCGTCGCTGAGCCGGAAGCGAAAACCATCAGAGGTGTCGATGTTGGTCACCGGAGTATTATCGATCTGGCTGGGCTTTAGCTGGTCAAAACGCTGCATGATCGTCTCTCGTTTCTCCGCAGGGAAGTGGAAATCGGTCCGCTCGTAATAGTAGGGTCCTACCTTGTCATAGAGATACTTCAGTAGCTCCGAGGGCTTCTTGCCCGTGCTGACCATGAAGTCGAGTAAATAGAGCCCAGCCAGGATGCCATCGCGCTCCGGAATATGCCCGCGGAAGCCGAAGCCGCCGCTCTCCTCGCCTCCGATAAGGGCATTCTCGGCGATCATCAGAGGGCCGAGATATTTGAAACCAACGAGCGTTTCATGTACGGGCACTGAGAAGAGCTCGCCCAGCCGGTAGACCATGTCCGTTGTGGTTACGGACTTGACGATAGCCCCTCGCTCACCGCGTACTTCCAGGAGGTATAGGGCGAGCAATGCGAATACCTGGAGTGGTGTGATGAAGGAGCCGTTTTCGTCTAAAGGGCCAATGCGGTCGGAGTCGCCGTCGGTGGCCAGCCCGATATCGGCTTTGATCTCTCGTACCATTTCCGAAAGCTTGGTCAAATTCTGGGCAATGGGCTCTGGCTGTATGCCAGGGAAGAGAGGGTTGCGCTCAGCGTTGATCTCAATGACATCTGTGGTGCCACCTGACAACAACTCCTTGAAGTAGCCAGCTCCACTCCCGTACATAGAATCTACAGCTATCTTCAGACCTGCCTCCCGTATCCGTCCAAGGTTGACCATCTCAGTTATGTGGCTCAAATAGATGGGTCTTGGGTCGTAATACTCGATCAGCCCTTGCTTCAGGCCATCGGCTAGGGGTAGGTGTTTTATCTCGCCGCGGCTCAGAATCTGCTGAATGTAGCTTTCTAACTCAGCAGTGACTTCGGGCGAAGCACTGCCGCCATACTCTGGTTTATACTTGAACCCATTCCAGATGGCAGGGTTGTGGCTAGCGGTAATGATTACCCCTCCTGCTGCTCCCTTAGCCACGATGGCGTAGCTGATCACTGGAGTGGGAGCTGCTTTGGGGTTGAGGAATACCCTGATCCCGCTGGCCGCGACCACCTCGGCTACAGCAGCGGCGAAATCCTCCGAACCAAATCTGGTATCATAGCCTACTAGCAAGCCTTGTGAGGCGATGCCGTGGTCCAGCAGATAGTTCGCCACCCCCTGGGCGCAAGCGCGGACGTTGTCGAAGGTGAAATCCTCGGCTATGATACCTCGCCAGCCGTCGGTGCCGAACTTAATCGTTGGGGGCATTCTGTAGTCACCTAGAATGAAATGGCATTGTCTGCGATGGTACTCCCGGGCCAGATCCTGATACCGTGTTCCAGCTTGTTACTGCTACCGATAGCGATATCATCGCCGATAACCGATTCCTCAATAACCCAGGTATTTTCGCCGATGACGCTATTGTTGCCGACGACGCTACTTCTCACTGTTGCATCCCTGCCCAGCTTAACGTTTTGCCAGAGTATTGCCTCATCGATAGCAGTACCTCGTCCTACA
>CAYVES010000211.1:0-2994 GCA_964449845.1 uncultured Dehalococcoidia bacterium
TTCTATACCAGCCCCGGTTTCTGCACCGAGGACATGCATCTCTATCTTGCCACCGAGCTCACACCGGCTGAGAGTGTAGCTGACAGCGACGAGAATATCGAGCTGGTGCGCGTACCCCTGACCGCAGTCCCCGAGCTTATCGCCTCAGGCGAGGTGTGCGATGCCAAGAGCATCGCCGGGCTGCTGATGGCGCTGCGCAGGTTTCGGGCTTAGTGAAGGGTTGGGGGAGCGTTTTAGTTTTGCTACCTCGGCAAACGCCTCACTATGAGCTCCCTTTGTATCTCAGACGTCCCCTCGAGCAGCTCGTACATCTTGGCGTCTCTGAACAGCCGCTCGATCTTGTACTCCTTGCTGATGCCATAGGCACCATGTACCTGCATGCCCCATCTGCAGACATCCACAGCGGTCTGAGTTACGAATAACTTTGTTATGGCCATGTCTTTGATAGTATCCATGCCCTGGTCTTTGAGGAAAGCAGCACGATAGGTCAACCACCGCGAGGCCTCGAGCTGGGAGGCCATCTCAGCCAGCAGCCAGTGAATAGCCTGCAAATCGAAGATCGGCTCATCGAAATGCATTCGGTGCATGGAATACTTGATGGCCTCGTCCAGAGAGGCTTGCATAAGCCCCACACACTGGGCACTGAGACACATCTTGCCTATGGTCATCGCGTCCTTCAGCGCATCAAACTTCCCGCCCTTGCCTCCCATCAGGTTCTCTTTGGGTATTCGGACATCATCCAAGACCACATCACAGAGCTCGGTACCCCTTAACCCCAGCTTATCCATCTTCTTTTCGGTAGAGAAGCCCTTCCTATCTGCTTCCGCAAGGAACAGGCTGATGTCCCCTTCATCGTCTTTTGCAAAAATGAAGGCTGCGTCGGCAAAAGGAGCGTTGGTGATGAATCTTTTCCGTCCGTTCAGAACATAGCTATCGCCATCCAACCTTGCTGTGGTCTTGAGCATCTTTGGGTTTGAACCTGTATCCGGCTCGGTAAAGCAGAAGCAGACAAGCTTCTTGCCTTCAGAGATCGGAATCATCCATTCCCTTTTCTGTTCTTCGGTACCCTGTTTATTGAACCTGTCGCAGGTAACGTTTCCCACCTGCATGTGTATCGCCAGAGGAGCCAGTATCTTTGCCACTTCTTCCATGGCTAGAGTCAGGCTGACATGGTCAGAACCAGCGCCACCGTATTTTGGATCGAAGGGAATTGCATAGAGGTTCATGGCAGCCAGTTTGGGCCGTATCTCATGGGGGAAGTCGTTCTGCTTGTCCATTATATCTACCAGAGGGGTGAGCTCCGTCTCAGCGAACTTCCTGACTTCCTTCTGGAACATCTCCTGCTGCTCGGTCAAGTTGAAATTCACCGCTACTTTCCTCCTTTTCTCTTTGGCACATCCTCGTTCTGGATACGGCGGCGGAACTCAGAAGCCATTATTGCTTATCGAGCCCTAGTTCCTCTACGGCTGCATCCTTGAGGACGAACTTCTGTATCTTGCCGGTGGCCGTCATCGGGAAATCATCTACGAACTTCACGTACTTTGGAGCTTTGTAATTGGCCATCTTCTCCCTGGCGAAACCTATTATTTCCTCTGCAGTGGCGGTCTGGCCTTCCTTCAACTTAATGAAGGCCATAGCTACCTCGCCCATTCTCCTGTCTGGCACTCCAGCTACTGCAACCATGGCTACCTTGGGATGTGTCATCAGGAAGCTTTCTATCTCTGCAGGGTAAGCGTTCACCCCTCCGGTAATGAACATATCCTTGAGCCTGCCGGTTATCTTGACGTATCCGTTCTCATCCATCGTGGCCAAGTCAGTGGTATGGAACCACCCTTTAGTGTCAAAGACTTTCGCCGTTTCTTCAGGCTGCATGTAATACTCCTTCATAACGAACCAGCCACGAGTGCAAAGCTCCCCTTGAGTGTTTGGGGGAAGTTCCTTTCCTGTTTCTGGCTCCAGTATCTTGAGCTCGCAATCGTCAAACATGAGCTTTCCACAGGTGTTGGCGACTAGCTCAGGTGGGTCACCACGACGGGTGCAAGTGCTGATGCCAGTGTTCTCCGTCATTCCATAGCCCGATATCATATCTTCGATTTTCATTTTTTCGATGATGGTTCTTACCAGGTCTGGAGACACATCTGCCCCACCGATAATCGCGCTCTTTATGCCACTGGTATCACGCTTGGGGAAGTCGGGATGGTCCAGCATCATGATGTACATCGTGGGCGAGCCGGTGAAATTGGTCACCTTCTCCTCGTCTATCAACCTTAAGGCCTCGCCGGGGTCGAAGGACTCCATGGGCAGAATGCAGGCCCCATGGCACGCGCCCAGCGTCATTCCAGTCATATTCCCCATGTTGTGGTAGAAGGGGGATACGACCAGAATACGGTCCTTTTCTGTCATCTGAAACCTGTCGCTAAAGGCAGCGATAACCCTGAGGTACTGGTAGTGAGTGGTCACCACGCCCTTGGGAAAGCCAGTTGTGCCCGAGGTAAAGGGAATGATGTAGACATCCTCAGGCTCTACCGCCTCCTGAGCCTTCTTCAAATCATCGTTACTGGCATAGTCCTTGCCAGCTTTGAGCACTTCATTGTAATCGAGCATCCCCGGATAGCTTTGTTCGCCAACTATGATGACTCTTTTGAGCAGCGGTAACTTCTCGCATTGCAGCTCACCAGGCTTGCACTCTTTTAACTCTGGGCAAACTTCGTAAATCATGGGGATAAAATCTATCTTGAGGAAGCGGTCCATCATAAAAAGGGTGGTTGTATCGGACTGCCTGAGGATGTATTCCAGTTCGTGAACCTTGTATCGGGTGTTGAGCGGGATAACGGGAGCCCCTATTTTGACACAGGCGAAGTGCGCATCTACCCACTCGGGTATATTGCTCATCCAAATTGCAACCTTATCCCCCTTCTTGACGCCCATTTTCAGCAGAGCGCTGGCCATGCAATTCGCTCTGTCCAGCAGGGTGTCGTACGTTATCCGCTCTTT
>CAYVES010000212.1:0-2956 GCA_964449845.1 uncultured Dehalococcoidia bacterium
CTCGTAGCGTTGCCACTCCTGTGGCAGCCAATTCTTCGTCGTGACAGGAGTCACGACGCTACAGGCGACTATGTTATCTGATTGCTGAACAAGGATGAGGGTGAATATTACTCTGCCAGGCAGGTTATTATCTTGGGGATACAGTAGCGGGCTATATCACGCCTGCTGCCCCCACAGAGTATGGCTACCATTCTTCCCTGACAAACATCCTCCGCTGCTCGGCTCACGATTCTCGCTATCCTTGGGTGGCAGTCGGGGGAGAGTCCTTTACTACCGTAATCACCGCTGGTGGCGTCATAGCCGAATTCCCAGAAGACGATTTCCGGCTTGAATGCGGCAACCCGCGGCGCAAACTCGGCCTCGAGCCTGGAGAGATATTCCTCGTCGGATATCGAGTAGGGGATCGCTACGTCCACATTGGTGCCGTGGTCCAGGTTCTGGCTGCAAAGGCAGATGTGGAGAACGTCGTCGTCGTCTCTGAATATGTCTCTGGTGCCGTCGCCGTGATGGGAGTCGGTGTCCAGGATGGCGAATCTCCTCGCCCCGAACTCGTCTCTTAGCTTCGCTATGGCTAAGGCTGCGCCGTTGAAGTGGCACCCTCCCCCGAAGTAGTCTCTGCCAGCGTGGTGGTCGCCGCTCCCGGTGAAAACGAAGGCGTTATCTATCTCCCCGCGCCATATCCTCTCCGCAGCCTGCACTGTGCCACCTGTCGAGTACAGGGCTGTCTCGTAGTAGATGGTCTGTTTCACCCCCTCTATCATGCGGGGCGAATGGACCTTCAGCAGTAGCTCCTCAGGGGTCGGCGTCACTTCGTAGAAAGCTTCGTAGAAGTGCACGTTAGGCTTGTCTAATATGCCCTCCAGCTCTTCGGGGAAATCGCTCAGCCTTTCGCCGATAAGATAGAGGAAAAAGATGCCTGTTTGCTTCAACTAGCTCCTTTTCTACGCATTTGTCTGGCTCGCTTGAGGATGGCGTCCTTGTAGACTCGAACCAGGCCGCGACCATGCTGGAGCATCTTCTCTCCCCTCTTGCGCAACCTCGCCTCGCGGCGTTCCTGTCTGGTCTCTTCCTTTTCCAAATCGCCAGCCCCCATCCAATCACAGTATCTTGCCTAAATCCTCACGCCGCATTCCTCTCCCTCGAAGAGAGGGTGAACCTCCCCCTCTCTCTAACTCCCTCCCGCAAGGGGAGGGAGAGTTGCGATGAATGCTGAGGTTGACTATGATGCTAGACTATTTCTTTCCTCAAGTCTACAATCTGGTCCCTGATCAGAGCCGCCTTCTCGTACTCAAGATTCCTGGCAGCGGTCTTCATTTGGGATTCCAGGTTCTTAATCAGGCGGGCGATCTCATCTTTGGGCATATCGGTTGCCACCGTGTACTGGGCCCGGGTCTCGGCTACTGCCTTTAGCTGATCGGTGATGCCCTTGATCGCTTTCCTGATGCCCTGTGGGGTGATGCCGTGCTCTTGGTTATAGGCTAGCTGAATATTGCGCCGGCGGTTGGTCTCGTCTATAGCGCGGCGCATGGAGTCGGTCACCGTGTCGGCGTACATTATAACATGCCCCTCGATATGACGGGCGGCACGGCCCATGGTCTGGATGAGCGCGCCCTCAGACCTCAGGTATCCCTCTTTGTCGGCATCGAGGATGGCAACCAGGCTCACCTCGGGCAAGTCCAAACCCTCGCGGAGCAGGTTAATACCTACCACCACATCGTAGACGCCCAGCCGGAGGTCGCGTAGTATCTCTACCCGCTCCAGGGTATCGATCTCCGAGTGCAGGTAGTGGGTCTTTATGCCCATCTCCCTGAGGTAATCGGCAAGCTGCTCGGCCATTCTCTTGGTCAGGGTGGTAACCAGGCAGCGCTCGCCGCGGTCGGTTCGGGTCTTGATTTGATCGAGGAGGTCGTCGATCTGCCCCCGGGTAGGGTTGATCTCAACAGTGGGGTCGAGGAGCCCGGTGGGGCGAACCACCTGCTCCACTACCTGGGCGCTGTGCTGGTACTCATAAGGTCCAGGCGTAGCCGACACATAGATAGCCTGATTAACGAGGCTTTGGAACTCATCGAAGTTCAACGGCCGGTTGTCCAGAGCCGAGGGGAGGCGAAAGCCGTACTCCACCAGGGTCTCCTTGCGGGAGCGGTCTCCGTGGTACATGCCTCTGATCTGTGGAAGGCCCATATGTGACTCATCGACAAAGAGCAGGAAATCATCGGGGAAGTAGTCCAGAAGCGTCCACGGCCGGCTTCCCGGGGGGCGGCGGGCGAGGTGGCGGGAGTAGTTCTCAACCGCGGTGCAGTAGCCTGCCTCGCGCAGCATCTCGATGTCGTAGTTGGTGCGGTCCTCGAGCCTCTGTGCCTCGAGCAGCTTGCCCAGGCTCTTCAGTTCGGCGACTCGCTCCTTTAGCTCGACCTTTATGTCCTCGATAGCGGCCATCAGCTTGTCGTAGGAGGTCACGAAGTGCTTGGCGGGGTATATATCTATCTGCTCCCGCTCGGCGAGCAGCTCCCCGGTGAGCGGGTCGATCTCCAGGATGCGCTCGACCTCATCGCCCCAGAACTGGATGCGCACCGCCAGCTCCTCGTAGGCGGGCTGTATCTCCAGGGTATCGCCCCGGATGCGGAAGCGTCCCCGGGTGAAGTCGATGTCGTTTCGCTCGTATTGCATGTCGACCAACTGGCGGAGGAGCCGGTCTCTGTTCCGTTTCTCCCCCTTTGACAGGCTCACCACGAAGCTGTGATACTCTTCCGGGTCTCCCAGGCCATAGATGCAAGAAACGGACGCCACGATGACAACATCGCGTCTGGTGAAAAGGGCGCGGGTGGCGGCGTGGCGCAGCTTGTCGATCTCCTCGTTGATATCGATCTCCTTCTCGATGTAGGTATCGGTGCGTGGTATATAGGCCTCGGGCTGGTAGTAGTCGTAGTAGCTGACGAAATACTCCACGGCGCTCTCC
>CAYVES010000213.1:0-2922 GCA_964449845.1 uncultured Dehalococcoidia bacterium
ATGATCTTGTCACAGTTAGGGATAAACACCAGGGCATCAAAAGCATGGGCCTGGACTACTATCTCTACGGAATCCGCGATTAGCTCACGGCTGGGCAGGCTATACCTCATGCCGAGATGGCCCATGGCAATGCCATCGCAGACGCCGATGGTCTCGAACTCCAGTGGCGTGCCGCCAGCGCTGTAGACCCCAGCTTTCACCGCTGCGGCTACCTCTCTTAGGTGAAAATGACCAGGGATAATCTCATTGAAGCTGTTGACGATGCCAACAATGGGCTGCTCGATCTCCTTCGAGGTCAAACCCAGGGCACGCATCAGCGACCTATGAGGGGCACGCTCAATGCCCTTTTTGGTAACATCACTTCTCATATCGGGCTGTCCTCTCAACAAAGCTATGGCGAATTTCGATTACGACTGATTAAACCATAGCTGAAGTTACGTGTCAAGGGAAATGCCTACGAGAAAGGATTACTAGGGCGATTCATTCCAAAACCATCGCCGTCAACCAGCCTTTGTCCCAAGCACATCCAGGATCGGTAGGTTCCGTTACCACTTCACCCACCCTACTTCTACGTCATTGGTGCGAGAATAGACTCCCGATATGCCCGGCCAAGCACTTCTCACTTGTCATTCCCGCGCAGGCGGGAATCCACGTCCACGCCTGTTTGGATTCCTGCTTCCGCAGGAATGACAGACAAAATCGTTGCAGGAAAGCACTGGCAGTAACACTTGAGAGCAAGAGGGATATCATCCTTCCTTTCGGCAGTCAACGCACATAGAAGAACGAGGGGAGCCGCTAAGGCTCCCCTGGAATAGCAACTTCGCTATTCAATCAGCGTACTCTGCTGCTAGCTCCTTAAAGCTAATACCTTTCGGGTTGTGCTGCCGATTTCAGCGGGGCTCGCCGCTATGGTGGCGCCAGCCTTACGTAAAGCGGCGATCTTCTCCTGTGCCCTGCCGGAGCTACCCATTATTATCGCCCCGGCATGCCCCATGCGCCTGCCCGGTGGGGCGGTGCTCCCTGCGACGAAGGCAATCACCGGCTTGGACATCTTACCCTTTATATACTCCGCCGCCCGCTGTTCCTGATCGCCGCCTATCTCGCCGATGAGCACCACTGCCTTGGTCTCGGCGTCTTTCTCGAACAGCCGTAATACATCGACGAAGCTCGTGCCAATGATCGGGTCCCCGCCGAGACCCACGCAGGTGGATTGCCCGATGCCCAGCTCCGTTAGCTGGCTTACAGCCTCATAGGTCAGGGTGCCGCTGCGCGAGATGACGCCAACATTCCCCTCGAGGAAAATATCGCCGCTCATGATGCCAACCTTGCACTTCCCGGGGGAAATCAACCCGGGGCAGTTGGGGCCGATAAGGCGAATATTGTTCTGTTTGAGATGCCTGCTGACCGTGACCATGTCCAGGGTTGGGATGCCCTCGGTAATGCAGACGATGAGCGGTATCCCGGCATCAGCAGCCTCCAATATGGCGTCGGCAGCAAAGGCAGCGGGAACGAAGATAATGCTGGCACTGGCCCCGGTTTCCACCACCGCCTGGTACACAGTGTTGAACACGGGTACACCATCCAGATCGGTTCCCCCCTTACCAGGGGTAACACCAGCAACCACCTTTGTGCCGTACTGTATGCAGCGGCGTGCATGAAAGCTACCCTCGCCGCCGGTGATTCCCTGCACCAGAAGTCGCGTTTCCTTATCAACTAGGATACTCAAGACAAACACCTCAACTGGATTTTTTCGCTGCTTCTATAGCCTTCTGCGCAGCTTCCTGCATACTGTACGCCCTGATCAAGTCCAGTCCAGATTCATTCAGTATGCGCTCACCTTCGTCAACATTGGTGCCCGCCAATCGAACTACAACAGGCATCCCGATCACCATTTGATTGGCGGCAGACACTATCCCCTGGGCAATGATATCTACCCGGGCCATGCCGCCGAAGATGTTGACCAGCACCGCCTTGACATCTGGATCAGAGGTCAGGATTCCGAATGCCTGAACAACGCGATCGGGGTCATTGAGGGTGCCGATATCAAGGAAGTTCGCCGCCCCTCCACCTACCTGCTTTAAGATATCGAGAACTGCCATAGCCAGGCCAGCACCATTGACTATACAACCGATGTTGCCGTCCAACTTGACATAATTCTCAATGCCTCTGCTCTTCGCGTCCACCTCCAGGGGGTCTTCCTGCTCAGTGTCGCGCAGCTCGGCAACAGGGCGCTGGCGATAGGAGGCATTATCGTCAAAGTTCAGCTTGGCATCAGCCGCGAGGACTCTGCCATCAGAGGTAATAGCAAGAGGATTTATCTCAGCGAGCGAGCAGTCTTTAGCTTCAAACAGCCTGTAGAGGTTAGATATTATCTCTGTGGCAGGTCTTATCTGAGGCGGTGCCAAATTCAGGTCGAAAGCCAATCTCCGTGCTCGGAAAGGATGGACGCCGAGTGCGGGGTCAATGTGAGTCTTCAGTATCTTGTCGGGAGTTGTGCTTGCTATCTCTTCTATATCCATTCCCCCGGCCTCGCTGGCCATGATCACGACCATACTAGCGGCGTTATCGATTACCACCCCGAGATAGAGCTCGCGCTCGATATCTATCGCCTCCTCAACCAGGACGGCGCTCACCGGCACCCCTTGAGGGGTGGTCTGATGAGTGACCAACCTGCTCCCGATCATGCGTTCAGCGGCCTGTTCCGCGTCATCTGGAGATGAGACCGTCTTGATGCCGCCAGCCTTGCCCCGTCCCCCAGCGTGGACCTGGGCCTTAATCACTACCCTCCCCGCAAGATCGGCTGCTATCTTCCTGGCCTCAGCGGCTGTCCTCGCTACCCCGCCACGAGGCACGGGGATGCCAAACTCCGCCAGCAGTTGCTTCGCTTGATACTCGTGTACCTTCATATTCAGTTCTCCTTAC
>CAYVES010000214.1:0-2916 GCA_964449845.1 uncultured Dehalococcoidia bacterium
TTGGTCAATCTCCTCAGTGAATCTATCGGTGACCTGTTGCAATCGGCCTAAAGCTCGCTTCTGTTCGTCCTCGGATATCTCTTTGTTTTCTTTGAGTTCGCGCAAGTTCTCAAGTCCCTCTCGCCTCACATTGCGCACGCCCACCTTCCCCTCCTCTACCCTTTTTCGCACCATCTTGACTAACTGATTGCGCCGCTCCTCAGTAAGCTGGGGAATAGCCAGCCGGACCACATTGCCATCGCTTGTCGGGTTGAGGCCAAGGTCCGACTTGAGAATAGCCTTCTCTATGTTTGGCAAAATCCCCCTTTCCCAAGGCTGAATCACAAGCATCCTGGCATCAGGAACAGAGACGCTAGCAATCTGGTTAAGTGGGACAGGAACTCCATGGTAATCGACTCGTATATGATTCACGAGACCAGGGCTGGCTCTTCCAGTACGAATGGCTACCAAATCATCTTTCAAAACCTCCACTGCCTTGCGCATCCTACCCTCTGCACCCCGCAGAACATCGTCTTCGCTCATCGCCAATCCCCCGCTGGAGAGAGTAACACCAAACCAGAAACTTCAAATTGCTTATCAGGATACTGCCTTCTCAGGTGACTGAGTGAGTTGCCTTTCTCACCCGGTTACTCACCACCATGCACAAGTGTGCCCACCGGTTCCCCGGCAATCACTCGCTCAATGCTACTGGGAGCTTGAAGATCGAAGACTCTTATCGGAAGTTGATTATCCATGCATAGAGACAGCGCGGTGGAATCCATCACCTCGAGCCTCATGTTCAGAGCATCTCTATAGCTAAGCTGATCGTACTTTTTCGCCCCGGCATTGGTCAATGGGTCCGAGTCATAAACCCCATCGACCTTGTTCTTGGCCATAAGCAAGACGTCAGCGTTAATCTCTATCGAGCGCAAGGCCGCCGCAGTATCAGTGGTCATGTAGGGGTTGCCCGTCCCCGCGGCAAAGATAACCACTCGCCCCTTCTCCAAATGACGGACAGCGCGCCGGCGGATGTAGGGCTCGGCGACCGCCTGCACTGCTATTGCGCTCTGGGTTCTCGTCACCACCCCTTCCTTCTCCAAAGCATCCTGAAGGGCAAGAGCATTAATGATGGTGGCCAGCATGCCTGCGTAATCAGCGGCGGCTCGATCCATTCCTCTGTCCTCAGCAGCCTCACCCCTCCAGATATTCCCGCCACCAACAACGATGGCAACCTGAACTCCACTGTCCACAATGCGCTTCAACTGCTTAGCGATATTCACCATAGTCGCAGCATCAATGCCGAACTCGCCCTCACCCATGAGAGCTTCCCCACTAAGCTTCAGAAGCACACGCTCATATCGCGGATTACTCATCTTGTCCGTCTGACCCCAATGCAAATCGGACAAACCGTCTTACCTTGATATTCTCCCTAACCTTGCTTATTGCTTCAATAACAACATCCTGAACCTTCTTATCTGGATCCTTTATGAACGGCTGAAGCAAAAGGCAATCCTCATCGTAGAACTCTTCTCCCTCAGGTACATCCTCGGGGCTGACATAGCGAGGGCAGGCGGCCACCACCTGCATCGCCAGGTCATGGGCCAGTTCCTTGAACTCCGGAGTACGAGCCACAAAATCGCTCTCACAATTTAGCTCCACCAAGGCCCCCATTCGCCCCCCCGTGTGAACATAACACTCTACCAGCCCTTGCGTGGCAGCCCGATTCTCCTTCTTCTTGGCGATTGCGTAGCCACGCTCTCTCAGCATAGAAGCAGCAGCAGCAAGGTCGCCACCACTCTCTTGCAAGGCATGCTTGCACTCCATTATTCCGGCACTAGTCTGCTCCCTTAGTGCTTTGATCGCTTCAGTAGAAACCTGCATTTAACCCTCTAACCCTCGCTTTCAACAGAAGTTGGCTGAACCTCCTCGGGCTCGAAAACAGCCTCATACTCGGATGGCAGCTCTTCTTCTGCTTCTAACGCTTCCTTTTCGGCCAGCGCCCCAAGGGCTTGCTTGCCTTCCAAGACAGCACCAGCAATAACACTGCAGAACAGAGCCACAGCCCTGATGGCATCATCATTGCCTGGGATAGGGTAGTCGATCTCATCAGGGTCACAATTGGTGTCTACAATAGCAACGATAGGCACCCCAACCCGCTTGGCCTCGGCAACAGCATTCCTCTCCTTGGTAGGATCGATAATAAACAAAGCCCCTGGAATCCTGGTCATCTCTTTGACGCCACCAAGTAACCTGTTGAGATGCACCATCTCCTTTTCCAGTTTCAAGGCTTCCTTCTTAGGCAAGCGCTCCAAATCGCCCCTTGCTTTCCGATCCTCCAAGCGGACCAGGTAGTCGATACGCGACTGAATAGTAGAGAAATTGGTGAGCATTCCCCCCAGCCAGCGCTGATTGACATAGAAAGCCTCGCAACGCTTGGCCTCTTGCTCTATTGCCTCCTGTGCCTGCTTCTTGCTACCCACGAAAATAATGTCCTCGCCCCTCTCCACCACCTCTCGCACAAAGTCACAAGCCTTGCCAAGCAAAACAACGGTTTGTTCCAGATCAATGATGTGGATACCATTGCGCTGACTGAAGATGTAAGGCTTCATCTTGGGATTCCAGCGTGCTACCTGATGCCCAAAGTGCACCCCAGCCTCCAGGAGCAATTTCATCGAGACAGGTTCTACCATTTCTAAGAGACCCTTACCCTCTCCAGTCTACCCAGTCCCACGAGCCACAACGGAGACTGGAAAATCGTTACTAGCTGCCGACACAGGCCGACTGGATGAGTTTACCATAGGCAGTTACAAAAGGCAAGAGTGAGTCTGCCCTTGACAATGCCGAGCTAAGATGCTAAATTACTCTTGGTTAGCACTCTATGTCCAGGAGTGCTAACCTGACTAGACAAAACACGGCGACCTCGCCCAAGAGGCGCTT
>CAYVES010000215.1:0-2877 GCA_964449845.1 uncultured Dehalococcoidia bacterium
TCTAGAGTATAGGCAGTCCGCTAGTCCATGCGGACTGAAGGGCGATGCCCCAGATAGCGCGAGAAGCGAAATACGGGTATAGTCCATAGGTTGCTTGGGAAAGAGGTGCTGATGACAATGAAAAGGATGAGCATTATGGCAATACTGATCCTGGTCAGCATCGCACCCTTGTCTATGACTGGGTGCGGTGGTGAGACACAGACGTCGACAGCCTCACAGACGCCCGCCAGACCGGACGTGAGCGTCTTCTCAAAGTATGGCTTCTCCTTTGAGTATCCTACAGATTTCCTTGTTTGGCATGATGGACTGTTGGAGGAGAACGCCAATGAGAACTCGGGGATGATTCAAGTTGCGCCGGAAGAAGAAGGATTTCCCCTTTTCGCAGTAAGTTGGGTAAAGACCTGGCGATGGGGTTTGGAAGGCGGCCTGGAATTCGGTTTCGCAGGAATTGAGAACTGCGAAGGAGTTAGAAGCGTTCAGAAAGGGGATTTCGTCGAGACAACCAAATCAGAACACCGCCTGCTTTATAAAGAGGGACACCGCCTGCTTTATCAATACTATACTGCTACGACCATGACCGAAGGTGAGATCGTGTATGGAATAGTAGGAGCCTTCTATTGTGATAACACTCAAAGGGCGTTTGGTTTGCTAACGATGCAAAAGACCACCACCGCGGTCTCCAATCAGGAAGCTCTTGACAACTTCAAAGATTACTTGGACTACTTTGCTTGCCACTGATGTGCGGCAGCATCAAAGCTCCAGTTAGCCAATCCTGCTCATTTCGATACTAAGCTACTTCTTGGTTGGCTGGACGTAGTACTCTTTGCCAAGGAGCCAATAATCTCTATCCCTTTATGATACTTCTCTGGTTACTTCTACAGGCCATCTATGATTTCAGGCAAAGCCCGGTTTGTCAATCGAGCCTAGCCGGATGGGGGCTAGACAGGCAATGCCAGCAGGAGCAAGGCAAACCGTTCCCAGCGAAAGGGGGAATAAAATACCCCCTCAAGTAGTACCTAAAGGTGATTGTAATACCTCCTTGACCGAAGGCAGAATGTTTGCTGAGGGAATCGAGGGGGTGATAGCAATGGCTGACAAGGATTATGAATGTTGCCCCAAGCTATACGAATGCTCCAGGATCAGGATGGCACCATTGATCAGAGCGCTCCTTGGCTGCACTGCTGAAGAAGCTATGAAGTCTATCTGTGCAAACTGTGATGAGAGGCCAGAGGCTCAAGCGGTTAGGAAAGAGAGTAAAGGTGATATTCGACAGGAAGAGCCGGTATTTATAGCTCAGGACCCCCCGGGCTCTTCAGACTGCCCATAATTCAACACGCTCCGTCAGTTATCGATGACGTCTCCTTCTACCCGAACCACGGCTTGGTGCCGGAAAGGGTTTCCTATACATTCGGCACCTTTCATTTGCACAGGACCAGCCAACTGTTCCAGTAAAGAATAACCATCTCTTGCCCTTGATGGGGTAAACATTAGGACTGCCACAAAAAGGGCATAGGGGCCGCCTCTTAGACTCCTCAACGCCGGCATAGTACTCGTCTTCCCTTTTAGGCATCCTTAACCCCTACGAACCCAGCAAAGTCTAGCCAACTATGATGTCATCCAGTGATCTTTTCGGAACGTGGTGTATACCCTTGCTGTCGCGCCAGTACCTGACATCTCCGGCAGGATTGACGGTCTCTATTACCACCGTTTCCCTGGGCTTGCCGAGAGCCAGGACAAGAAGTATCTCATATCGGTGCGGTATTTCCAGTGCCTTGCGCAGTCCCCGTTCATCTACCGCACCGACGATGCAGCCCCCCAGTCCCCTCTCCACCGCGCCCAGAAGCATGCTTTGAGCCGCTATGCCATGGTCACAGCGCAAAGGATGGCTTATCTTGGTGTCCTGGAGAATGATTATATACGCCGATGGCCTTTCCCCCTCGCACGGACCAGGCCAGTCTGTGAGATAAGCGGCCCAGGCGAGGTGTGAGAATACCGAAGCATTCTTTTGAGGGTCACAGGAAAGGATATATCTCAGCGGTTGCATATTGGCTGCTGACGCAGAGTGCCTCGCCAGGTCGATAAGCTCCCTCAGCGTCTCAAGCTCGACAGCGACTTCCTGATAGAACCGCCGATAGCTCCTGTTCTTCAGTATTAAATCCCTTATCACGCCGATCTCCTCAATATCACCGGAAAACACCATCGCTGGGGGCTTGCTTCAGACCTCTTGTGGTAGTATAAATATCAGTGAGGGATATCGCAAGTGTATGGCTTCGTCCTTACACAACATAAATGGCAGAGGGGAGGGAGACATGAGAGCGAAAGGATTTCTGGCTTGCATCGTATTTGTCTTGATTTCACTCGTAGCAACGAGCTGCACCACCGGAGTTTCCCAGAAAGAGTACGACGAGGTTAGCAGCGAGCTGGCGCAGACAGAGGAGGAACTGGCAGCAGCCAAAGGAAATCTCTCTGAGATTCAGACTAAGCTGTCTCAGACCGAGGCAATGCTGGCGCAGGCCCAATCAGAACTGGAGGCTCTTAGGCTTGCACCAGCGACATTAGAGGTGATTTTTGTCGACCGTGGTGGAATAGCCAGACTGACTAGTCTCACAGTAACCAAGGAAGCCGCGGAGGGGACCTGGGTCGTTGAGTGCCAGCTGGAGCAGACTGGTCCACTGCCTACCCTGGTAAATGTGGTTGATGTCGAGCTATATATTGAGGACCGCTTCATTGATTCCGAGAGGTGGATTGACATTTCTTCGAGCGGTTTTGCAGTCACTAAGCCGAGTATCAGGCTCGATACAGGCACAGGTGAGTTCGTCGAATCAATCGAGCTTAGAGTCGTGCCTGCATTTAAGGTGTTTGGCACATAAAAACAAC
>CAYVES010000216.1:0-2824 GCA_964449845.1 uncultured Dehalococcoidia bacterium
ACATAACCACAGACTCACTGTAGAAGTCCAGCCTCACCTTCAGCTTATCTGGCGGGACCTCAAGGCTCGTCGGCAAACACCAGTGCAAGGATTCCTTGTCTTGGGTCAGGCTCATCCCTATTTTCCCCTTCTATGAAATCAAGAAGCTCCTGGAAGTGGGCAGGAGGGTCCTCCTCCAGCCATTCCGCCAGGCGATAAACAGAATTGAAAATCATCTCCGCCCGCTGCCACTCCTGGGTGAGGTCGTCTACCCACTCACGGCTCCATTCCGGTAAATCTCCGCACTGGCAGAGATACTCGTAGTCCATGTCCAGGAAGCAGGTGCCGGTGTTGGCCGTCAGGATATCGCCCCACCTGGCCAGTGCTTCGTAGAGCGTACCGTCAAGCAGCTCATGCACAGCATCAAACTTGAGCCCTCTCCTGGGGACGCGGGCGAGAAGATCCGCCGGCACATGCTGGCGGCAGGCTTCGGCGAGAGCTGCTCGAGCACCTTCCTCGCCCTCATAGGGGTCCTCCATAAGGTAGGTAAGGAGCTGGAGCCCGAGCCTGTAGTAGCCGCTGGATATCTCGTGGTAGTCGTCAAAGCCGGTGCCCATGACGCGCAGAGGAATATGGTGCAGAAACACCTCGTATGCCTCCGATTCGTCGAGCAAATCCAAGAAGCCCTCTTCCAGGGGAAAGTAGCGGTCCTGGAAGTAGCTGGCAAACCTGGCCATTTGCTCGGCTGGGCTCGGCTCGCTCAGGATGTCGTTTTCCCTCTCCGGGAGAAACTCCCTCACCAGGGCCACAAAATCCCTGTAGTCGTCAGCGCTGGCAAAGCGGGCCAGCAGGATGGCCAGGGAGGGCGGCCTGAGGGATAGGAGGTTCTGCGATAGCGTCAGGAGCGGCCCATACTCTTCAGGCACGAAACCGCCTTTCTCGTGGATTCGGCGTAGGCCCTGGCTTCATCGGTGGCCTCCTGGAGCTCCTTGGTCATCATGAGGAGTCGATCGTTATCGATGGACCCATCATCCTTGGCCACCTGCCAGGCCAGGTCAATCAGGCGCAGTCGCACTTCGGGGACCTGCTTCAGGGCCTCGATAAGGTTGTCCATCCCTATCCCCTGGTTATCCTTTTACGCCCACCCGCCTCACGAACTCGTGGAGGGTGTCATCACCGCGGGTATGCTCCCTGACCTCGGCATTGGCGAGCTCGGGGAAGAAGTCGGTCATCATGCTCTTGACCTGCTCCACGCTCATGTTCGGGTCCGGGTCCGGGAACTCGCGGTCGTCGTAGACAAAGATTCTCACTATGCACCTCCCTTCTGGGTGGATTCCTACTTGAGAAATATCTGGGGCACGCTGTTCCGGTACTCGTCCAGCTTGATGTTCATATACTGGGCAGAGCCTGTGTTCAGCTTCTGAGCCTCAGCCTTGAATTGTTCATGTCCACCAAGCCAAGCAACCATCCATTCCCACATGTCCATGCGGGGCACTCGAACCAACGTGCCGTGAGCCTTACCGATAAAATACTCACAATGTCCATCGTGCACCCAGCCTATGAACTTTGCCTCATATGCTCCTTCACCTTCGACTTCATCCGGCTTGACCTGGCGGAGCTGCTCAAAGATGCGCTTGCTCATAGTCAAGGCTTTGAACTCCAGCACGCTGTCTTCTCTGATTTGCGCTTCCACTGTCGAATCACCTCCCTTCTACTCCCAGAACTTGCTGCCGAGAAGGTACTCGGCGTCCTCCATCTCCGCGGCAAGGCCGTCGGTATCGCTACCCAGCACTTCGCTGAGCGCAGATGCGATCTCAGACCTGAATGGCTTTTTCTCCACTACTTTAGTCCGCTGCCCCTGGCTTGGATGAGTAGCTCCCTCATCCAGTTTGTAGCAGCTCGGGCACCCTTTGCCGCAGAGAAAGGTTCTGCGCTCCACCTCGGTCATTTCGTGGTGCACGTAGTAGTGCTCGTATGGCTCACCGCAGTACTGACAGTAGAGGTCCATCAAATCACCCCCTCTCTGGCTGTATTTGAGCGGTAGCCCGCTCATCCCTAGCACTTAGCACTAGGACTAAGTGCCAGAGTCAGAGGGCTAAGGCAGCTGTTCTCTAGCAGCGCTTTACTCTAGCCGAGTAGAGTGTGTCCCATATTGCCCTCTCGTGCTCCGTGAGCCCAGCTACAGCCAAGAGATTGGAAACGTTGGTCTCCAAGTCCTGTGCCGAGCCGATGAAGGTGTTGTAGCCCACGTCGCCGACTTCCCTGGCCAGCACCACGCCGTCATTGATGATGAGCTCGGCGATCTGTGGCTCTGTCCAGTGTTGCCCCAGGACGTAGGCTACAATGGCGGTCATCTTGCCCGACATCCCTGTGAAGCGGCTGGGGTGCAGCTTCGAGGGCACAGTTCCGACGTCATCGGCCATAGTCACCCCCTTTCTATGTAGGGATTGAGTGTGTTCATCGCCTATATCAGGAGGGCCGGCCCCGGATCCGGGGCCGGCCCTTCCTACAAGTAGCGCCTGAGCGCTCTCATTATTGTTTTGCTATCTTCCAGCTCGAACGTGGGTCACATTCTCGGCACACAGCCTCTTTCGCATTGTTGACAATGTCGTGCATGTCTCTGGGCACATAGTTGTAGACTTCCCTGCCACATTGGCAACAGCGGCTAGTGGCCAGGACTCTTCTGGGCAGTTGCTTCACGACTCACCCCCTTTCCTGCCGGTTGAAAGCAAAAGAGACCCCCAGCTCGCAGACGCAAACGGAGCCTGCGAACGGAAGGTCTCTCACAAAGCAAAAAAGACCCCCCGAAGCGGAAGGTCTTTTCTGTTTTTTGCCTATCCTAAGT
>CAYVES010000217.1:0-2809 GCA_964449845.1 uncultured Dehalococcoidia bacterium
TTGCGCATGAACGGCAACTAAGCACCAAATCCGAAGCATCATCAGCAAGCGTAGCGTTGCCACTCCGGTGGCAACGAATTCTTCGTCGTGACAGGAGTCACGACGCTACCCGCTATACAGAACGCGGTGAGAGGGATTCCATGCAAACGTGAGGCTTGCTTTTGCCTCCGAATCTTGTTATAGTTAGTGCCTGCGAAGAAATGGATCAGATAGAACTGGTAGCTGCCAGCCGGGACATACTGGGCAAGAAGGTCAGGTTTCTGCGACGCCAAGGCCTCATCCCTGCCAACCTCTATGGGCGCAATGTTGAATCCACCGCCCTCCAAATCGATACCTCCCAGCTCAAACACACCCTGACCAAGGCTGGTAAGAGCAGCCTCATCGCGCTGAAGGTTGACGGCACAAAACTTCCCAAGATGGTCATCGTTCGGGACATCCAGAGGGAACCCCTGAGTGGCGAACTCCTCCACGTGGACCTCTACCAGGTGAAGATGGAGGAGAAGATAAAGCTCGAAGTACCGCTGTTGCTGGTCGGCGAGGCATCGGCGATAAAAGACCGGGGGGGGATCCTGGTGCAGAATATGAGTACTCTTGAGGTTGAATGCCTGCCCGCCGATATGCCTCACAACATCGAAGTGGACTTGTCGGTGTTGAGTGACATCGACCAGGCAGTGCGAGTAGCAGACATCCACGTCGACGAGGGCGTTACCATCTTGACCGATGCGGACCAGGCGATCGTACAGATTGCCCGCAGTCGCGTCGAAGTTGAAATAGCCGAGGAAGTTGCGGCGGCAGAAGCCGAGGTGGTAGTCGAGGAGGAGAAGGTAGAAGCGCCCGAGCCTACCGAAGAGGCTGCAGAGCAATAGAAGCTAACAGTTCAGGACTCACTTTCGCTGCCCAGGATATCCCCTACAAAACCACTCTGTCCACGCAGGAACTCAGCCGCAGGCATAGCGCGTTTTCCCCCGAGTTGAACACTGAGCAGCCCCAGAATACCATCGCCGGTCTCAACTGCGACCACAGCAGGTTGCCCGGATGCTAAAGCTATCACCCGCCCCGGTACCATACTCCCTTTCTTATGTAAAGGAACAGCCTCATGTATCCCGAGCAACCTCCCCTGCCACCGAGTATAGCACCCCGGCCAGGGATAGAAAGCACGCACCCGTCGCCAGATGTCGTTGGCCGACAGCCGCCAGTCAATGGCGCCGTCCTTCTTGGTAATAGGAGTGGCGTAACTGGCCCTGCTCCCATCTTGAGGCTGCGGCGTCAGACACCGGTCGAACCATAGAGGCAGCGTTTCCGCCAGCAGCCGGGCACCAGCCTGGGCCAGCCTGATGGTGAGAGACGCAGTGGTATCCTCAGACTCGATCCCAACTATGATCTGGGAGAGTATTGGCCCGGTGTCCATTCCAGCGTCCATCAGCATGATGGTAACCCCTGTGTCCTGGTCACCAGCGATGATGGCAGCAGGTATAGGAGAGGCGCCGCGATAGGTGGGGAGGAGGGAGGGGTGGATATTTAGGCAGCCAAAACCTGGAATATCGAGAACGCTCTGGTTCAGGATCTGACCAAAAGCAGCGACGACAATCACATCCGGCTTGAGAGCAGCAAGTCGCTCCACCTCAGCAGGGTCTCGCAACGTTGCAGGCTGCAGCACCTCTAATCCGTGCTCCAGCGCTACCCTCTTCACAGGGGACGGAGCCGGAACCCGCCCTCTACCCTCCGGCTTATCCGGCTGGGTGTAGACAGCGACTGCCTCATACTCACTCTGGACCAGCTGCTCCAGAGCGGGTACGCTGAACTCCGGTGTCCCCATAAATACAACGCGCATGCTTACCCTTTCAGCCCTCTGATATTCTATCACAAGCGTTTGGGTATGTTGACAAACTGCAGGTCCAAGTTTAGGATTTGTTCGACTTCAGATGGCTCAGAAGCGGGCCTGAGGTGAGAAAATGCGTGTACTGGGCGCTTTTCTGGTAGTATGTGGTTCCCTGGTTGCGCTAGGCTATTTGATCTACTGGTTCTTCAGTGAGGTTGCAGAGTCCATTCCCCTTCCGCTTAAGATCGCCATTGCTGCTGCCGCGATAGGTTTGCTCCTGCTGCTCATATCTATAGGCAGGGAACGGTACAAAGCTTCCAAGGAGGAGGAATTCAAGGAGGTAGAGAGATGATCGTGGTGACAACGGACAGCATAGAAGGGAAACACATCGTCAAGACATTAGGCCTGGTAAGAGGAAGTACCATCAGAGCCCGACACGTAGGACGGGACGTCATGGCCAGTCTGAGAAACATCGTCGGCGGCGAGATCACGGATTACACCAAGATGCTTGCCGAGTCCAGGGAGCAGGCCCTCCAGAGAATGGCAGAACAGGCTGAGAGCATGGGGGCCAACGCCATAGTCGGCACAAGGTTCGTGACCTCAATGGTGATGTCTGGCGCCGCCGAGCTACTCGCCTACGGGACGGGGGTGGTGGTGGAATGACACCATGAGTGGGACAGCCTACAGATAGCTGGCGGTTTCCCCCTGAGGCGACACTACAGGTTTGAACTAACGAGTATGCCGATAGCCATCAGCAAAGGCAGCAGAAGCGTGAGCAATACGTTATGCCCCATGACCGGTATCAGGTTTTCTAGCTCATCGTAGTACTTGCGAGCACCCTTCACCACCACCAGGCCAAGCGGCAGGGTCAACAACCCAAAAAGAGCCATGTAAGGTAAGACTTCGACCAGCACGGAGATGACCAGAGCCACATATGCAGCCAGGAGCAGCAAGGCATAAACCTCAGAGCTTCCTTTTTTCCCAATGACT
>CAYVES010000218.1:0-2804 GCA_964449845.1 uncultured Dehalococcoidia bacterium
GAGGGGGATCCAGTCTCACCCTCACCTAACCTCTCCCCTCGAGGGAGAGGGATTCTCTGTCCTCCCTCCGCTGGTGGGAGGGAGTCGGGGGGAGGGGGATTGGGGCAACCTTGACTTTCAGTGCCTTCGAGTCTATGCTAAAAACGGTGTGAGCAGGCAGAGGATAGACGCCCTGCTTGTTATGAGGGGACTGGCCGACAGCAGGGAGAAGGCCAGGGTTATGGTCATGGAGGGCGCTGTTGTCGCCGACAACAGGACGGTCGTCAAGCCCAGCACCCTGGTCAGGGACGACGCCGAGGTTCATCTGCTGCAGAGCCCTCCATTTGTGGGTAGGGGTGGCCTCAAGCTGGAGGGGGCGCTTGACGAGTTCCGGGTGGATGTTACCTCCTTGGTGGTGGTCGATGTAGGTTCGTCGACCGGAGGTTTTACCGATTGCCTGCTTAAGCGCGGAGCGAGCAAGGTATATGCCATTGACGTTGGTTACGGGCAGCTTGACTATCGTCTGAGGCAAGACGCCAGGGTCGTGGTGATGGAGCGAGTCAACGCTCGCTACCCGTTCACCCTGCCTGAGCCGGTTGACCTGGCCACAGTTGACGTATCATTCATCTCTCTGGAGAAGGTAGTGCCCCCCGTGGCCGATGTGGTGAGGGGCGGAGGGCGATTGATTGTGCTGGTAAAACCTCAGTTTGAGGCGGGGCGGCGGGATGTGAGTAAAGGAGGCGTGGTCAAAGACCCTCTTATCCATGCTACCGTTCTGGGCCGCTTCATCTGCTGGGCCGTCGACAGGGGCTTCAGGTTGGAGGGCCTGGTGGCGTCGCCGATCTTGGGCGCTGAGGGCAATAGGGAGTTCTTTGTCCTGTTACGAAAGCCGTAGAGCAGATTAGCGAAGAAGAAGATGGACTTGAAGAAAAAGGTTGGCATCCTGTTCCAGCCCAAGATCCAGCCTGCCGGGGATTTAGCTCAGCAACTGGCTGAGGTCGTGGGCGATCTGGATGTTGCGGTTTGGATATGCTCATCGTGGGAGGAGGACAGGGCGAGAGAACAGGCAGACGAAACCGGACTCATAATCTGCCTGGGAGGCGATGGCACCATTCTCAGGGCAGCGCGCATCGCTAATCCCCAGTCGATTCCTATTCTGGGCGTAAACCTGGGACGTGTTGGTTTCATGACCGAGCTGCCTGCAGAGGATGCCTTGAGCCGGGTGCCCGCTTTTGTCAAAGGTGAGGGTTGGCTTGAGGAGAGGGCTATGCTTCAGGCAGAGGTTATCTCAGCGGATACCCCTGCGTTTCATGCGCTAAACGATGTGGCTGTCGGCCGTGGGGAGAGATGCCGTCTGATTCGCGTCACGGCAACTGTCGATGGAGAGCAGTTGACAACTTATAGATGCGATGGTGTGATTTTAGCCACAGCAACCGGAAGCACTGGCTATTCCCTTGCGGCGGGCGGTCCTATACTCCATCCTCTCGCGAGGGAGTTCCTGCTGCAGCCAGTCGCAGCTCATCTCAGCTTAAGTACTGCTCTGGTTTTGCCTTCTGACACAAAGGTGAAGCTCGAGGTGAGCACCACTCATGGAGCAACGCTCAGCATAGATGGTCAAATTGAAGTCCCGCTAAGCGATGGGGCTGTTGTGGAAGTCAGACGCAGTCCTCATGTCACCCGGCTGCTCAGGTCTGATCGACCCGCGTCCTTCTACGAAACGTTGGTGCAGAGGCTGGCAAAGAGGGAGTAGACGGAGATGAAAGCGGAAAAAGCCAAAATAGCCGATGCTGTCCAGATGCATAAGCTTATCAACAAATTCGCTGCTCAGGGTGAGATGCTTCCTCGCGCCCTAAGCGAGATTTACGAGAATATTAGGGACTATTTTGTGGTCAGGGATGGCGACCGGGTCGCTGCCTGTGTGGCGCTTCATGTGAGCTGGTCGGACTTGGCTGAGATCAAATCCTTGGCAGTCGGTGAGGGTAGCAAAGGTCAGGGTATTGGCGTTACCCTGGTCAAGAGGTGTATTGAAGAGGCCAGGGAACTGGGCATCTCCACCGTTTTCTGTCTGACCTATAAGCCAGCCTTTTTCGAGAAGTGTGGCTTTGCCCTCATTGACAAGTCAGAGCTCCCCCGCAAGGTCTGGGGCGAGTGCTATAGATGTCCCAAGTTCCCCGATTGTGATGAGGTGTCGCTGACCTTACATCTCGGGCCGCTGCGGCCGTTGAGTGAAGAACATGATCCAGGAACGGACTCTGCATACTGAGCGCATTTACCAGGGAAGACTGGTCGGCCTCAGGGTTGATACAGTGGAGCTGCCCTCCGGCAGAAAGACGAAGCGGGAGATCGTAGAGCATGGTGCCTGCAGCGCCATCGTCGCCATCGACTCCGAGGATAACGTCCTTCTTGTCCGGCAGTATCGCAAGCCGGTGGAGAAGGCCCTGCTGGAGATTCCGGCAGGTCTCATGGAACCCGGTGAGGATACGCTTCAATGTGCCCGCAGGGAGTTTGAGGAGGAGACGGGCTTCTCCGCTGAGCGATGGGAGAAGCTGGGCTTCTTCTATACCAGCCCTGGTTTCTGCACTGAGGACATGCATCTCTATCTTGCCACCGAGCTCAGACCGGCTAAGAGTGCACCTGACAGCGACGAGAATATCGAGCTGGTGCGCCTACCCCTGACTGCAGTCTCTGAGCTTATCGCCTCAGGCGAGGTGTGCGACGCCAAGAGCATCGCCGGACTGCTGATGGCGCTGCGCAGGGTTCGGGCTCAGTAAAGGGTTGGGGGAGCGTTTTAGTTTTGCTACCTCGGCAAACGCCTCACTATGAGC
>CAYVES010000219.1:0-1310 GCA_964449845.1 uncultured Dehalococcoidia bacterium
CACCAGCGCAGTCTTCGCGGCAGTTGTCTACCTGGTTATCCTCCCCTTCCACTGGGACAACCCGATAGCGTTCGTGGTCGACCGGTACCTTAATCCGAACGCGGGCTACAATTACTGGGCCTACAACACCATCAATGCATACAACTTCTGGGCGCTGCTCGGCTTCTGGAAGTCAGACACCGTTCCCCACCTCGGCCTGACCTATCAGCAGTGGGGTGGTCTGGTCTTCGGTGCCTTTGCGGCCTTTGTTATGTGGCAGCTCCACCGCAGGTACGAGCCCCGCTCGGCCATTTTCGCCGTATTCTTACTGGCGTTTGGCTTTTTTATGCTGATGACCAGGATGCACGAACGATATCTCTTCGCCGTATTCGCCCTCCTGGCCCTGGGCTGGTACACACGTTGCACGATCTGGATGTACTTGGGGCTCGCGGCAACGTACCTAGCGAACCTGGCCTACGTGCTGTCACTCGCCAGTGACGACGTTTACTGGATCCCCGACGGTCACTGGTCTGTCTACGTTCTGGTCCCTGCCAATATCATCCTGTTCGGCTTATCCATCTGGACTTTCTACACAATGCAGCGACCTAAACCGCCCGAAGCCGAGGCACAACCACCACCCCCTCAGTTGGCAGCCCCCGAGGAAATTGAGGAACAGCCACCACCCCCCGCCCGCAGAGGAATTAGACTCTGGAGCGCACCTGTCGGTGTAGCGATTCTCACCATCATCTACTTCTCCGTGTCCGTGTGGAATTTGGGCGACCTGCGCGCCCCCAGTTCCGACTTCGTTCCCCAGAACGACCCTGAGGAGGTCTATCTGGACCTTGGGGAAACAACCCGCGTGGACAAGGTCTTCTTGCTTCTACAGGACTCCAGCACCGTGGATGTGGAGCTCTACTGGGGCTCACCGGAAAGCTGGACCCTGGTGACAAGCCAGCGGTGGTCCGGGTCAGCCCACCGACACTGGGAAAGGCTCGAACTGGGTCAGGAAACCAGATATGTTCGCTTTCTGTTCAAAGGAGCCTCGGGGCGAATCGGGGAGGTGGCCCTGTTCTCAGATAACCAGAAACTGGACATAGTCGCGGCTATGGGCGACCGAGGCGAGGAAGTAAGCAGAGCGCTCATCGACGAGCAGGACCTCTTCAGCCACCCGGTCAGCCACAAGTCGGGCACCTACTTCGATGAGATATACTACGTCCGCGCCGCAGAGGAGCACCTGCAGCTCGAGGACCCCTATGGCGAGAGGACCCACCCGCCGATGAGCAAGCTCATCATCGCCGCCAGCATTAAGGTCTTCGGCCATAACCCCTTTG
>CAYVES010000219.1:1410-2758 GCA_964449845.1 uncultured Dehalococcoidia bacterium
CGAGGAGGAAAGTACCTCTTCCTCAGCATGGTGTTCTTCGGATTTGGCTTCTCCACCAAGTGGGTCGTCATGTGGGGCTTCGTCGGCCTGGTGTTGCTGTTGCTTCTGCTGAAGTGGCGGAAGCCAATCCACAGGAACGAGGTCCTCTGGTTCGTAGGGGGTCTGGGAACGGCAGTGGCGATCTATATGCTTTCCAACATCCCCTACTTCCTGGCAGGCTACGACCTGGGCGGCTTCTGGGACCACCAGCTCTCCATGTATCGCTTCCATTCCGGCCTCCAGGCGACGCATCCTTACAGCTCAGAGTGGTACACCTGGCCACTGATGCTGAAGCCAGTCTATATATTCCTGGGCTCATTTGGTGACACTACCGCCTACATCTCCTCCCTGGGTAATCCCGCGCTCTGGTGGGCGGGCATCGCCGCGATGATTGCCACCCTTTGGCTAGCGGTCACGCAGAGAAACAAGACCGCCATTTTTATCGTCATCCCATTCCTGACCCAGTGGCTCATATTCGCCGCTATTGGCCGCTGTCTCTTCATGTACCATTTCTACCCCAACGTGCTGTTTATGATTCTTGCCATCACCCTCTGCGCAGAGCGCCTGTCGAATCGATATGAGTGGGGCAAGTGGGCTATAGCGGGCTACCTTGCTCTCAATGTCGCCTGCTTCGCCCTTTTCTTCCCCGCTATCTCGGGGCTGCCCATGTCGAATGGCTACTGGGAGTGGCTAAGTGGGATCCGGCACTGGATAACGTGGGGCTGGATAACCTAGAACTGCCCCCGCCCAAGTGCAACACTTGGAGATTCCTGAGGTATCCTTAAGCAAAGCCGTCTAGAGGGTCACGTCATTGCGAGCGAAGCGAAGCAATCCCACTCATCACTTCGGGATTGCTTCGTCGCCCCTTCGACAGGCCTGTCCCGAGTCAATCGAGGGGCTCAGGGCTCCTCGCAATGACAAGCCAATCCACTGCTGCGAGACCCATTTCCCGACGGCCTTCCGCTCTGAGGCTCAGGCTTGAAGACGGGTCACGACGAGGCCCAAACCCCCGGCCCCGATTTATCGGGGCGCCTTCTTTCAGCAGCGTTCTCACGCGATCACGCCTTTGGCGCCTGGGGTGGGGAGGGGTTCACCAGCCCGGCTGCCAGTGTGCTGGGCACAATCGCTGCCAGCTCATCGAGAGTCCACTTCCCAGCTTTGGGTTGGACGGTCTTGATTTCCTCCGGCTCGGAGTAAAGGGCTATCTTGTCCCCACTGATGAGAAAGGTACGGCCATTTATATTGGCAGCCTCGTCGGTTGCAAGGTATATAACAAATGGGACCATTTCCTCAGGCTGCGGCAGGGAGG
>CAYVES010000220.1:0-2709 GCA_964449845.1 uncultured Dehalococcoidia bacterium
TCCTTCTTCACCTCCTCCAGAACCTCTTCGACGGTCATGACCTTCCCGCTCATCTCTCTGGCCTTGTTGGGGCATGCCTCAACGCACTTGCCGCAGTTCTTACACAGGCTGCGGTCTATTTCTATGGCTCCCTCAGGACTTACAGTGGTGGCCTTGTTGGGACAGGCATCAACGCACCGATAACATCTAGTGCATAGATGTTCGAAGTAAAAAAGCTGCGGGGATGGCTGCATGGACTCCGGGTTTCCACACCACAGGCATCTTAGCGGGCAGCCCTTGAGGAAGACGGTGGTCCTGATCCCAGGGCCATCGCGGATCGCAAATCTCTCTATGTTAAAAACACAACCCGTTATCTCGGTCTTTTCGGAGCCTTCCGAATCACTCAAAGGCAAACCTCTCAGATTGACCATGAATGTGGCGACCTCTCCATCTCTCAGACGCGGCTTTGCCTGCGAGTTGGACCTAGCCTCTGGGGAGACCTAGCCCTCTGGTAGCGATAATCAGCCTCTGAATCTCAGAGGTGCCGCCGGCGATCTTGTAATGCGGGGACTCTTGATAGATATGCGCAAACCACCCCCGGAGTGCTGCGTATTTGGAATCGGACACCAGTTCCCCATAGGGTCCCATTACCTGCATACCTGCGTTGGCCAGGTCGTAAACCATCTCGGTGCTAAGTAGCTTGGCCATCGCGGTCTCATTCAGGGCAAACATCTTATGCTCCTGCATCCAGCAGAGACGTAGGGAGATTACCTTGGTCACAGCGAATTTCATCTCTATCTCGGCCAGCTTCCGCCGTACGAGCGGATCCTCCGACAACGGCCTCCCATGGCGTTTGGTATTCTTGACATAATCCACCAGAAGCTCCAAGGGGCGATAGAATCCGCCGACCGTGACCGCTCGTTCGAAAAGTAGCGCAGCCCCTATGATGTAGAAGCCCTGGTTCAGTTCGCCGACCAGATTCTCCTTCGGGATACGGACATCGTCGTAGAATACCTCGCATGAGTGATAACCGCTCATATTGTATATGGGACGGATAGTAACCCCCGGCGTGTTCTTCAAGTCGAAGATGAGCAGCGAAATCCCTCTATGCTTCTTGGGATTATCGAAGTCTGTCCTGACCGCCAGCCAGCCATAGTCGGCGAAGTCAGCTTTGGTGCTGAACATCTTCTGGCCGTTGACCAGATAGTAATCACCCTTATCCTCCGCCCTGATACTCAGCGAAGCAAGGTCTGAGCCTGACTGGGGTTCGCTGTAACCCATTGAAAACTCGATTTCACCGCTAGCTATTCGGGGCAGGTACTTATTCTTTTGCTCCTCGCTTCCGTGTAGAAGCAGTGTAGGTCCTACTACCATGGCTCCAATCAGAGCGAATGGGGCTGGGGCAAAGGCATATGCCAACTCCTCTTGAATGACGTAGTTTTCCATGGCCGAAGCCTCTATGCCGCCCCACTCCTTGGGCCATGTGGGACAGAGCCAGCCCCTTTCCCCCAGCTTGCGCAGCAGCTCTCGGGTAGCGAGGCTATGTGGCCGGTCATACAAGAAATCGAGCCTGCTATCTTCCTTAACCTCCTTTTGCAGGAAGTCTCGCACCTCCAGGCGTAGATGCTCTTGCTCTGACGTAAAACTGAAGTCCATTAAGCTGCCTCCGTCTCAGGCTTACAGTACCTTGGAAGAATCTCCCCGCAGACTCCTCTCCCTTGAAGGGAGAGGCTAGGTGAGGGTGAAGCTTTGACTATAAATTCCAAGAGCGACCCTATTTTGCCAGTCCCAGCACCTTTTGGGCGGTCTTATAGTAGACGTTTTCCAAAACCTCTGGCTTGATGCCGTACGTCTCTGCCTCCCAGTCCCCGAAGAGCGTCTGGTACTGGAAGAAGGGGTAGTCAGAGCCGAACATTATCTTATCTTTGACACGGGTGTTCAATTCTCGTTTGAAGAGCTCATGGTGGTACTTGGGCCGCCAGCCGTGCACCTCGCAATAGACATTGTCCTTATGTATCATCACTGCCGTCATCTCTTCGATGAAGGGCCAGGGATAGTGGTGCCCAATAATAGTAAGGCCGGGGAATGCAGCGGCGACATCATCTACGTTAGGGATCGGGTTCTCGGTCGCCAGGCGTATGCCCATTCCTCCACCCTGACCGGCACCGCCAGCGGTTGCACCTACCGTAATCTTGATGGGGACCTGCGCCTCCTGGCAAAGGTCGTAGAAAGGCCACCACGCCTTGTCGTTAGCGGGGGTCCCAGCCATCCCTGATACGAAGACTCCATAGCTTCCCAGGTCCTTGATGCATCTCTCCACCTCTTTCAGTGCTTTCCAGATGCCCCATTCGAGAGGAATGCCGACCCAGAATCCCAGAACGACATCGGGATAGGCCTTCTTCAGTTGGCCCACATAGTTGTGCCTTTCCTTCACCTGCTCAAACTCGTTGAAGCCAAGGGGTCTGTGTGTGTCGCAGAGAATCACCACCTGGACACCGGCATCCCTCCAATCCCGGGCCATCTCGTCTTCGCTCTTTATGCGCATCCCTGACGTCTTGAAATACTCCATTAGCGCCTCTATCATCGCGGGGTCTCTGCTCACCGCCCCTTCTTTGGTGCTCATCAAGCACTCCATATCAATGGCCTTCATCACTATCCTCCTTAAGCAGAGTTTAATCCGTTCGCCCTGAGCCTGTCGAAGGGCCGTTCATGGTTCGAGGCCGACAGGTC
>CAYVES010000221.1:0-2652 GCA_964449845.1 uncultured Dehalococcoidia bacterium
GAATTCGTTGCCACAGGAGTGGCAACGCTACTTTGCTGATAGTGCTTCGAGTTCGCTGCCTAGTCGCCGTTCATGCGCAACTCGAGAGGCAGCAGGAATGTCATTGCGAGGAGCAACAGCGACAAAGCAATCGCCGGCTATGTTACGAGATTGCTTCGCTTTGCTCGCAATGACAAAAGCGGACTCAAACTCTCGGATCCAGCGCCGATGCCTCAATTTGATTATCTTGATTCTCGGGTCGCCACTGGCTTCTTGATATGGAGGTATTGCTGTTTGGTAGCAAACCACGTCTGCGGGCCTAAATCGCGCCAGAATGCGATTCTGGCGCGTCTCGGAGCAATTTAACAGCCATCCCAGGAGGAGATTGTTTCCCGAGAACAGCCTCTACGGCGACTGCGCTACTCACCCATGATCTGGAGCACGATATCCCTGGAGCGAGGTCTGTTATCGAAGTCGACCAGCACGATCTGCTGCCATGTCCCCAAGGTTAGTCTCTTGTCTACAAAAGGTACCACCAGAGAAGGGCCCAGCAGCGAGGCACGAACGTGGGCATGTCCATTGCCATCGCCCCAGGCAGCATCATGACGATAGGGGATATCCCTGGGGACCGTTCGCTCCCACATAGTCTGGAAATCGCTGAGCAAGCCTCGCTCAAACTCTATAGTCGACAGGCCAGCCGTTGAACCTGCTATGAAAAGGGTCACCGTACCGTCCCTCATGGCAGATTCCTCGACTTTTTGTCCTACCTGCCGGGTTATGTCAATAAGGTCACAGTCCCCCTTCGTTTGAACATGGATACGCGTATTGGTAACCATTTGCCATCACCCCTTGGTCCGAGAATATCCAACGCAATTATAGCATAGACGTAGGGGCGGGTTTGAAACCCGCCCCTACGTCTGAAACCCGCCCCTACGTCTATCCCTGCATGGTGTTATAATTAGGGTCGTTGTCAACCTGGCCAGGGAGGCTGAAAATGGACCTCTTCGAGACAGTCAGGAGAAGGCGCAGCATTCGCCGCTTCAGCGATCAGCCGGTAGCTCACGAAGACATCTTGGCCATGCTTGAGGCAGCAACGCTGGCCCCCAGCGCCACCAACGAGCAGCCCTGGCACTTCATCGTGATCAGCGATAGAGAACTCAGAGAGGGCATGAGAGACATGGTCAACGCAATACTCGAAACCTCGATAGCGGCCACTGAGGATGAATCACGGCGGCAATCGCTTTCGGGGATGCAGTTTTATAGCACCCATTTCGCCGATGCCCCGGTGGCCATCGCAGTGCTGGCCCGTCCCTGGGTCGGAGGTGGATATAGCTCACCCACAGACCCCACGCCCCGCGACCTCGGTGTGGCGAGCGTTGCCATGGCAGTAGCCCACCTTCTATTGGCGGCCACCGCACTGGGATACAGCAGTTGCTTCGCCAGCGGCCCGGCTGAGTTCGCCCGAGAGGAACTCGAGGCCATCCTCAGCGTGGAGCCGCCCTGGTTCCTGATCGGGATGGTCGCCCTTGGCGTAGCTGCAAAGCCACCTCGAGAGAGACCACCCCGGAAATCCGTGGATGAGGTGTGCACCTTTATCGGGTAGAAGATGAAATTACTAGGAATCGAGTCATCCTGCGACGAAACCGCCGCTGCAGTTGTTGAGGACGGCACCGAGATCCTATCCAATGTCATCGCCTCACAGGTCGAGCTCCACAGCCGCTATGGGGGCATCGTCCCCGAGGTTGCCTCGCGGCAGCATCTACTGTCCGCTATACCCGTAGTTGAACAGGCGCTGGTGGATGCCAAGGTGTCCTCTAGCGAGCTCTCAGCTATCGCCGTTACCAATGGTCCGGGATTGGCGGGCTCCCTTTTGGTAGGAGTGAACTTGGCCAAGGCCATGGCATTGGCATGGGATCTGCCCCTCATCGGAATCAACCACCTTGAGGCACATATCTACGCCAACTGGCTGGGAAAGGATACACCCATCTTCCCCCTGATCGCGCTCATCGCCTCCGGGGGCCATACCGACCTAGTTCTGATGAAAGACCACGGAGAACTGTTGAGGCTGGGCAGGACTCGAGACGACGCCGCGGGGGAGGCCTTCGATAAGGTAGCCAGGGTCCTAGGGCTGGGATATCCTGGGGGCCCTGCCATCGAACAAGCCGCCAGAGACGGAATCCCCCGCTACCGCTTACCCCGCGCCTGGCTGAAGGGAAGCGACGATTTCAGCTTCAGTGGGCTCAAGACGGCCGTGGTTCGGCTGGCAGAGGAGTTAGGAATCTCGACCAGGCCCCACCCCAACTCCGTGGCAGCAGACATCGCCGCCAGCTTTCAGCAGGCCGTGGTCGACGTCCTGGTAACTAAAACAGTGGCCACAGCCAGCCGTCACGGAGCAGAACAAATACTCCTTGCCGGTGGTGTAGCCGCCAACGAGGTTCTCCGGGAGACCATCATCCGCCGCTCACCGACTCCCGTGCTCACCCCCGAAACCGCTCTGTGCACCGACAATGCGGCCATGGTCGCCTCCTGCGGCTACTTCCGCCTGCTCGCGGGAGAAGTCGCCGGATGGGACCTGGACGTACTTCCCGGGCTAAAATTTGAGCATAGAGCTAACACAGAGTAGCGTCGTGACTCCTTGTCACGACGAGGAAGCCGTTGCCACAGGAGTGGCAA
>CAYVES010000222.1:0-2634 GCA_964449845.1 uncultured Dehalococcoidia bacterium
CGCAACGACACCCAAAACTTTTCTTGTGAGCGTTCTATCTTGGCAGACGCCTGACAATCAATTCCCTTTGTACCTCAGATGTCCCTTCCAGCAACTCATACATCTTGGCATCTCTGAAGAGCCGCTCGATCTTATACTCCTTGCTGATCCCGTAAGCGCCATGCACCTGCATGCCCCATCTGCAGACGTCTACGGCGGTTGAACTCACAAATAGCTTTGCTATGGCCATATCCTTAATGGTGTCAAGCCCTTGGTCTTTGAGGAAAGCAGCCCGATAGGTCAACCACCGTGAGGCCTCAAGCCGGGACGCCATCTCAGCCAGCAGCCAGTGAATAGCCTGCAAATCGAAGATTGGCTCATCGAAGTGCATTCTGGTCATGGCGTACTTAATGGCCTCCTCCAAAGATGCCTGCATAAGTCCCACACATTGGGCGTTGAGGCAAAGCTTGCCTATGGTCATTGCGTCTTTCAGCGAGTCAAACTTCCCGCCTTTGCCTCCCATCAGGTGATCCTTGGGCACGCGGACGTCCTCCAGGATAACATCAGTGAGGTCAGTACCCCTCAGCCCCAGCTTGTCCATCTTCGGAGAGGTGGAGAAACCCGGCAGGTCTGTTTCTACAAAGAACAGACTTATATCGCCCTCAAGCTTGGCAAACACGCACATGACGTCGGCCCAGGGAGCATTGGTGATGAACCTCTTCGTTCCGTTGAGAACGAAACAGTCACTCTCCTCAACCGCTGTGGTCTTAATCATCTTCGGGTTCGACCCTGTATCCGGCTCGGTAAAGCCAAAACAGCCGATCTTTTTGCCTTCACAAATCGGAATCATCCATTCCTTTTTTTGTTCCTCAGCAGCAAGCTTATTGAATCTGTCGTTAACAACCACTTGCAACTGTATATGTATCGCCATAGGTGCCAGAATCTTGGCAATCTCTTCGAGCGCTAGGACTAGGCTAACGTGGTCCGAACCAGCCCCACCATATTTGGGATCAAAGGGAATTCCATAGAGATTCATCGCAGCCAATTTCGGCCGGATCTCGGGGGGGAATCGGTTCTCTTTGTCCATTACGTCCACTAGAGGTGTGAGCTCCGCCTCAGCGAACCTCCTCACCTCCTTCTGGAACATCTCCTGCTGCTCTTTCAAGTTGAAATCCACTGTTGCTTTCCTTTCCTTTACTTTACTTTATTCCGGCTTCTTTCGGATACTTTCGAGCTTCCAACATCTCAATGAAGGACTCGATTCGAGCCTTAACCTGGGCATCATCATACCCCCTTGGGTCCACCATGTTGGCTTCGAACATCAAGCTCGGAATATTCATTTCTTCTCGCAAAATATGTCCGATGTCGTGTTGCATAGTGGTGTAACACCTGCAGCACCGGTTGGAATGAAAAACGACGCCATCGACGTGATACTTCTTCACTCGCCTCTTGTAAAGCTCGGCCATTCCCCATGACGTAGAACGCATGAAGAAACTAAGATACCTCTCCGCCAGACTACCAAACGGATCGGAGACGTCTAAGCGACCACTGAATCCATTACCATAAAGGTCGGTAACAAATGCGGCCCCGAACTCCGCGAAATAATTCAGCAGACGCATGTTATGATAGACAGGAAAGAGGTCCCAAACCAGCCGGAACCTTTCGTTAGGAACGAAGCCGATCCCATTATCTACCCGTTCCTTCACCTCATCGCGAAGTTGCTCGTAGAAAGCCACGGCCTCTTTGGTGCCCTTAAGGGTGACCAGGGGAAACAAGCAGGTGAAGACATCGATTTGACTTACAGGAGTTGGAATGGCTTTGCGAAAATCGTCGATCTCGTCCCAAAGCTCGCTGGCCCGGTCCGATAGAGCCACTACCTCACGCAACTTGTCCATATCGAACTTCCTCTTGGTATGCTCCTCCATGAAAGAGGCCAGCTCCCTCAGTTGCGCTGCAAGGTAAGCCTTGTGGTGCTCCGGCAGTGTTTCGCTGTCCACGGCATAGGCTGCGTCCACTATGAAGAGAGGACAATTAAAATGCCGCTGCATAGCCTCCCACCACTTGGGGTGAGTGGCACAAGCACCCTCGGTAGCGAGCAGGATGTCTGGGGCGCGAGGGGCTTCATCTCCGAACGGACCTCGGTTCTCGAAAATGGAGCCAAAGGTACACAAAGCGTATGAACACAGGTCCTGCGAATAACCCCTGGCTTCGGCAGCCTGGCAAAATTCCTCCGCTACTTTACGAGAGGAACAAAGGGCTGCATAGTTTTCGGGTAAGAACGCTATCCCGTCGAAGGCATACACCAGTTCGATGGGTGCCATTGAAGTAATCCATACGACGGGCCTGCCCTCTTCCTTGGCATTGGCTAAATCCCGATAGTAGGTATCATTAAGAGTACGTAAGGCTGCTGAAGCAACCAGCCTGCCGGGCTTGGTTGGAGTCATTAACTTATCTTGGCTGCTTTCCATTTCGAAATCACTCCAGCATTTCGATAAATGCCCTGACCATGGTCTTGAACCTGCCGCCCGCCCAACCTGTGTCGGAGTGCTCAACTGCCAGTACAGGTAACCCTTCCTCCTTAAGCCTACTCTCAATCCACGGTCGATCGTAAAGATGGGTATCGCAGTATTTCTGGATCACCAGGATGACGCCTTT
>CAYVES010000223.1:0-2616 GCA_964449845.1 uncultured Dehalococcoidia bacterium
TATATGAAGCATTAAAACCTGGTGGAATTTTTGTATGCAACGAATATGTTGGACCCAAGTATCAACAAGTATCATTTCGTCAAAGAGAGATTATTAACTCTGTAATACATTTAATACCCCCCGAGTATAGATATTTCACTGAAGATACATTTGTGCCGGTTTATTTCAGGCGTCCAGTATGGAGAAGGCTACTATTTAGATTCTATAGACTGTTAACTTTTCAATATAGTGAGACATATGTCAGCTCCTTAAAACCAAAATCTGATTGGCCTAAACATAAGACTTGGTTGCTTAATTTCTACAAGATCATAATGAGAATGGTGCCTGCCAGAAAGAAAGCATCTTTTCGTTATGGTAAGGTTTGGGATGAAAATTCTAAGTTAATTAAATTAGACGACCCATCTGAATGTGTTAGGTCAGACGAAATAATTCCAATCCTAAAGAGTAAATTCACGGATATCGACATAAGATATTATAACGGAAGTATACTGTCTTATGCGCTTGACGGTAAATTCTATGAAGAGTACGATCATGACCAGAAAGAAGACAAGGCATTGCTACAACTCCTAATGGACATTGAAAGGACCATGATAGATATCGGTGAACTGTCAAGCGATCATGCTCACATAATTGCAAAAAGAGAACCCTAAAAATCAGGCTGTTTTTGCTTTATCTGGCAGTATGAGAGGTCGCCATTCAATAAGCAAAAGTGGTCATTGACCAAGGAGTTCCCGGAAATCCGGCTCGGCGTGGAGTGCTGGCCTTCCCCAGCCTGTATGTCGGCATCGCTGCAGCCCTCGGGGTGGGCATTCTGGCTTACCGTTTCGCAGGAGGTTCACGCCCTTCGGACGTTGACAACTGCGTGGCAATATGTTAAGTTCCATCAGAAAAAGGCAGTGACGGAGACGAGTAGACGGGGGAATCTCAACAGCGAGTCTGGTACGGTGAGAGCAGATGTGACTAACCCGGGCGAAAATCCCTCCCGAGCCGCCAACCGAAACCCCGCCTGAGGCGGGGGAGTAGACTTGGCCGGTTTCGTCAGCCGTTATCCACGACGAGGCATGATTGCGTGCCTTCATGAGGGCCCCGACAAGTCGGGGAAGTAGGGTGGTACCGCGGGAATCAAGTCCCGTCCCTTCAGGGATGGGACTCTTTGTTTTGGCAGGAGGACCCTATGTTTGAGCCAGTGGCGAGCAAGGTGAATTTCCCTGAGCTTGAGCAGGGTATACTTAGCTTCTGGCAGGAAAGACGGATATTTGAGCAAAGCGTGGAGCAGCGTCAGGGTGGCCCTCAGTATGTTCTCTACGAGGGCCCTCCCACAGCGAATGCCAGCCCCGGCATCCACCATGTGCTGGCGAGGGTGTTCAAGGATGTATTCCCTCGCTACAAGGCGATGAAGGGCTACTATACACCGCGGAGGGCGGGTTGGGATACCCACGGGCTTCCCGTGGAGCTTGAGGTTGAGAATGAGCTTGGACTTAAGAGCAAGCCCGATATCGAGGCCTATGGTGTGGCTAAGTTCAATAGGAAGTGTCGCGAGAACGTGCTCAGGTATGTCAAGGAGTGGGAGGAGCTCACCGATCGCATCGGCTTCTGGATAGACATGGAGCACCCCTATGTAACCTTCGACAACGGATATATCGAGACCTGCTGGTGGATAGTGAAGCAATTGTGGGAAAAAGGGCTCATCTACCAGGGCTACAGGGTTACCCCACACTGTCCCCGCTGCGGCACCTCGCTCTCCTCGCATGAGGTCGCGCTTGGATATGACGAGACAGACGATCCTTCGGTCTACATAAAGTTTAGACTGACCGAACAATCCAGAAAGGCGTTATCTGACAAGCTTGGCCTCAAAGAGGATAACGTTGACACCTTCTTGCTCGCTTGGACTACCACTCCCTGGACGTTGTTAGGCAACACGGCGCTTGCTGTGGCAAAGGATGCCGAGTACGCCGTGGTCGAATTAAGAGGCAATGGAGGTGATGAGCGGTTGATTTTGGCTACCGCGCGCCTGAAGGTCGGCTTGATGAATGAATACCAAGTTGTCGCCACTTTGCTGGGCGAGGACTTGCTGGGCTTGAACTATGAGGCTCTGTACGACCTTCAGGATTTTGAAAAATATCCGGGGTTTGCGTATGTTTTCAAGTTTGTTGAAGGAATAGCAAGGCCAACTTGGGACTTAATGGGGCCAGTACAGGCGTATTATGTGGGTGCTGGAGACTTCGTATCGATGGAAGATGGCACAGGCATTGTCCATATCGCTCCCGCCTATGGTGAAGTAGATTATGAACTTGGGCGTAAGGAAGATATGTTGTTTCTGCATCCTGTACGCTTAAACGGCAAAGTAGATGACGCCCTAAAGCCGTTCAATGGCTTGTTTGCCAAGGATGCCGACCCGCTCATCCTGGAAGACCTGAAATCGCGGGGGCTTCTCTATCGCCGCGAGACTATCCGCCATACCTACCCCTTCTGCTGGCGCTGCAGCACGCCGCTGCTCTACTACGCCAAGCCCTCCTGGTATATCAAGACCACGGCGATGAAGGAGAGGCTCATCTCGGGCAACGCTGAGATCAACTGGTATCCTGAGTACATCAAGTACGGGCGCTTCGGTGACTG
>CAYVES010000224.1:0-2574 GCA_964449845.1 uncultured Dehalococcoidia bacterium
TCACTAAGGTTTATGTGAACTGGATGGAGAATATCCGTGACTGGTGTATCAGCCGCCAGCTCTGGTGGGGGCACAGGATCCCCGCCTGGTACTGCTGCCAATGTGATGCCCGTAGCATTCTTATACTGCCGAGAGAAGAATGGATTCGAGGAAAAGGCTTGCCGCATACCTGGTATGAATACGGCGAACTCAGGAAATCGGAAATATCGCATAAGGAAATTGTGGAAAACATAGACTGGGTCATAATCGATTTGTCAGCAGACCCCATAGTCTCTGTAGACATCCCCCAACAATGTCCCAGGTGTGGCGGGAGAGACTTGCTTCAAGACCCCGACGTTCTCGACACCTGGTTTAGCTCCGCGCTCTGGCCCCATTCCACCCTGGGTTGGCCTGAAGAGACCGAGGACTTCAAATACTTCTATCCGACCACAGTGCTGGAAACTGGCTACGACATCCTCTTCTTCTGGGTGGCGAGGATGATCATGATGGGTCTGGAGAACACCGGAGAGGTGCCATTCCACCAGGTCTACCTTCACGGACTGATACGGGATGAAACGCGCACCAAGATGAGCAAGTCCCGAGGCAACGTGATTGATCCCATGGAGTCCATAGAGAAGTATGGCACCGATGCCCTGCGCTTCGCACTATCTACGGGGACTTCGCCGGGCAACGATATGATGCTGGGCTCACACAAGCTTGAGGGCAGCCGTAATTTCACCAACAAGCTCTGGAATGCTGCCAGGTTCGTAATCAGCAACCTCGACGGTGTAGAGACTGAGACCCCTCGTGGTATGACCCCCGCAGAGGATCGCTGGATTCTGAGCCGGCTGAATCATCTCATAGCCGACGTGACCGAGTTCCTCGAGGAGTTTCAGTTCGGCGAGGCGCTCCGCCGCACCTACGAATTCTTGTGGACAGAATACTGCGACTGGTATATCGAGATCGCGAAGATAAGGCTTCGACATAAGAAGGAAGTCCCCTCTCCACTCCCGGTCTTAGTTCATGTGCTCGAGACAGCGGTGCGTCTCCTCCATCCTTTCATGCCCTTCATCACAGAGGAGATATGGCAAAGGATAAGAGAGCGCCAGCCAGAGGGAAAGCCAGCCTCCATAATGATCGCCCCTTACCCTACTGCTGACACCAGCGCCTTCGACGCTGAGGCGGAACGAGAGATGGAATCGGTGATCGAGATCGTGCGCTCCATCCGCAATGCCCGCGTGGAGAGCAAGGTCGACCCTGCGAGGTTTATCGAGGCCATTATCGCCGCTGGCGAGGCCAAGCCCGCGCTTGAATCCCATGCCCCGGCCATCAGAACCTTGGCACGAGTGCGCCCGCTGACCATCCTTCACAGTAAAGAGGGGAGAGGAACTAGAGGAGATCAGGCAAAGACACTGGTGCTGAAGGGCGTCGAGGTTATCCTGCCTCTTGAAGGTATGATCGACTTCAATGCTGAGAAGAGTCGCTTGCTAAAGGAAATGGAGTCAAACCAAGAGGAGATAAGGCGCATAGAACGGCTCCTGGCGGATGAAGCCTTCCTTAATAAGGCACCAGCCTCGATCGTAGAGAAGGAACGGCAGAAGCTAGATGATCGCAGAAATAAACTGACCAGGTTGGAGGAGAGGCTTGCCCGTCTGCGATAGAAAGCGTTGGTCGGACGAGTTGCACTCCTTGTTTGACATCCGCCGTATAGTGTGATTAACTGGAACTGAACCCCCATCGGCAAGTGCCAACGAACGAATGATGAAAACGGTGCGCGTATCTGACCAAGGGTAGGTCGCCCGACGTCGGGCGACCTACCCTGATGGAACTGCAAATGGAGACACTTCTAGTTTTCCCTCGGGTTTTGCCATGAACATCGGTGCTTTGAGGGTGAGGCTTCGCCTCCCGGAAAACCATTCCCTTAAAGGCAAAAGAAGGATATTGAAGTCAATCACCTCACAGGTGAGTAACAGGTTTAACGTCTCCATCGCTGAGATTGATGACCAGGACTTATGGCAGTTGGCTACATTGGGGGTTAGCTGCGTCAGCAACGATGGCCGACACGCAAACGAGGTGTTGTCCCACGTGATGGACTTTATCGAGAGCATCAGGAGCGATGCCGAGGTCTTAGATTACGAAATCGAGATCCTGCACGCCCCGTGAAGGTGCAGGGGAAGCGATGAATACCTCGACCTTTCTTCCCCATCTGAGGAAGCTCCCCGCCTACAAGGATCAAATTGCTCACATCGAGCACATCCCACCCAGGGAGGCAACCTACGGCGAGTTGGAGGAGCCTCTGCACCCCGCGCTTCACGCCTCACTCGAGTCAAACCGCCTGCTCCCGCTCTACAGCCACCAGGCTTCGGCTATTAACGCTGTTCGGGCAGGCAGGAATGTTGTGGTGGTTACCCCAGCGGCCAGCGGCAAGACCCTCTGCTACAATATCCCCGTCCTCGATACCATCTTAACTCACAGAGGCAGTCGCGCTCTCTACCTTTTCCCCACCAAAGCCCTGGCTCAGGATCAACTGCGAAGCCTAAAAGAATTGACCGCCCCACAGCGGATCAAGCTGAACTGCGCAACCTTCGATGGCGA
>CAYVES010000225.1:0-2552 GCA_964449845.1 uncultured Dehalococcoidia bacterium
GGAGTATATTCGCGGGAACCAGAACGTAAATAGACCAGTGGCCGTCGGGGATGTAACGAATCGGATCGCTGCTAAGCGTTGAGAGTACGTAAGCCAGCTGGGCCAAAAACGTTACTGTCAGCCCTAGATAAATCCAGATCGTGAACCGCGTGTACCAGCCCAGGGCCAGGAGGGCGAAGACGGAGAAATAATACCGTTCGTGCATCCTGGTCATCAGCATAAAAAAGCCAAACGCCAGCAAGAATACGGCGAAAATGGCTGATCTGGGGTCGTACCTGCGGTGAAGCTGCCACATGACAAAGGCGGCGAAGGCACCGAAGGCCAGACCGCCCCACTGCTGATAGGTCAGGCCGAGATGGGGAACGGTGTCCGACTTCCAGAGCCCGAATAGCGCCCAGAGGTTATAGGCGTTGACACTGCCGAACGCATACCGAGTGTAGCCCGCGTGCTCGCCAAGATAACGGTCCTGCAGGAATGCTATCGGGTTATCCCAGTTGAAGGGGAGGATAACCAGGTAGACAACCGCTGCGAAGACTGCGCTGGTGAATATGATACGTCGCCAGTCTCCATTTCTCAGGATTATGTAGGCCACTACCGGGAGCAGGACAACGCTCTGAGGCTTGGTGAGTATGGCCAGGGCCAGCAGCCCCCCTGAAAGCTCGTACTTCGAGCGCAGAGCGGAGTAGAGGGATGCAACCATGAAGAAGGTGTAGACGGAGTCCATCTGCCCCCACACCGCCAGGTCGAAGATAGTTGCAGGATTGAATGCGTAGATGGCCATAACTGCCAGGGAAACCTTGAAGGAGAACCTCGGGCGCAGGAAGCGGAAGATGAGGAAAGCCGTAGCGAGGTCGAACAGGTTCCCCGGGAGCTTGATAAAGAAAGCTGAGGTATACTGGCCTGTGGCGTGGGCCAGTTTGCCGAACAGCCAGAAGATGTAGACGTTGAACGGGGGGTAGTCGCACCGCTCAAGGGCATCGTAGAAGCCGGGTATGCCCTTGTCGGCAGCGACGTCAAACCAGAAGCCAAAGAGCGGTATGTCTACTCCGTATGCAGGTAAGAAGCGGCTTAGCAGCAGCCGCACCAGCAGGGAGACGGCAAGGACGATGACTACAAGCGCAGCCTCGCCGCGGTGCTCTGATAGTTCGCGCTGTAGCCTTGCTAACACTCCTGTCTGCATTCTCGCTTTCGCCCCCTTCAGCTACCGTCCTATCACATTTACAGGTTCCTTGCTCAGAGTGTGAGGGAGGTCAACTACCACCCCAGGTACACGCTCCAAAGTGCTCCCCACAGGTTCACCGCTATGCAAAAGGCCACCAGGCCGATCTTTCCTTTGCTTAGGCTGCTCCCCATGCCGGCGCTGATCAGTATCAGAAGAAAGGGGAAGAAATCCAGGCTATAACGGTACCCAAACTGGACCCACCCCGTAGAGAACCACAACAGCGTGGGGAGCAGAATGGCTACCACCGCCACCCCCGCCCACAGGTTCACCGCTTGGGAAAACCTGGCTCTCGCTGCATATAGCACCGCTGGGGTCGTGAGCAGGATGCTCATCCCTTCCATGGAAGGTCTTAGGAAAGGGAAATGATCGATGTAATCCGGAGGCAGGAGCAGCAAAGTATACAGGTGCTTCGCTATATAGTGAGCGCTGAAATAGCCGTACTTTTCGATGTCGGCAGCAAAGTAGGCAGCATAGCTATGCGCGAAATAGCCCGTCTCAAAGGGACTATCAAAACGGATGAAATTGTAATACCCGAAAAAGGCCAGGGGCAGGGCCAGGCCAGCCAGGAACTGGAGGGGGCGCCGCGGGAAGCCCCCGTCCTGAGATAAGGTGGCGAGGAAAAAGATGCCGCCCATGAGGATCGGTAGCCGGCTGAGCACTGCTAATCCCAGCAGTAGCCCCACCAGAAAGGCCCGTCTCTGCCCAAAGTGCTCAATCAGGCTTAGCAGCAGGAAGAAAACAGCCACTATCTCGGCAAAGAACCAGGTAGTGCCATGGGTGGCTACCTCCCAATGGACGGTACCCAGGCCAAAGAGAGCCGTGACCAGCCATCGCATGCGGCCGTCGACCCCCAAACGGCCCAAGAGGATCCAGGCCAGGGCTACATTGATAGCCCCCATGAGCATACTTATACGGACCTCGTCGGTATCCTCCCCCCATATGGCCACAGCCGGCAGCAGTACCACCGCTGGCATCGGCGGGCTGGCCAGGTAGTATTTTCCTTCGTACTCCGCTAAGTCGTGGTAAAACTCCGGGAAGCCCTGCAGGTCGACTCTCCCGTCGAGAAAAGCCTCAGATTGATAGACATAATGTTTATACCATTGAAGGGGAGTAGAGTTGGTTAGGAAGTAGATGCCGAACATCACCGCCACGATTAACAGAGGGATGCCGGCTCTCCTCAGGCTTTTGCTTTCTCCCAGGCTAAGAAGTCGTCTCACCTGACCCCTTGTCACTTATTCTAAAGGCAACTTGCCAGGTACCGCAAACTGCGAAAGCAGTGCAATAATGAATGTATGTGTCACGGTAACACCTGATAGATGGTCACGTCTTT
>CAYVES010000226.1:0-2538 GCA_964449845.1 uncultured Dehalococcoidia bacterium
ACTAGCTATTCCCTTGCCACTCACTGCCGACGCTGATATACTACGTAGAAGTGCGCTAGGGAGAAGGAAGGGATGGAGTACGAGACTATCATCGGGCTGGAGGTGCATGCTCAGCTCTTGACCAAGAGCAAGATGTTCTGTAGCTGCAGCACCGATTATGCGAGTGCTCCGCCCAATACCCACGTCTGTCCCGTGTGCCTGGGCATGCCCGGTGTATTGCCCACTATCAACCGCCAGGCAATTGAGTATGCAATCATGACCGCCCTGGCGCTAAACTGCACCATTTCTGAGTCGACCAGGTTCGACCGCAAGAACTATCCCTACCCAGACCTGATGAAGGGCTACCAGATCTCGCAGTACGATAACCCGCTCTCCCACGGCGGCTGGCTTACTGTCGAGGTGGATGGCGAGAGCAAGCGCATCGCAATCACCAGGGTCCACCAGGAAGAGGATGTGGCTAAGCTCTGGCACCGCACTGACCCCAGCGGGGAGTCGTACAGCCTGGTAGATGTCAACCGTGCTGGGGTGCCCCTGATGGAGATCGTGAGCGAGCCTGACCTGCGCTCGCCGGAGGAAGCGCGACAGTACTTGATAAAGCTGCGCAGTATTCTCCAGTACCTGGGGGTGTCCACAGGAAATATGGAGGAGGGAAGCTTCCGCTGCGATGCCAACGTCAGCGTTCGCCCTGTCGGCAGCAGTGGCTATCAGACCAAGGTCGAAGTCAAGAACATGAACAGCTTCAAGTCAGTTTACCGCGCTCTGGAGTACGAGGTGGAGCGGCAGCGTAAGATAGTTGAGGAGGGTGGGCAACTGGTGCAGGAGACCAGGGGTTGGGTGGAGGACAGGGGCATCACTGTATCGCAGAGGAGCAAGGAGTATGCTCACGATTATCGCTATTTCCCGGAACCCGACCTCCCGCCGCTGGTCGTGAGCCGGGAATGGGTTGAGGAGATGAGGTCGCGCCTTCCCGAACTCCCCGATGCCCGGCGCGACAGATTTATGTCCCAATACGGCCTGTCCCGGTACGATGCCAACCTGCTCACGGCATCCAGAGCGGAGGCTGACTATTTTGAAACCTGCCTTAAGCTTTTCCCCGAAGATACAGACTTAAAGAGGAATGCCAAAAGCGTTGCCAACTGGCTGTTGGGGGAGTTCGCCAGGCTGCTCAATGCCACAGGCACCGAGATCGGCGACTGCAAGGTTGAGCCGCAGCATCTCGTCGAGATGCTCGACCTCATTGAAAAGGGGACACTAAGCACCAAGATGGCGAAATCGGTCTTGGAGGAGATGTTCCATAGCGGCAAGCGGGCTTCCGAGATCGTGAAGAAAAAGGGACTGACTCAGATCAGCGCTGCTCCCGAGCTGGAGGCGATTGTGGACGAAGTTCTGCTGGAAAATGCCCGGGCGGTAGCCGATTACAAGCAGGGCAAGGAGCAGGCCCTGAAGTTTATGGTGGGGCAGGTGATGAGGGCAACCAAGGGACAGGCCAATCCACAGGTGGTCAACGAACTGCTCAGGAATAGATTAGGGGAGGGCCAGCCGGCATAGCGTAGTAATATGTCACTACTTAATGTTGCTCAGATTATCATTGCTCTGATGGTGGTTGTTGTTATCCTGGCTCAGGTGCGGGGAGGGGGGTTGGGCGGCATATTTGGCGGGTCGGGTGAATCAGCGTTTAGAACCAGGCGTGGCGTTGAGAGGACGCTGTTTCGCTTCACCATCGTTCTCGTTGTGGTTTTCGTCATAGTTTCTATGCTCAGCGTCAGGTTCACATAGCTCGCCCTGACATGCCTGACTTGCCGTTAAGGGAGATAGACTGCGATGGCGACGGTGAAAATATGGCTTATGCAAATACGTCTTCCCTTTCTGGTATTGACACCTATATCGGTACTTGTTGGGGCGTCCGTAGCGGTCTATGAATCATATTCCATAAACGCCCTCTATTTGGCGCTGGCTTTTGTAGGGGCTCTATTGGCCCATATAGCGGTCAACGTACTCAACGAGTACTTTGACTATCAGAGCGGAGTGGACTTCAAGACGGTGAGGACACCCTTCAGCGGCGGCAGCGGCGTGCTGATAGAGGGACTTCTCAACCCTCGGAGCGTTTACATCTTTGGTCTAGCATGTATTGCTGCAATCATTGCGATTGGGGGATACTTCCTCTACGCCCATGGTCCTGCCATCATTCCGTTGGGGGTTGTGGGCCTTGCCACGGTCTACTTCTATACCACCCACATTACCAGGACACCGCTTTTATGTGCGATAGCTCCGGGGCTTGGCTTTGGACCGCTGATGGTTATGGGCACCTATTTCGCCCTGACGGGCACGTATAGTTTGGCGGCAGGCTTGGCTTCTATTGTACCGTTTTTCCTTGTTAGCAACCTGCTTCTACTGAACCAGTTCCCTGATGTTGAAGCCGATTCCTCAGCCTCTCGGCGTCACCTGCCAATAGTCATTGGGAAAAAAGGAAGCTCTGAGGTTTATGCCTTGCTGCTCCTGGCTGCGTATGTGGCTCTGGTCGTCTCCGTGCTGGTCAAG
>CAYVES010000227.1:0-2497 GCA_964449845.1 uncultured Dehalococcoidia bacterium
CCCCACATTTCCCGCACTCCCCATAGGCCGCGGGGTTATCGCTGCAATATCCCATTATGGTTGGGAAGTCAAAGGCGACGCTCAGACCGCTCTCTCCTTGTTCCAGGAGGTATTTGAAGCGCCGGTTGCTGTCCTCGGCGGTCCCCAGGCCGGAGAACATCCGCATCGTCCAGGGCCTGGCCCGGTACATAGTGGGATGAATCCCCCTGGTGAAGGGATACTGACCGGGAAACCCCAGTTCCTGTACGTAGTCGAGGTCGCTGATGTCCTCGGGGGTGTAGAGCCTCTTTACCTCCAGACCGGAGATGGTGGTAAAGGTATCCTGGGACTCCGGCAGGGCCTCCAAAGACCCCTGCAGCACTTCTTCCTCCCACCTGTGCCTGTTGCTCTTTATCGCCTCGATTTTCTCTCTGTCAAACATGACCATCAACCCCCAGTCGCTTTTCTGTTCCTTCCCTGGATTGAATGCCTTCTAGATGATAGTCCTCATAGCCTGTCACGCTGGATTTGGTGTCGAGGATAGACCATCCACTGCAGAAATGTCAACAATCACAACGCGCAACAATCGCGAGGTCGGTAGACCTCGCATCTCCAGACACACAAAGGGGACAGGATGAATGTCCTGCCCCTATCAAAGGTCCGCCGCTCATCGCGGTAGGAGTTTTGGAGGAAAACCGGACGACCTAATTGTAGGGATTCGGAATTAAGAAGTTATAAAATGAGGGGGCAGGAAGTTAAGAAGTTATTACATTTTTCACGCAGCACCAAACAAATTCAAATATCAAAATGCAAAAGTAGCGTCGTGACTCCTGTCACGACGACCAATTCGTTGCCACAGGAGTGGCAACGCTACGCTTGCTGATAGTGCTTGGTTCTGGCTGCTCGCTCCTGGAAACGCTGCCACCGGGCATTTACCCAGTCCTGCAGTTCATTGATCTGCTCGTCGGTAATGTTCCTGAACCTTCCTTGTTCCACGAGATATTCTCTCAGAGGCTTTAGATTCCCCTTCCGGGCGATGGATTCGCTGGCCGAGGTGAGGCAGAAAACGCCGTCTACAACATCATAGAGCACATCCCAACCGGTTTGTACCGCGAGCTGGCCGATTCCGATGGTATCACTGAAGGGGAAGCCCCATCCTGGGGGGCAGGGTGTGAATACGTGTATGAACCTGGTCCCCTTTATTGCCCTTGCTTTCCTCACTTTTTCGTAAAGATCCAGGGGATAGGAAGCATTGGCGGTGGCAACGTAGGGGATGCCGTGCGCTTCCATTATCGCGGTCATATCTTTCTGGTTCTGCTGCTTGCCCAGGATAGGAGTAGTACCCGAAATAGCGCCCAGTGGAGTTGAGCCTGAGCGCTGATTGCCGGTATTCATGTAGCCTTCATTGTCGTAGCAGATATAGATGAAATCGCTCTGCCTTTCGGCAGCGCCACTCAATGCCTGGATTCCTATGTCGTGTGTGCCGCCATCGCCCGCGATTGCCAGTACAGTCAATCCCTTCCTGCCCAGGGCTTTCAGCCCAGCAACCAGGCCGGTAGCCGATGCCCCGGTGGAGGCGAATGGCGTATTTACACAGGGAACATTAACTGCTGTTACCGGATACATGCCATGCAGCACCGTGAGGCAACTGGCTGGCACCGTCACGATAGCTTGCCCTTCCAGCGCTTTTAGAATATGACGGTAGGCGAGGGATACAGCACAGCCCGCACAGAGCCTGTTGCCCGGCAGCAGATATTCGGTTTCCGTCAGGTTGACTGCATTGGTCTTCAATGCGCGTGCCCTCTCAGATATGACATATCCATTCGGGATACTCTCTGTTTAGGACGCCTTCTTTCAGCGATGGCAGCGATTTGGTTACCGCGTCTGCCAGCTCCCTGGCTTTAACGTCACGGCCACCCAGTCCGACGATAAAGTTTCGTATTGCCGCATTTGCGCCGCTTCCGTAGAGGGCCGACTTGATTTCGGAGCAGGTAGCCCCTTCCGAGCCGTAGCTGACACTCTTATCGAAAACCACCACGAGGCGGGACTTGCTCAGTGCCTTAGCCACATCGGCTTTAGGAAAAGGCCTGAACACCCTCAAGCCCAGGACACCTGCCTTGTGGCCTTTCTCTCGAAGCATGTCTGCCGCCACTGTGGCCTCCATCGCCAGGCTGCCCATAGCTACAATGACTTTGTCTGCATCATCCATTCTGTCTTCCCAGAACATGCTGGCGTAGCCTCTTCCGAACAACTCGCCGAACTCCCGGCCCACCCCGGCTATCGTCTCCCTTGAGTGTTGCAAAGCCTCCTGGAGGAGATACCTCAGCTCCATGTATCCATGGCAGAGCACGCCCTCGGCGTTTACCCTGGGATTCGCCAGGGTTACCAGGTTATAGTTCTTGGGATTGGCCGGGTCCAGTACCGTGTGAGGCTTGTACGGGGGTAGGAACCTGTCCACGTCCTTCTGCGACGGCACAGCCACCGGCATTTCAGTGTGAGATAAAATGTAACCGTCGTA
>CAYVES010000228.1:0-2438 GCA_964449845.1 uncultured Dehalococcoidia bacterium
TATTATAAGAACATAAGCATTCAGCCATTAGCAAATCCCCCTGAATCCCCCTTTTCTAAAGGGGGACTGAGGGGGGTATTGTGACCTTCTAGTTGAAAAAGCCGAGTGCTGATAGCTGAACACCTGCAAAATAAAAAGCCCCGTTGGGGCAAGATACACTCCGCTTTCTTGGCGGAGGGAATGGGATTCGAACCCATGAGAGGGGTTTCCCCCTCTAACCGCTTAGCAGGCGGCCGCACTAAACCACTATGCGATCCCTCCTAAATCCATTTACGGGAATATTATATCCACAAATTCTGCATCTTTCAAACGCTGGGGAGCATAACAGTCAGGTCAGCCTGCCACTTCCTTCTTCCTCTTGAATCGGGACGTCACCGAAATCAATATCCCAGTCATCCCCATCAGCACCTTGAGAACAATAGGCATGCTCAATATCTTGATCACCAGCCTGTTACCCAATATCTTCATAATCAGCCTGTCTTTCCAGCTCATGCCTATCGCCTCCGCCTGAACAGCTTGCTGCGGGCCCGCTGCACATCGCCAGAAAACTCACGCCTAAGCGCCTCCAACTTCTCCTTGAAGCCCGCTCCCTTCTTCCCCGTCGTGAAGCGCGTTGACGACCCCCCTGTGGCGCCGCCTCCGGAACTCCCTCTGGCGCCGCCTCCGGAACTCCCTCTGGCACCGCCTCCGGAACTCCCTCTGAAGCTGCCTCCGGAACTCCCTCTGAAGGAGGTCTCCTGCATCATATCGGCCTTGATCTTGAGCCTTATGATCTGCAGGCGGGTAGAGAAGTAAACGCCCTCAAGCAAGCCTCTCCAGTGAGCAAAGAGCCACTTGACTACCCTCACGATCCAGACCACTAGCCCCAGCGCCACAAGGATGTAAATGATAAGTAGCACAGGTATCAGCGCAAGGACGAGCAGAAGAAGGAGGTAAGTAATCATGGTAGGAGAAGCAGAAAGCTGGGCAAACACCGCAATGACTGCCACAATGAACGCCACCAGCAATAGCGCATACAGAATGCCGAAGCTGAAAAAGTTCGCGGGCTTGGCCACAAACTTGCCTACCATTTTCAGCCAGGGGTAACTTTGAGTCCAAACATAGGTGAAGGCCGCCAAGGCAATCAACACGAAGAACCCGGCAACCATGCCCCCTACCATCATGGCACCAAGTCCCATTAGCACGACCGTTGATCCAACGTCCATACCCGCGATTCCTCCCGTTTCTCACCTACGGAAGATAGGCTACACCCAACCGCCTGAGCGCAGCCACCGAAGCCGCCATGCTGGCTAGGATGCTATTGAGGACCTCCCTAATCCCAGTACCTATCAAGCTATCAAGCAATATGTCAATGAGGTTTGCAAACCTGGTGATCATAGAATCCATCTTGCACAAAGCTACCTGGCTCTGTGAGTGGGACATCCGCTTCAGGTGTCCGCAGCACAACGTAGCAAAGCTTCGCGGTCTTTAATGCCCCACCATTATTATCGACCGTGGTATTACCCCCTGTGTTCGGCGAGATCACCTCGTAGTAATAGAGTGTTAATGGGGTAAGGTTAGTCAAGATAACGGCGTGGTCAGTAACAGAAGTACCGTCGGATTCAGTCAATACCGGGGGCGTTCTGCCTCCATAGTCAACCCTGCTGTTACCCGGCTGGTCAGTGATCCAAGTGATAACAGCCGAGGTGTCAGCTATGTTATCGGCGCTAACATTCGATATCGTCGCACTACCCTGCGCTAAGGCAATACTGGCTCCTAGCAAAGTTAGCAACCATGGTAGCAGGATTGTTGCTATCCAGTAACGGCCTTTCATCACGAGTGCCCAGAGCCATCCCCTGCATGCGGGCTATCATAACATAACGCTCAGGTTTGTCAAATCTGAGCGCTCTCCCGCTGTCGAGGGTTAAGCTCTCCCCGCTACATCCTCCAATCGCATACCGAAGCCCTTGATGAGAATTCCCCTGTGTTGTGAATATGCAACCTGCTCGCCGGCCGGAGGAGACTCTTGGAGCCGCTTCGGTAACCTGCAAATCAGCAGTACAAGAGCAATGCTATCCAAAAGTGAATGGTTCGAAGAGCCAAGCAAAGAAGTCCACCACATTCACAGCTATCTGACCTAGCGAGCCAACCAGCTGCTCTCCTATCGGATCAGTTGGAGTATTGCCCACCACCCAGAAATCGAGCATACCATTGAACAGGATACCCAACTTTGTCAGCACACTGGCCACGATGGGGGGTAGGTCCTCGGCACCTTGCGCCAGCGCAGTACCAACCAGCGACAGCGATACAACCAAACCTAATAACACTATCGCTATTGTGCGCCAGCGCTTCATGTCGAATCGCCCTCACCAGCTCTTTCAATTTCGCCTAATTATATCCCAAATGTCCAGGCCCATCAAATGTAAGACCTAACCTATCCTCCCAAAAGGGAGAGGTGG
>CAYVES010000229.1:0-2423 GCA_964449845.1 uncultured Dehalococcoidia bacterium
TATTCGTCCATGAATGTCCAGTATTCCCGTGGCTGTCCTTTCAACTGCGAGTTCTGCGACATCATCATCCTGAACGGGCATAGACCACGAACCAAGGACAAAGACCAGATGATAGGCGAACTGGATGCTTTATACCGTCAGGGGTGGCGGAGTGGTGTCTTTATTGTTGATGATAATTTCATCGGCAACCAGAGAAAATTAAAAGCAGAGACACTACCGGCAGTAATTGAGTGGCAGAAGAAGAGAAAGTATCCCTCTCTGCTACTCACAGAGGCGTCCCTAAACCTTGCTGATGATGAAGAGCTAATGCGATTGATGGTTGAGGCCGGGTTCAACACCGTGTTTATTGGCATTGAAAGTCCGAATGAGGAGAGTCTGGCTGAGTGTAGTAAGCATCAGAATAGGGGGCGTGACCTAGTTGCTTCAGTTAAGAAGATTCAGAATCACGGCTTGCAGGTGCAGGGGGGATTCATCTTGGGATTTGATAGCGATCCTGTCTCTATCTTCAGAAGCCAGATCAACTTCATCCAGAAGAGCGGGATCGTTACCGCTATGGTCGGTTTGCTGAATGCACCCCCTGGAACCAGGCTGTACCAGCGCCTGAAGAAGGAGAACCGCTTGTTGGAGACCGTTATTTCTGGCGACAATACCGACTGCTCCATGAACTTCATTCCCAAGATGGACCGCGAAACGCTCATTAACGGCTATCAGCATATTATGTCTACGATCTACTCACCCAAGCAGTTCTACAAACGGACCAGGGTATTCCTCAAAGAGTACAGGCCCCGAAAAACAAAGAGGGTAACCCAGCTTCAGTTATGGCATCTCTGGGCATTTATCAGGTCGATGTGGTTTTTGGGCGTTAAGGAGAGGGGGAGGAGGCAATACTGGAGATTCTTTGTTTCCACCCTGTTGAGGCATCCTCGCTCTTTCCCGCTGTCCATGGCCCTCGCTGTCTACGGGTTTCATTTCCGCACGGTTGTCCATAACTACATTGGCTCACCCGTCAAGGATGCTCCAGCCTGAGGCTCCGGCAACAAACCGGGCGCACCAGCCGATCCAAGCCCTGGCCCTGCATAAATCCGCGCATTCACATTCACCGCCATTGGTTCAAGTCTGCGCGCGAATAGAGAGAATCGGGGTCACTTGAGGGCTATGCGGCAACTGTAGATAGGGATTTCTTTGCCGCCCAGGCGGTATTTGTATTCGTCGGCTCCTTTCAGGAAGTCGAATCTCTTCCTTCCCCTCTCGATACTGTCTTTGATAGAGAGGACTTTGGAGAGAAAACCTACGCTCAAGTGGCCGTGTCGGGGATCATAGCCGCTGTTGTAGAGGTATACCTCGTCGTTATAGTCGAAGCACATAACAGCGGCAACAGGCAGCGTATCGATTTTCAAGATGCCGAATCTCAAAAGTCCGGCTCCAGCCATAGTCTCCGCTATTGACCTGAAGAAAGACTCCATCCTGGCGGTCATGAAGGCTGCCTTGTCTCTCCTGCTGTCCCGAAGCAGCTTGAGAAAGACGCCCATTGTTTCCTAAATGGTTTCCGCGTCCTCGGTAGTGCTGTATTCTATGTCGCCTGCCTCATACAGTCTCCTCAGCTTGCGACCCACCTCGCGTCGCTGCTTTGCGGCCAACATCTGGAGGTATTCCTCCCAGGCAGCGGGCAAATCCAGGCCCAGTGAAATGTCTGCAAGAGTGCAGGAGACCGTACATCCCTGATCCTTAGCCAGATCGACCAGATTCGCATACGCTGCGGAATCAGGTCTCAGTGACTCCAGGTACAGCTCGCTTATGTCGCTATGCCTCAGATGGTCAAGCAGCAGGATGAAAAAAGCCTGCTCTTTCCTTGGGGCGACAACAAAGTCCATGTAATCGCAGACATCGGCGCTGCTGATGAAGGAAGCCCTGCCGTCCTTGAACATCAGGGGGGCGATACCTATTACATCTCCGTCTTCTCTAATATCGCACAGGTGTTTCTCAGCTCCAGTCCCGAACTCATGCCACCAGGCTTCCAGCCAGGGCGGCAGAACGAAGACAGAGCCCCACGCAAGGCAGTGGCGTAGGTCTGTTCATGAGGAAGACAGGCTGTCAAAACTCTGCTCGGTGAGACTATAGCTCATACCTGCCCGTACAAGTCTATCACCTTGCTTTGGTTGAATCAATTTCGCCCGCCAATGCCCAGAGCTCAATGCAGTGAATCCCCCTATTTCCCCCTTTTGAAAAGGGGGATTAAAGGGGGATTTTAAAGCCGTTATACAATTTACCACTGAAGTTATCACTTATTCGGAGGTTCCCTAAATCGGTGGATTCTATAGGTTATAGAGTCTCGCATAGAATACCTCTCCCTCGAAGGGAGAGGGTAGAGCCTGTCCTGAGCCCTGGCCTTGGCCAGGCCCAAGGCTTGCCGAAGGATGAGGGTG
>CAYVES010000230.1:0-2304 GCA_964449845.1 uncultured Dehalococcoidia bacterium
TGCGCCGCAGGTTTGACAACTCGCCCTGTGCTCTTCATCTCGGCATGAGGCTTGTAGAACTCTCGCAGGGATATGCCAAGGTGAAGCTGGAGCTAAAGAAGGAATTTCTCAACTGGGAGAACATGATCCAGGGTGGTGTGATTGCCACGCTGCTCGATCAGGCTTTTGGCTCTGCCTGCAATACGTCGGAGGATATACACGTAGCTGTTCAGATGAACATCCATTTTCTTGCAGCCGCACATGTGGGGGAGACCATTTATGCTGAGTCCAGGGTTTTGCATGCAGGCAAGAGAGTGGGGGCATCGGAGATGACAGTCCTCGACTCCCAAGGCAAGACAATCGCTCGGGCAACAGGCACGACGGTTTGTCTGGGGGCTAGAACGTAACTACTTGCTGAGTTGACGAACGCGGCTTGTCGTTTCCTATTTCTGTTACGAATAAATTAGCATTCGGGGAGGAGAGACCGATGGCTCTTTCTCAGAAGCTGCAAAAGCAAATGGCAGAAGGTGGGTGGATTAGAAAGATGTTTGAAGATGGGATTGCTCTCAAGAAGGAATTCGGCGAGAGCAATGTTTTCGACCTCTCCCTGGGTAATCCTGTAATGGAGCCGCCGGAGGCATTTCGCCAGGAGCTGCGCAGGTGGGTGAATGACCTCAGCCCAGGTATGCACCGGTATATGCCGAATGCTGGCTATCCGGAGACAAGAGCTGCCGTGGCAGCGCATCTGACCTCTGCGACCCGATTGCCTTTCACTCCAAATGAGATAGTGATGACCTGTGGTGCTGCTGGGGCGATCAATGTGGTGCTGAAGACTGTCGTCGAGGCGGGAGATGAGGTGATAGTCTTTGCCCCCTTCTTCGTCGAATATGTCTATTATATAGACAATCATCAGGGTCTCCCTAGAATAGTCCCCACAGATGATCAGTTTATCCCAGACCTGAGACTTCTGGGGGACAACATAACGCCGAAAACACGGGCTGTATTGCTGAACTCCCCTAATAATCCAACCGGGGTTGTCTATGGCCACAGCATTCTGAAAGGCATTGGTGATCTCCTCGGGGTGAAGGAGCGTCAGTACGGAACGGAGATCTTTCTGATTAGTGATGAGGTTTATCGGAGGCTGGTATACGACGGGGTAGAGTGCCCATATGTTTTTCAGTACCATCCCAGAACCATTGTTGCCACTTCCCACTCAAAGGACCTTGCTGTGCCCGGGGAGCGCATCGGGTATATTGCCGTCAACCCAGAATATGAGGGACGGGAGGAGCTGATGAACGGATTGATATTTTGCAATCGTGTGCTTGGTTTCGTAAATGCTCCCGCTCTTATGCAGCATGTGGTGCAAAGTTTGCAGGATGCGTCTGTGGATGCAGGCCAGTACGCGAAGAAAAGGGATCTGCTCTACAATGGTCTTGCTGAGATGGGCTATTCGATGGTGAAGCCTACGGGTGCCTTCTACATATTCCCCAAGTCGCCTATTGAGGATGATGTAGCTTTCGTCAAGGAATTGCAGAAGCACAACGTGCTGGTGGTGCCAGGGAAGGGATTTGGTGCTCCAGGATACTTCCGCATATCCTACTGTGTCGAGGATTGGGTTATCGAAGGGTCGTTAGCGGGCTTTAGGGCAGTAGCCAAGCAATATGGTCTTTGCTAGCGTGTGTCACACCGTAGCTGTGCTGGTAGAGGAATAGGGAAAAGCCTAAGATTCAGCCCATAGTGATTTCAAGACCTGCTCCGCTTTTTCCAAATCATCTGTCTTGAGTACTACCATTGCCTTATCACCTGCGGCCTGTTCAATGTAAGCGTAGAAGTATTTGAGATTAATCCCGGCTTCGGCCAGCGGTCTGCCTACGCTGTTGAGCAGCCCGCCGGGCACATCTGGTATCTCAGCGCTGAGTATCCAGTCCATCCTGGCACTAAAACCAGCTTGCCGCACGGCTTCCAGTCCCTTCTCCGCATTGTCTAGAATCATACGCACTATGCCAAACTCGGCACTTTCGCTTATCGACAATGCACGTATGCTAACTCCTCTTCTCTCGAGGGCTTCCAGGATGGCCACCAGACGGCCAGGCTGGTTCTCCACAAAAACAGAAACTTGCTTTATTCTCACCGCAGGTTCCTCCCTCACCTTGCTTATATTGTTATATAGAACGCATTAAGAAGTTGCGCGTGAACCGCAATTAAGCACCAAATCCAAAGCACGAGATCCCAAACAATGTCAAAACTCAAAGATAAGGGAGCAAGATGGCAATTCAAAGTTCAAGCGTAGCGTTGCCACTCCTGTGGCAACGAACCCTTCGTCGT
>CAYVES010000231.1:0-2285 GCA_964449845.1 uncultured Dehalococcoidia bacterium
GCGTTCCGGAAGCTGGGGACCCGGTAGAGATTAGCTCGCTACAGATAACTCACGACCACGGAGTCACGGAGGTCACAGTCTACAACCTCGGCATAATGCTGTCCCATACCGACGACGAGGTATACCAGCGCGTTCTCCGTGTATGCAGCGTTATTGGAAAGCAAACTGACAGGCAGTTGCTTGAGAACAGCCATGTAGATAGAGACGTTCCAGAAACCCTGGCAGATCCCGTTAAACAAGCTCGACCACGTTCAGAACAGGAGAGTCAACAAACAGTCTATCAGATCAAAGTCGTATTGCTAGAGACGGACCCTCCGATTTGGCGCCGCTTTGTTGTTCCCTCAAGCGTGACTCTGCACCGTTTGCACCTGATTCTCCAGGACGTGATGGGCTGGACCAACTCTCACCTTTACCGGTTCCAGATCGGGGCGAAGGAGTACGCTGAACCTGATCCGGACAACGAATTCTACGAGCTGGATTTCAAAAACTCAAGGCGGACAAAACTCGAGCGGCTGGTGACTAAGAAGGGCGGTATACTATTGTACGAGTACGACTTCGGGGATGGCTGGGACCATGTTCTGGTAGTCGAGGACATTCTTGAGCACAAGCCCGGCATACGGTATCCGGCCTGCCTGGCCGGAGAGCGCGCTTGTCCACCAGAGGACTGCGGGGGCACCTATCGGTATGCGGAGTTGCTGGAAATCATAAGGGGCCCCGATCACGAGGAGTACCTGGACATGATGACTTGGCTCGGCGGCCACTTCGATCCCGAGGCATTTGACTTGAAGACAGTTAACAATAAGTTGCGTTCGATGCGGGTGTAACAACCACCTCACAAACCAACCAGGACGTTTGCACAATCCTCGGTTTCGTCAACCCAGGGCACAGCCAACGTTCAGGTTGGAATCAAAGGGGATTAGTTCTCGAGGAAAACAGGTCGCTCAACCAAGAGGGGAGGCCGGTCACTGGCTGATGGGACACCGTTGGCGTTACGCTCTAACCTCTTTGAAAAGATGGCACGGGTAGACCATTTGACAAGGTAGCATCAATAATCGATGTGGTATACTAGGGAATAGACAGGCGTCTGCAATATATGGATGGAATCCCTTTGACAATAGGATGGCACGCAGTCTAAAATTAGCGTGGCAAGGAGTGGTCACCTGAGAAATCATACGACTGCAATGTTCTCTATGAAATCACAAAAAGGAAACGACTTGGCGGCGTTTTTCGAGCCTCGCTCGGTCGCTATACTGGGTTCATTTAGTGATGGGACGGGGCTTGGCTACGGCGTGATAAAGAACATGCACCACTTCGGTTACCAGGGTAGCATCTACCCTATTAACCCCTCATATAGTGAAGTCCTGGGTTTAAAAGTGTATTCCACAGTCGATGATGTAGACGATCCCATTGACCTCGCCATTGTGATCACACCTCCGCCAACAGTGCCCACGATCATCGCGCAATGTGCCCAGAAAGGAATACAGGCTGCTATCATCATATCTGAAGGTTTTGCTGAGGCCAGTGAAGGCGGTGCTGAACTCCAACACCAGTTAGTGGATATTGCCCACCGCACCGGGATTCGCATCGTTGGGCCAAACACAATCGGCATCGTTGACACGGCTAACGGCTTGGTAACCACTCCCTATCCCTACCTGATCGACTACGACAGGATTCAGAAAGGGAGCATAGCCTACTGCAGCCAGACTGGCCTTGTTGGTATCCAGGCACAACCTCTGGAAGACCGGGCTTATCCGATCAGTAAGATGTGTGACCTCGGCAACAAGTGTGACGTCAATGAAGTTGATCTCTTGAATTACCTGGCAGATGATTCAGATACGGAAGTAGTTGCCATGCACCTCGAAGACGTAAAGGATAGCCGGCGGTTTATGGATGCAGCGCGGAAGGTAACAGCTCGCAAGCCAGTGCTTATTCTGAAACCAGGGCGGAGTGAGGCGGGCGCTAGAGCCTCGGCCTCTCACACTGGCTCGCTGGTGGGGAGCGAAGAAATCTATGACGCTGCTTTCAGACAGGTTGGTGCCATTCGTGTTAATACCTGGCAGGAGTTCTGGGAACTACCTAAGGTCTTCGCATTCCAGCCACTGCCCAAGGGCAACCGAATTGCTATCATCACCTTTAGTGGCGGCGCTGGGGTAATAGCAGTCGATGCAGCGGAGGAGGCCGGGCTAGCCATTGCCAGCTTCTCAGCCATCACAGTTGAAAGGCTTTCCAAGCTTTCCCCAAGGTTAGCCCGTAACCCGATTGACCTAGGTCCACCAATGTCTCTA
>CAYVES010000232.1:0-2259 GCA_964449845.1 uncultured Dehalococcoidia bacterium
ATACCCTTTGTATGCCCCGTGCTACCTGATAGTGCTCCTCACCAACTATGAGTGGGTCAAGGATACGCGACGTTGATGTGAGGGGATCGACAGCGGGGTAGAGCCCCTGCTCCATTAGTGAGCGCTCGAGGGCGACAACGGCGTCCAGGTGCCCGAAGGTGGTAACGATGCCGGGGTCGGTGTAGTCGTCAGCGGGGACGTAGATCGCCTGGAAGGAGGTGATGGAGCCCTTCTTGGTCGAGGTAATCCTCTCCTCCAGTTCGCCCATCTCTGTGCCTAGAGTGGGTTGGTAGCCGACCGCAGAGGGCATCCTGCCCAGGAGCGCCGAGACTTCCATACCAGCCAGGATATAGCGATATATGTTGTCGATGAAGAGGAGAACGTCCTGTCCCTCGATATCGCGGAAATACTCTGCCATAGTCAAACCTGTGAGCCCGATGCGCAGGCGTACCCCTGGGGGCTCGTTCATCTGTCCGAAAACCAGCACCGTCTTGTCTATGACCCCGGATTCCTTCATCTCGTTCCAGAGGTCGTTGCCTTCTCGAGACCTTTCGCCGATGCCGGCGAATACCGAGAAGCCGCCGTGCTCGGTGGCTATGTTGCGTATGAGCTCCATGATGATTACAGTCTTGCCTACGCCAGCGCCACCGTAGGCTCCTATCTTGCCTCCCTTGGTAAAAGGAGTGACCAGATCCATCACCTTTATGCCGGTCTCCAGCAGTTCGGTCTTGGTCTCTTGCTCGGTAAACGGGGGAGGTAGGCGGTGGATGGGCCAATGCTCCTTGGTGTCAACAGGGCCGAGGTTATCCAACGGCTGTCCCTGGATATTGAATAAGCGCCCCAGGGTCTCTCTCCCCACGGGCACTGAGATGGGTGCCCCGGTATCGATGGCCTCAGCGCCGCGTTCTAGCCCATCGGTGGGCGAAAGGGCAAGGCAGCGTGCCCAGTTGTTCCCGATGTGGTGCTGCGTTTCCAGGACAAGCTTGCCACCATCTCTGATGATCTCGATAGCGTTATTGAGCGCTGGCAGCTCATCCGGGGGGAACTCGATATCGACCACAGTCCCGATTACCTGGGCCACTCTACCGTTTGCCATTTTTCGATCTCCTAATCTGGCCTTACTATAGGTGAATCCGCCACATGCAACCCATGCGGGGCGTTGTCAAGCCATCTAAGATAAGCATATCCATGAAGCTTGCAGTAATTCGGCCTTCCGCACTCAGGGCAGCGCGGCCGGTCGCCAACTTTGAATGGGTAGTTATTTATCCAGACTCTTCTTCCTATTTGCGCTTTCTTAACATACAATCTCATTTCTCTTATTCTCCCTCTTATTCTACCCCAGCGCTGTTGCCCCACCAGCGATATCGAGGAGCTCCTTGGTGATTAGCTCCTGGCGCGCCTTGTTAAGAATTAGTGTGAGGTCCTCGATCATGTCGTTGGCGTTGTCGGTGGCATTGCGCATGGCAACCATCCTGGCCGATTGCTCGCTGGCGATGGACTCCAATATGGCGTGGTAAACTTGCATCTCGACGTAGCGGGGGAGGAGATGCTGCAGAACCTCCGGGGGCGAGGGCTCATAGATATACTCCAGGCTCTCGGGGCGCTCCATCTTCACCGGCTCGACGGGCAGAAGCTCCTCGAGCACTGGTTGCTGGTGGACGGTGGTGATGAACCGAGTATAGGCCAGGTAAACCTGGTCAATGGTCTCGTTCGTATAGTCATCGATGACCACGCGTGAGATGGGCATTGTATCGAGCAGAGAAGGCTGGTCTCCAAGATGTATGAACTCGGCAAGTATATTCTGGCCATATCTTGACATAAAGTCTCTACCTCTCCGCCCGACCGTGATGGAGCTAACAGGCACGCTCTGCTCAACAATGAAATTCACCGTCATGCGGTTGACATTGGCGTTCAAGCCGCCGCAAAGGCCGCGGTCGGCGGCGATGTGAACAATGGCAATGCGTTTTACCTCCCTGCGTTGAAGTAGGGGATGGAGCTCCTCACCTAGTTGGCCCTGGGCAGCAAGGTGGGCGACAACCTCATGCATCTTTTCCGCATAGGGGCGCGCTGCCAGCCCCCGGAGTTGGGCCTGCCTCATCTTGGAGGCAGCGATCATTTCCATGGCCCTGGTGATCTTGGCTGTACTCTGAACGGAGCGGATGCGGCGGCGAATCACACGAATAGGGATCATTTACTTAGCCTGCTTCACTCTAACTACTATAGTATGTCGAATAATAACCCAAAAATTCCTCTCCCTTG
>CAYVES010000233.1:0-2255 GCA_964449845.1 uncultured Dehalococcoidia bacterium
CGACGCGGGTTTTTAGGAACGAGGAGAGCTCACGCAGCAAGGTACGGAAGTCAACTCTTTTATCGGCCTTGAAGTAGATGGTAAGGTGGCTGCCGTCTAGGTTGTACTCTGCGGCCAGAGGCTTCATGAGGAGTTGGAATTTTGCCACTAGCTCCCCGCACCTGGCTAATGCCTCGCTCTCCTTGTCCTTCATTTCCTCCCCCCGCTCCAGGTCATCGGGCTGCGCTTGACGTAGGATGGCCTTCAAAGGTTCGCCTAGTTCACTGGGAGTTACCTCCTTCGGAGGGATCACGACCTTGCCCATTGCCAGACCACGAGCGGTCTCTGCAACTACGCTATCACCGACCTCAAGCTTGATGCCTGAGGGGTCGAAGTAGTATATCTGTGCTGCTCTCCTGAACCGAACGCCTACGATTTCAGTCATCTCAGCAAACCTAAGCGCTGGGGCGCTTTGTCCTTATCCTCTTCTCCATTCGGGATGCTCAGCATCAAAACTTCCAACACAAGGCGTGGATTTGCGTTCTGCTCCAGTTGCCCCAAAGCTGCTCGAACAGCTTCGATGAAGTGCCTGATCTCGGTGAGGTTGTAGTACTCTGACTGTTGACGGAGCGTTACCTCCTGATCGACGTTTGTGATGAACTCTGCGCATCCTTCCTTGACCAGCAGTAGGTCTCGCCACCACTCCAGCCACAGTCCGAGTGTTTCCTCGACCGAGTCACGGCTCTTGTTGAACTGTGCTGCTAACTTGGCAGCAAAGTCGAACCGCTGCTCAAGGCTGGCAGTGGCAAGGCTTTGAAGTTCAGCTAACCTCACAGAGCGCTCCTGGCGAAGTCTGTCATCGAGTGACGCGGAAATTGCCCAGCCGATGCCCCCGCGGCAGAGCCTGCTCAAGACTATGGCTTTATCAGGTTCTATTTGCCGGCGTTCGATTAACTCCTGTTGTATGATTTGGGCAGGGACTGGAAGAAGCTCGACACGCTGGCATCTGGAAACGATCGTGGGCAACAACCTGACATCATTCGCTGTAAGCATGATGATGAGAACCTTGGGGGGTGGCTCCTCTAGTGTTTTGAGCAAGCAATTGGCCGATTCTTCGTTTAGGTGTTCGGCGCCATCGACGATGAAGACACGGTGCTTACCCTCGTAAGGTTCCAGTGCTGCAGCCTGCTGCAGCTCTCTTATCTGCCCGATGGCGATCTCTTTCCTGGGGCCAGCTTCGCCGGAGCTAGTATCAGGCAGGCGCCTGATTATTTGAACATCGGCGTGCTTCCCTGTTGCGATGCGGAGACAGGACTTACAGTTTCCACAGGGTTGCTCCCCGTGCTCACAGTTCAGCGCCTGCGCCAGATTTATAGCTAGAGTTGTCTTGCCCACGTGGGGCCGTCCCACAAATAGATAGGCATGAGCGAGACGCCCACTCTCAAGGCTGTGCCTCAGCAACTCTACAGCCCTGGGCTGACCGATAACATCCCACATGCCCCGTTAGCCTTTGTTAACCCGATAACGGCTTTCTGACCGTCCTCCCCATACATCAATGCCGCCTCTGCCACCTGGTCTTTTTCAACAGCTTGCGGTGTTTGTGCTTTCTCATCTTCTTTTGCCGCTTCTTAACAACCGAACTCATAACCGCCCTCTGTCATTGCCCATATACTCTATCCTCGCTTGTTTATAACTGTTTCCTGCCATAATTCCCGTGGAATACGATCTCAGCGAACTCTTTCCTGCCAGGCGCTTCGGGCTCCTCGTCGGGATAGCCCAAGGGGGTCATCTCCACAACTGCAACATCTGCGGGGACCTCTAGGGTCTTGGCTACCTCTTTCGCCTCGAATAGGCCCACGTGTATCGTGCCCAAGCCTACGGCGTGGGCGGCCAGCGTCAAATTCTGCATTGCTAAGGCTACATCAAACATGAACCAGTCGCCCTTGTCCGTCATTTGCTCTCCTTTGTAATAGCCCGACCTGCCGAGTTCGGCGCAAGCCACGATAACAACAGGAGCGCTCCTTATAGCAGCCGCCGCTCGGTTCTCTTTGCCAGGGGTCGTGCCTCTTAGAGCACCTGCCAGTTCCGCCCTGATTTGAGGGTCACGCACCACGACAAGCCTCCAGCACTGAGTGTTTGCCCAGGATGGACTCCATCTAGCGGCATCTAAGACTGTGTCAATAGCTTCGTCGCTTATCGGCTCAGGCTTATATTTGCGAACGCTTCTTCTTTCCTTTATGGCTTGCATCACTTCCATAGCCGCTCCTTCACTCCTG
>CAYVES010000234.1:0-2202 GCA_964449845.1 uncultured Dehalococcoidia bacterium
GCTCGAAGAAGTCAAAGAGCTCCGCCTGCACGGTCTCGGAGGGTAGGAACAGGCCAAAAATGGCTATAAGCCCCAACAGGAGAGGAAACAAAGAAAGGATGGCGTAGTACGCGACACCCGCTGCTATGTGTGATGCGTCATCGGCCCCGAGTTCCTGAACTGTACGAACAACGAGGCGCACCAGAAAGACCTTGAGTAGACGCTCCTTGATCCGCTGCAGTCTATCGCTGACGGGCTTGACCTTGTCCTGTAGGCGGGACTTTGTTGAATTCCACATTGCCGGGCCTTAGCTCCAATATAGGCCAAATCAGGGCTGCAAATCGTGTATGCTAGAAGGTGCGCAGGTAAACGAGAGGGCGGACATCGCCCTTGTCCGCCCCCATTTGCATACCAATATCGCGCACCTTCCAGAGCAGCGCAACTGCTCATCTGATGGCAGTTGATCGCCACTCAAGTGTCTCTTATTATTCGCTGTGCCTGTATTGTAGGCTATTCAGCCAGCGCGGGGGCCCTGGTACTCTCGCTCCCTACTTGAAGGGTTCCTTAATGACTACCCTAACCCCTTTAATGGTTCCAGATAGAGCATCTCTCACGGTCTTGACAGCGGACTCGCTGATTTCACCGGCTGCCTCCACTGCCCCGGTGGCTGCCGCTGATGCTGCCTCCTCCGCATCTACTGCCACTGACTTCGCTCCATCAATGGCTCCCTCCACTGCATTCAGAGCTACTTTGCCCAGATCGCCGCCAACCTCTGCGGTGGCTTTTATCATGCCACGCGCGGTGCTACGGATCGCTCCAATCACATCGCCACCTACCTCCTTGGTGCCTGTGATGACCCCCTGGACGGTTGCCTTTGCCACAGATCCAATGTCAGTGCCTGTGTCCTTTGCGCCCTGAATTGCCCCTCTGGCGACACTGAATGCCGTATCTTCCAAGCTAACGGTAATGTCTTTGGTGGCTGTCAACGCACCCTCGGCAGCACCCTGCGCTACCTTTGCGACGTCCCCACCTACTTCACTGGTGCCTTTAATCGCTGCGCGGATCGTATCGCTTATTACGCCCGTGGTCACGGTAGCGACTTCACCTACGGCCTGTATAGAGCCAACCACAGCCCCCTTGGCTGTGGAGCCAAGCTCAGCACCGACCTTGTTCGCGGCCTGAATCGCACCAGCGATCGTGTCTCCCATAAGCCCTGATGCCTCTGACACTACGTCCTTCGCGCCACGCAGACCTTGTACCAAGTTGCTCCGTGTAGCCTCAATCGTACTCTTCCCAACATCCCCGACACCTTTTATCGTTTGCGACAAAGCATCGCTAACTTTCTTGCCTAGATCTCCCAGTGGCATTTGATTACCTCCTTTGTGTTATAGAGTTTAAGCCACGACCAGTACTAACCTTCACATACAACCACCTCCCCATGTTGAACTACAGCCAGCGGTAGTGAAAAAGTCATAAAAATGACGACGGAAATATTGCAGAACTATCACAATTCGGTTGACGCAGTTTGGACGTGACAGATTCAGAAGTCTGGGAAGCGGTGCCGATAGCCGGTTCAATATCAAGTTCCTTCTTTCTTTGCCTTGCCTTTTTCCTTTGCCTCGCCCTTGGCCTTTATGCAGAGCAATAACTCGGGAACGAGCTATCAGGATTAATTCATACGTCATGAGGACTTTAGGCGAAGATTATAACACCCTAGTCAAGCCTTATCTACTCTTAATTCGGTCGAGGCATCCAGCCTAGTCCTCTGGAGGAAGAACTTCCTCCCTTGGTTTTTCTCGTGGAACCTTGGTGAAGGCAGCCTTCCGCCTCGTATCTTGCTTGGGCTCCTCGCCAAAATAGACCTTGGTATGCGGCCAGGGGATTTCGATCCCTGCCTCATCGAAAGCCCTCTTGATCCGCCTGCGCAGCTCCCCCATTACCTCCCACTGCCTGATCGGCTTGGTGTCTCCCAGTATCTTTATGTCGATGCCGGAATCGCCAAAGTTGTCTACCCGCAGCACTTTTGGCGGGTCCAAGATGATCTCGCGCCAATAATCTTCCTTGACCATCTCTTGTCCTACCCTGTTTATGACCTTGAACGCGTGGTCAAGGTCAGTCCCATAGGCCACCGGGACATTGAGATTGACCCTAGAAAACTTCTTGGTGAAATTGCTGGCGACCCTGATCTCGCCATTCGGTACATGGTGAACTATGCCGTCCAGG
>CAYVES010000235.1:0-2196 GCA_964449845.1 uncultured Dehalococcoidia bacterium
AAGAGCAGAAAAATAGCTTTATTGCGAGCCGCCAGCATCTTCTGACGCTGCGTCTCAGCAATCTGCCACTCGTGGTCGAGAAGTTTGACCATACCAATGATATGGTCTGGGTGGTACGGCTCAATAGGAGCAGGCTGGGGGGCTTTCAGCACTAGACTCTTCATTGGACTACTTTCTAGGTAGCCCTCTTTCACAGCCCAATCAAAGAAGCGCCCCAGTGCCCGGTAATACGGCCAGCGAAATCTCTCTGTTCTATTGGGCTCGTTTCTCGGGCTCTTACCTGTGCGGCTAGTAGTAAGGTAGTGGAAAAATGCTTGGATATGGTGCTTAGTTATCAGGCGGATGTCCCAAGGGACTCCCGCGGCATCCGCCCACCGCAAGAAACGGCGGATTTCTCCACAGTAGTACTCAACTGTGCTAGGCTTGGCAATCGACTCCAGGTCGTATCTGAAACCTTCCAGTAACTGTCCAATTTTTATACCTGTGTGCACCATTCATTTTGGGGAGCCCGCCCGGTGCAATTGGTCTACAATAGCTTTGCATCCTATCTAGCGCTTTCACTCATGCAAGTGATCATGAGACGCTAATGGGAAGGAAAAGTCGGGGAGACAGGATTTGAACCTGCGACCCCTTGCACCCCATGCAAGTGCGCTACCAGGCTGCGCCACTCCCCGATTCTTCGCTTTTTCGATCCTTTAGGCAGGAAACAGCCGAAGGATTAAAGGCGACTAACGCTGAACTAAATATAAGCATCTCAGCCTTTTTTGTCAAATACGAGGTCTTGGTGGTCTTTAGCTGTCACCATGAGCAACGTCGAAGGATTCTTCGCTTCGCTCAGAATGACACGGACATTGTTAAACGCTCTCGGATCTTGGGTAGAGGAAGGACTCGGAAGGTAGTCTAGCTCACCCTTTTCGCTATCTCTCTGGCGGCCACCACTCCTGAAGCTGCGGCTTGAATCAAGCCCCGGCTGACCCCAGCTCCATCGCCTATCGCGAACATACTGGTTACCTCGGTCTCCAGGTTCTCGGTGAGCTCAAGGCGGGACGAATAGAACTTGACCTCAACCCCGTAGAGCAGGGTATGAGGTGAGGCTACCCCTGGGGTCAGCCTATCCATTGCGGTTAGCATCTCGCTAATACCCTTCAAGAAGCGATAGGGCAGTACGTAGCCAAGGTCGCCCGGCGTTGCACTCTTCAAGGTGGGTTCGACGGCACCATCTTCAATGGAAATCCAGGTAGAGCCATGACCCTCATTGAAGTCGCCCCATCTCTGCATAATCACTCCACCGCTTATGATGTTTGCCAGGTGGGCGAGATACCTGCCGTAGGCGATCGGCTCGCGGAAAGGCGGTGAGAAATTGGCACTGACCAGCAGGGCGAAGTTGGTGTTTCCCGTCTTACGGTGGGCATAGCTATGACCGTTCACCGTTATCACTGAGTCATGGCCCCCGGTGGTCTCCATGGTAACCTCGCCTGCAGGGCACATGCAGAAGGTTCTGATTCGATCGCCAAAGGTAGGCGAATGGAACTCAAACTTAGACTCATAGAAGATATCCGTCAGCTCCTCGAGCACCGTGAATGGCAGTTCTACTCTAACCCCAATATCAACGGGATTATTATGAAGGGTTAGCCCAAGGCGCCCCGCCTCTTTGAGCAGCCAGTCAGCCCCTTCTCTGCCAGGGGCGATGATCACGTAGCGTGACTCTATCTGCTGTCCGTCGTCGGTCTGGATGCCTTTGACTAACCTGTCTTGAACGATGATCGAGGTGGCCGCGGTATCGGTTTGGCTCTCGATCCTGTTGGCCAGGAATTGGTGCATATCCTTCAGGACCTCGCGGCAGAGCTCTGTGCCCATGTGGCGAACCGGGGTGGGAATCAGCCTCAGACCGGCCAATTCCGCCTTTCGCCCCTGTTGCTCCACATCGGGGCCAACTCCATAGACCTCGTTCGAGGCACCGAACCTGAGGTAGATATCATCAACATAGTGGATCAAATCGGCTGTCTTCTCAGCCCCCAGATAACTTTCGAGTTGCCCACCCACCTGGGGAGACAACGTCAACTTGCCATCGCTGAACGCCCCGGCCCCACCCCAGCCGCTTACCAGATCGCAGGGGGAGCATGGGGGGCAGCTCAGCTCCTTGCCGATAATAGGGCAATTGCGGAGATGGAGTTCCTTACCTTTTTCCAGGAGTAG
>CAYVES010000236.1:0-2164 GCA_964449845.1 uncultured Dehalococcoidia bacterium
TGTCAAAACCCAAAATAGAAGACCAACACTACGCGTGCCGATAGTGATTTTGGTCTTCTATTTTGGGTTTTGACATTGTTTAGGATTTCGTGCTTAGGATTTGGGATTTAATCTCTGAAAGCTTAGGGGGCAACTATTTAATTCGCTTTGTATAGAGAGAGGTGGAGAATGGTTAAGATTCGACTGCAAAGGGTGGGGAGGAAAAAGAAGCCATCTTATCGGGTGGTAGTGGCCGATTCCCGGGCGCCTCGCGATGGTGCCTTCATCGAGGTTATTGGTCACTATGACCCCTTAACTGATCCGGCGACCGTTGTGATCCATGAGGATAAAGCCCTCAAGTGGCTGCGACAGGGAGCACAGCCAACTCAGACCGTTGCCAATTTGCTGAGTAAGCTCGGGATCAGCGACAAACTAACAAGCTAAAGGGTAGGATAAAATGAAAGAGCTTATCGAGTATATCGCCAAGTCTATAGTGGACAAACCGGAGGAGGTCAGGGTAACCGAGGAGGCCACTGAAGATGGGATTATCCTCAGGCTTGAGGTAGCGCCTGAGGATACGGGAAAGGTCATCGGCAAAGAGGGAAGAATCGCCAAGGCAATGCGTACCCTGCTGCGGGTAGCAGCGATTAGAAAAGGGACTCGCGCGACGCTGGAGATAGTCTGAGGCAGCTTGGGCTTCGGCCTGAGCCCTAGGCGTGAGCTCAGTCGAACGCTCGGCCAAACGGCAGGGGTGATGGGCAAGGAATTTGCTCCTCCCGAGTTCTTGGTTGTGGGGCGTATACTCGCCCCCTGGGGAACAAGGGGGGAGGTTAAGGTCCAGGTCGTGACCGATTTCCCCGATCGGTTTACGCCTGGAAAGCTGGTCTATCTCGACGGCCAGCCACGGGAAATCCAAGAGAGCCGCCCCCACAAGCAGCACCTTCTGGTCAAACTTGCAACTATCGACAGCATCCAGGATGCTGAGAAGCTGAGAGGACACGACCTCACCATCCCCCGTTCCGAGATACGTCCCCTGTCGGAGGATGAATACTACCCCTTTCAGCTCATCGGGCTCAGGGTACTGACCACCGATGGCAGAAACGTGGGGCGAATCGCCGATATCATGGCCACAGCCAGTAACGACGTCTACATAGTAAAAGGCGAGCGCGGTGAGATACTGATCCCAGCCATCGAGGATGTAGTCAAATCCATCGACCTGGAGAAGGAGGAGATGGTCATTGAGGCCATCGAGGGTTTGTTGAGTTCCCCATAACGCTCTCTACCCTGCCGGCGTGCCCGTGGTGAAAAGGATATAGGCCCCTGCAACATAGGCAACAATCAGGGCCACCGAATACCAGCTCATCCCGATGGGCAGTTTCCTCTTTGTTCTGAAGGTGAGCCCCCCGATAACGATGAGAGTCATCAGGATTGCCACGGAGGCAGCGTAAACATAGACATCGCTTGTTTCTGAGGCGGAAAAGATGGAGGCCTCACGATAGAAAAGGTCATCACCGGCGATAACGATCCCCATGTTGAACATATTGCTGCCCAGCATGTTGGCGATGGCCATATCTACAGCTCCCAGTCGCAGTGCCACAATGGAGACTACCAACTCGGGGAGGGACGTGGTAGCCGCGAGGAACAGGCTCCCGACGAAGGAATCGCCCCACCCGGTGGCCGCAGCCAGCTCATCGCCGATGATGGCAAGCCACGTTCCCAATCCGATAATGGCCAACGCCGCTACGGCGAAACCTACATACGTTCGCCTTGCTGAGATATCCTCGTAGCGAAGCGCCCTCGCCGGCTGGGATCCCCCTTGCTTCCGTTCAAACCGAAGTATCCTGCTCGCCCCCAAGAGGTATAAAACGACGAGCACCAGGCTATATATACTCACCCAACCCAGCGCCCCGCCCCACTCTCTACTCAGCAGAATGCTGCCGGCCGCGAATCCTATGAGCACTATGCCCACGCCTGCTGAAAGCCTGTGTCCCGCCCCCGCCGAAGTAAGCAACGGCCCCTGGCGATATGCGATGTCCAGAATTGCGATGATAGCAAGGTTGAACAGGTTGCTGCCAAAGGCGGTTCCCAGCGCCAGGTCGGGAGACTCCACCAGAGCGACTGCTCCTATCCCAGTGACCAGCTCAGGAAGGGAGGTTACGGCGGCCAGGAGCAAGAGCCCCACCCA
>CAYVES010000237.1:0-2089 GCA_964449845.1 uncultured Dehalococcoidia bacterium
GTTTGGCCTGCACCCCACTGTTCTTTTTCATCCACAACTACCCACAACCGTCAAAAATCGAGTTCGCATACACACTTAGCCGACGAAGCAAGCCTACGAACCGCGTACATAGCCTCTACGAAGAGTATAGCAACTGCGACAGCCACAATTACACCACATAACAAATGCTTTGTCAACTTCACTCCTCTGGACTTATCCTCCATTTCGGGGGTCTTCCTCACTTTCCCCACCACCCTTTCAAAATACCTGAGGAATTGCCAAGAGTAGGGCAACAAGAAGCGGCGCTATCTGCCACCACTCTATGCGAGGGCACACCACAACTCAATAGGATGACCTCCTCAGGTGCATGGGTTGGCGTTCCAAATCGTGGGTGATAGGTGGAATGCGCTACTGAAAAGGTCGTTTCGACGTTATCGAAGTCGCTTACGACAACGCATGACGTTCCTAATGATGTAGAGGCGAGAAGCACATCGCTTCGAAGCTGCGGGGGATTGTGGATAAGAGACTACCCTTTGCCCTGTCGGACAGCCGCCATAACGGATACAGCAGTGTCGAACGTAGACCTGTAGGGGCACGCTGTGTCGTTGAGGCCGAACAGCAAACGCCGGGACCAGGATCGCCCCAATGGCACTCTACTGCTCATACTGGAGGCGTAGCACAAGAATCGCCTTTGCATTTGTTGCTGTGGCCCCCGTTATCGATTACTTCTGGAGCCCCTGCATATCGGGCCTTCACTCCAGGGGGAAAGTGACGGCGTTTGAACTCCCTGACAGGTCACCGTGCCTGTTTTCAGCGACGACGTAGTAGCTATACGTCACCCCAGGCTCGATAGTGGTGTCCAAGAAGCTCAGCCTACCAGTTGTACCGATCTCCTCTCCAGGCAGTGGCACAAGTTGCCCGGGTCGGTCCGGCAAGCCCGGAAAGACCGTACTGAGGCCCAACTCTGCTAGAAGAGTCTGATTCTGCATCAAGTCGAGCAGCAAGGCCCTCAGTTCCGGCGATAGAGCAGCCAGTACAGCATCCAGTACAGCATCGAACTCGACATCGCGGTAGCAGCCATGATATGGATCGAGCCAAGGGGGAAAGACGCCGCCGGGTATATTCATGCGAATCTCGGTGAAGGTGGACCGAAAGATCCGATACCGCACCGCTCTGGGGGGAGCCGTCCAAGTGAGTTTGACTCCTTGACGATGCGCTGTCGCCAACACTTGCCCTGGAGGTTCTAACTGGTTGGACTGCGATGTACTCGTCCCGCGCAGTCCCGTCCCGCCCGCGTGGGTCCCTCTGTAGACCTTGGCACCGTAATAGTAGTTAGCCGTGCCAAAGAAAAGGCCGTGTGGGGTCGACTCGAAGGTTCTCAGACCAAAGTCATAGGGGTCACCAAATCCGTCAAGCGTCACCGCAGAGAAATGCACCCCATCCTCTGAACTATACAGGTCAAATCCCATACGATCGTGCAGCACCTGTTCCTTTCCGGGGCACAGGCGCTGTGTGGTGGACGCATCGTAGGTTCCGATGTAGAGCACACCGTGATGGTGCTCCATTCGCCAAATGTGTTCGTTAAGACTGAAACTGAAGCCCTCACCCAGCCCGCTCAACGGGTACTTGAAACCCTGAGGTGTCTGGCGAGGCGTGCCGATGATCAAATCCCAACTATCATCACGATTGATGCGAATCAACTCTGCCGGGCCGTCTGTCCCCACATATAGACGGCCATTGAACACATGCATGCTTACCACGGCCCTGCTTGGGTCGGGTAGAAAGCCACCACTGACGACGACCGGAGTGAAGGTGTAGGGGGGCTCGCCTGTGGCATCCGTCTTCAGCACAGAATAGCCACCGTCCATATCAACCGCCCCTACGTATAAGAAGCCATTGTACTCCTGAAGCTCAAACACACGTAACTCAGGATATTCCGGACTCACCTGGCGCCAAGCGTCATTACCTGCTGACGGGTCGGCCGACTCCAGTATCTTGCCGTTCCCTTGAACCGAGCCGTGGATGACGTACAGGCGCCCATTATAGGGTGTCAACGAGCGAAAGCTCGCTTTCGGCAGTTCGCCCATGAAGGTCCCAGGATCCTGGGGGA
>CAYVES010000238.1:0-2073 GCA_964449845.1 uncultured Dehalococcoidia bacterium
CCCCTCCTGGGCGTTACCCAGCATCCTGCCCGGTGGAGCTCGGACTTTCCTCCCTCCCTGGCATTGGGCCAAAAGAGCGCGATCACCCAGCTTACTTGGCCAAGGCTATCTTACCACAAAGACCACCGCTGTACAATCGGCGCTCGAAAAGCTGTGCCCGTGCCCCTTGGACCGTTCGCTGTTAATCCATGTACAGGATCCGCCCACAGTTGCTACACGTTACTAACTTGTGCCCGGTCCGAGCTCTCTGCTGATCAGACATCGGTAGGCTGATGCGGCATCCCTGGCACCTACCTTGCACTACTTTGGCTACCGCCAGGCCCTGCTTTGCCTGGCGCAACCCCTCATAGATCTCAAGGCTAGCTGAGTCTGTCTGCCCGCCAAGAGACTCTCTCTTCTGTTCCAGCATGGTCAGATCAGCCTCAAGGTCTATTTGCTCTCTCGATAGCCGCTCTTGGTTTGCCTGCCAGTCTCTCTCCATCACCTCCAGCTCACTGCGCTTCAGAGCAACATCCTGCTGGTTAGTGTCCACTTCCATCATTATGGCAAGGAGTTGTTCCTCTTGCTCCCTGCGTTTCTCCTTGAGCAGCTCGATCTCGTGCTGCAAATTCATGAGCTCTCGAGGGTTCTTAACTGAACCCCCGTAGAGCTTTTTCTCCTCGAGAGCTATCTTCTTCCCCAAATCGTCAACGCCCCACTCCGCTGTGTGCTGTTGATGCTCCAGATCAGCCAGATGTTTGCGCGCTGTATCGAGGGCAGTTCGCACTGATACCAGGTCATCATCCTTGCCTAGTTGGCTCCTTAATTGTGTTAGAGTCTCAGTCTTGCGCTCGATATCGAGGTCGATCTCTTGGAGTTCGTAGAGTTGTTTTGCCTTACTCATCGCTCTTCTGATATAACACAAAAAGCGGTTCTCAGCAACCTCTTTCCCCTGGGCTTCGCAGTTGTGAGGAAACCCTATGACCTCGAGATTAATCCTGGTCAACCTGTGAGGAGAAATGCGCCACAATGTGCCTCCCTGGGTATCGCTGGAGACATCTGCTTGCGGGAGCTTGTGAGGTGACTCGATTGTAAGGGGTGATCTAGCTTTTTCTTATTGACATATTGACTTCTGGCTATACATAAGGTGCTCAGTGAAACGCAGCCGTGGTTTTTGTTAATTGCTATGACCTTGCAGGTAGGGCAGCTAATCAGTTGTTCTAAATCGTAGCTCTAGCTTTGATGGTTCAGTGCATGGCCCCTGAAATGCTGCTCTTGGATGTAACTTCCCCAGCCCAGTCGCAGAAACGAAGCGGTTACGTAGATTGCCTATGGCAAAGTAAAACAGGTCTTCAAATACCTCGTTTGCGATCAACCAGACATAGCCGATCCGACTTGCTGATGCTCTCATTCTAACATCTCCTTTCACTGGGCGCTATCGCTTGCTCTCCACCAAACATTGTCATCTGAGTGAGAGGGGCTAACAATCCCAATTAGGTACTTCTTAAGATGATACTTTAGTACCATTTGGGGGAAAATAAGCTGAGGCAGGTGCCAACTGGCTATCCTGGCGGAGGTGGGCAAGTAATCTGTGGAAATTCTGTCTTCGGATCGCTATTGCACACAGTTCTCAGCGGTAATTCTTGAGATTAGAGTTATTCCTGCGGGCGACCGAAGAATTTCCATGCAAAGTACACTAGCAGTCCTACGAGTATTGCATCAACCACGCCGAATATAGCCAGTCCGATAACTCGCCCCATGCTCAAGGAGGTCTTCGTCTCCTGAGGCGTAGGCGTTGGTGTTGGTGTTGGTCCCAGTATAGGCGTGGGCGTAGGTGTAGGTAAGGGCGGAAGTGTTATCGCAGGTGTGGGTGTGGCTGCCGGCGCAACTGTTGACGTAGGCGTTGGCGCAAGTGCGGGTGTGGCTGAGGGCAGGGGTGTTGGCGTCGGAGCAGCGGAAGCAGTGAGATTCAGCTCTATGTTGCCCCCACCTTCCCAGGTTGCCGTCTCTACTGCGTCGTAGTCACCTATCTTGAAGTTTACCTGCGTACCTTCGTTATAGACCGTGCCCGCCGGAGGTCTTATCTTTATGGCA
>CAYVES010000239.1:0-2043 GCA_964449845.1 uncultured Dehalococcoidia bacterium
GTTCTAGGTTCTAGGTTCTAGGTTCTAGGTTCTAGGTTCTAGGTTCTAGGTTCTACGTTCTAGGTTCTACGTTCTAGGTTCTACGTTCTAGGTTAACCTTCACACCTAAAGTGCCAGCCAGCCGCCATCCACAAATATCGTCTGCCCTGTTATGTAATTCGATTCATCCGAAGCCAGAAAAACTGCAGCGCCGACAACCTCCTCAGGCTGGGCAAATCTTCCCAGGGGATTCCTACCCATGAGATCCTCATATATCGCTTTGTTGGCTCTCAAACCGGCCGTGAACTCGGTTTCAACGTAGGAAGGGCCTATGGCATTGACAAGTATGTTATGCTGGGCCCATTCCACAGCCAGCACTTTCGTTAGCACCACGATGCCCGCTTTGCTGGCACAATAGGCGACCAACCGGGGCAAGGCGACTTCTCCACCAACCGAGGTCATGTTGATGATCTTGCCGCCTTTCTGCTTGATCATCACTCGGCCCACAGCTTGCGAGCAGAGGAAAGCCCCAGTAAGGTTGGTCTCGATAATCTGATCCCAGGCTTCCTTGCTCGTATCCTCGGCCCGCTTCCATATCGGGCTGATACCAGCATTGTTGGCCAATATGTCTATTCTGCCAAATTGCCCCACAACCTGATCGACGACGTGGTTTATGCTCTCACCGCTGGTCACATCCAACCTCATGGCCACTGCTTTGCGGCCCTGTCCTGTCAGATCAGCAGCAAGATTCTTCGCCAGGTCCTCTGATCTTCCGCACACAACTACTGTGGCTCCTTCGTTGGCGAAACCGATAGCAATAGCCTTGCCTATGCCCTTGGTAGAACCTGTTACTATGGCAACCTTATCTCGCAATCTCACAAGCCCAAGACTCCCCTTACTTCAAGACGTGAGTGCAAATCTTTGGCGAAATTGCCCCGATTCGGGGCCACGAGGCGGCAGATGCCCGAGGTTTCTCGTGATCCTATTGAAGAATGCTCTCAAAAATATACTACTCTCTTCCAGGAGGCATTTCAAGTCCTTCACATAGTCAGGAAGTGTAATGTATCGCCGGAATGAGGTGACGTGTCCTCAATAATGAATCGCCATTCATTCAATAAAGGCGATGTGCTGAAAACAAGAACAACAAGTGACGGCATACCCGTTGTGCTTTGGTTGTTGGGGGGGGCAGGGGCAATACCCCGTACCCAGATGGAATTATACAAACAGCCGTTCTTCGCTGTGGGAATAACCCCCTTACTATTTCTGGAGGCATTGGGAAAAGCTGGCAGATAACGAAAGGCTTGGCTAGTTTTACCTTGTCTACCTCACTCATCCTCAGGGGCACAAAGTCCGCTTCTGCCCATCATTTGCGCCTTTGTTCATTCAAGAGCCAGGGCAATTGGTACGTCTAGGGTCTTGTGGGTTACGTGAATCTCGTGGTAGGATTCACTGGTGAAAATAAGGAGGTCAGCGACATGAAAGAAGGAGGGAGAATCCTTAAGTCTGTAGCAATAGATACCGGTGGAACTATGACTGACGCAGTGATCATGGATACCGAGGGAGAATTCACTGTTGGTAAGGCAGTGACCACTCCGAGCGATGAATCAGAGGGAATCCTGAATGGAATGGGAAGCGCCTGTGGTTACTGGGACATTGACTCTGAGAAGGCGATCAAGGACATCGATATTTCGATTTATTCTGGCACAATAATGGTCAACAGGCTTCTCCAGAGGGAGGGGAATGAGAATATCGGGGTGATAACAAGTGCCGGCTTTGAAGATCTTCACCAGCTCGGCAGGGGCATGCAATGCTGGGCGGGTTTACCTTATGCCGGAAGGCTACATGCCAGGGAGCATAAACATCCTGAGCCTCTCGTTCCCAGAGACAAGATAAGGGGAGTCCGTGAGAGAGTCAACTTCATTGGTGAGGAGTTGATTCCCCTCTATGAGGATGACGTGAGAGAGGCGGTAGAGGAATTACTCGATTTGGGGGTCACTGTTATCTGCGTATGCCTTCTCAGCTCATATAGAGACCCAACCCACGAACGAAGAGTAAAGGAAATTG
>CAYVES010000240.1:0-1966 GCA_964449845.1 uncultured Dehalococcoidia bacterium
CGTGAGATACAGCGCTACACTCAGTCAAGCCGTAACCCTCAATGATCTTGGCCCCCGTCCTTCTCTCCCAATCTTTCACCGTTGACTCATGAAGTGTATCGGCGCCGCTGGTAATGGCTTTGAGCCCCTTCCAGTTGAACCTGTCAGTCTTATCGTAGTCCTTGAGGAACTGGTATGCCGTTGGCACGCTGTAGAACGCTGTTGCTCTGTACCTTTCCATGGCAGATAGGATTTCATCTAGGTCAGGCGTGGTGAACAGAATCAGGGTTGCCCCCAAAATCAGGCCGCTCAACATAACCACCACCTGGCCATATATGTGGTAGAACGGCAGTAGTGCCGGAATGACCTCTTTGCCTTCCTCCATTGTGGGCCAGAAGGCCTGGACCTGCATCTGGCAGGCGAGCAGATTATGGTGCGTTAACACTGCACCCTTGGGCAAGCCTGTGGTTCCTCCGGTGTAGGGGAGTGCGACTATGTCTTCTCTGGGGTTGAACTGGATCTTCGGCGGATTCGGTGGGTATTTCTTCATTAGCTTCTGGAACTGATGGAAGCCGTGGCTTTCAATAACCTGGGGGCTGGGGCCTTCCATCTTACCGTACCTTCCCAGGATACTTCTCCCGGCGAGTTTTTTTGAAAGCGGCAGATACTCGCCGATACTGGTCAGAATGACATTCTTGAGTCCCACGCCCGCCCTTTCAACGTTCTCATAAAGGAAATCCTGGCACACAATGGACTGGGCTTCACTATCCTCAAGCTGGTGCTTCACCTCAATGCTAGTATAAACAGGGCTGATCGGCGTTAGCGTGGCTCCCGCTTTGAGCGCGCCGAAATAGGCGATAATGAATTGAGGACTGTTCAGCAGGTAGAGGGCAACTTTATCTCCCTTCTCGATCCCTAGCTCATGTAGGGCTGTTGCGAATCTATCGACTTCCTCTCTTAGCCTCCCGAAGCCTATCTTGTTACCGTAGAATATCATCGCGGTCCTGTCTGAATACTTGCTTGTTACCTGATCAAAGACTTCGGGCAAAGAGCGCTCCGGAATCTCGACGTTTGCAGGAACCCCTTCAGCATAGAACTTCAGCCAGGGTTTTTCAAAGTACTTAGCTTTGGCCTCCATATGCCCCCTTCAGTTCACTTTCAGTAGACCAAACAATAATGCCCAGAAGCAGGTCTGTCAAGGTATACCCAGCCCCCCGACAATTTTGCTTCGTAGAGTCAGCCTGTCCCCTGAGGTGCGCAATAGCCCTGAGGCGTAGCTGCCTGACCAGATACAGGCCTTTTCAACCCTTGCCCATGGCTACTGCTACGCCCGTCTAAGAAGCGCGGGGTGAAGTCAGAGAAACTGCAGAAAAGTGGAAGAAAGAGCGAGATAGGTGAACTTGACAGGCTATTTGTTATGTGGTGTAATGAGACTCTGCGGTACTTTCGTACTCATTAGCGATTCGGGATACCGCAGCGCAGAAAGGAGGGCAAAAGGCGGACTGTGGAGGCAAGGGAGCAGCATAATAGCAGCGTGAGGGGGCAGGGGTTTCGATCGTGAACAGTCCGCTATTACCATTACATTGTTGTTACTACCGTTACATTATTATTACAATGTCCCACTTTCGCAGAGACATAGGGTATTGTGCCTCACAGCGCTGTACGACGGCTGGACAGAAAGAGGCCTCCGTCTAACGGCGGGCCAAGAGGAGGGGTAGGTAAGTTATGTTAACTAAACGCAGGATAGCTGTTGCTACTATGTTCGCTGTTGCCATCCTGGCTGTGATGTTAAGCCTGGCCACCGGGGTTGCTTCGGTTGAGGCGCCGGACCCGCCGAACCCGCAGCCCTGCGCTGGACTCAATATCTACTGTGGTGCCACGCCTCCAGGGAGCGACGCGCTGCCGGTGCTGGTGTTCGTGCATGGATTTGGTGGCCTGGCCCAGGATTGGTGGTCGGAGACGGAGCACTACGGCGTTAACGACATGT
>CAYVES010000241.1:0-1947 GCA_964449845.1 uncultured Dehalococcoidia bacterium
CCTCCTTTGCTTTGAGTTTTCACTACCCAAAGGCTAAGAGGTCAGCGGGTGCTTTAACAACTACCCTCCTTCACACAAAACAGTGTAGACCCTGCTCTTTAGCAACCTTAGCCAAGCAGCCCAGAGGCCCAGCCTTGACGCCTCGGCAAGCGACTGATATCATCTCCTTGACCCCTAACAGAGGACGACATGCCAAGATGAGCTTCGTGGAAAAGCTACTAGCTGCGTCCCGAACCAATCAGAGCTTGCTCTGTATCGGACTCGATCCCGATCCAGAGCTTATGCCCAAGATCGATATTCTCCAGTTCAATCGAGAGATCATTGATGCCACTTCAGACCTAGTATGCGCCTATAAGCCCAACCTCGCCTTCTACGAAGCTCTCGGCATCGAGGGGCTCAGGGCGATGGAAGCGACTGTGTCCTACGTTCCCGAGGGAATCCCGGTCATAGGCGATGCCAAGAGAGGCGACATCGCTTCCAGCTCCAAGGGCTACGCCAGGGCGCTGTTCCAGACCTTCGGCTTCGACGCCGTCACGGTCAACCCCTATTTGGGCTACGACTCCATCGCTCCCTTCATTGATTACGCCGATAAAGGCGTATTCATTCTGTGCAAGACATCGAACCCCGGAGCCTCCGATTTCCAGGAATCACTCTGCCTCGAGCCGGGAGCAAACAAGACTACCCGCCCCCTTTTCGAGCTAGTCGTGCTAAAGGCCGTTGAATGGAATACCCGAGGTAACATCGGACTAGTAGTCGGAGCAACTTATCCCAACCAACTGAGAAGAATACGAGAGCTTTGTCCAGAGCTCCCATTGCTAATCCCGGGAATCGGAGCACAAGGGGGAGACCTGGCGACAACAGTAAGATACGGGGTCGATGCCAGCGGTGAGAAGGCGATCATAAACTCCTCCAGGCAGATACTGTATGCCTCAAGAGAAAGCGATTTTGCGCTGGCAGCACGCCGGGAGGCGCTGAAGCTGCGCGACCAGATCAATAGACATCTGGCAACCATGCGGTGACCCTATGGAGCTAAAGCTCGGGGACATAGTGCGCCTCAGAAAAAAGCACCCCTGCGGCAGCTACGAGTGGCAGGTAGTGAGATTAGGTGCCGATATCGGCATCAAGTGTCAGGGATGTAACAGGCGTGTGCTCCTGGAGCGGCGAGTTCTCGAGCGCAGGGTAAAAGCCGTTATCCCCCGGGGCGAGTCACCCTCTCGTGCTAAGTGATTGACCACCGTTACTCAATACAGTAGAATTGTGACTAGCGAATCCAGGAGCAATCTCATGGCAGAGCAGAAGGACCGTGAGGAGTTGTTGCGGGAAGTCACTGACATCGAGCTACGTATGTTTCTGGCCGTTGAGCCTTCCATTCCTTCGGCATGTCAAGAGCAGCCTGAGACCTTTAAACTGATGCGCAAAGCCAGCTTCTATGTCCTATCCAATGAAACATTGGAATGCTATCTCGAGGATATCCAGGAAGCTTTGGAGGAAAATAGAAACCTGATGGAGTTAAAATACGCTCGGATAGATGATCTGATCCCCCGCCTCAACGATAACCCCATCATTGACAAGATTGTCGAGGCTGAGGGTCGCTGGCTAAAGGAACTGGCTGAAAGATACCCCCTGACCTTTAGGGGGCGTGCCGAATATGCCGCAGGGGTTTATCTTCGTAGCGAGCTCGAGACATATTCCAACAACACCTTAGAGTCATATTTCAAGGATGTTTCTAAGGCTATGGAAGAGGGACGAAACCTAACAGAGGAACGATACACATTCATTTTTCAGCAGACAGGTTACGACTCCATCGACGATGTGGAGATAGAGAGGAAGAAGGCTCAGTAATCATCCACGCGCCTCATCAGAAGCGAACCGCATACTGCTAGCTGCTAGAGTGGGGCTGTAGCTCAACTGGGAGAGCGCCTCCCTTGCACGGAGGAGGTCAGGGGT
>CAYVES010000242.1:0-1931 GCA_964449845.1 uncultured Dehalococcoidia bacterium
GTGCTCACGCTGGCATACATGAATCAGGAGGCCCTGGAGAAGACTCTCTCGACAGGGCAGGCCTGGTTCTACAGCCGGAGCCGGCAGGAGCTATGGCACAAAGGGGCGACCTCGGGCAACTACCTGAATGTGAAGAAGGTGCTTATCGACTGCGATGAGGACACTGTCTTGCTACAGGTGGATGCCACCGGCCCCGCCTGCCATACCGGCAATAGAAGCTGTTTCTTCCGCGACATCAGCGGGGGCCTCGGCGTCGTCGGCGATGACCCGCTTCAACGCTGAGATGGCAACTTCAAGCATGCTGTCGTCCGGCTCGCGCGTGGTCATTGACTGAAGAGCGAGGCCAGGGATGAGGGCAACGCGCACCAGCTTGTTCTTGATATTGGCGGCAGTGAATCTTATCATCTCGTAGCTGAGCGCACCGATCAGGGGAAGGATAGCGAGCCGTTCCAGGAAGCGTATCCACATAGGAGGCCGCCCCAGGAAGGCATGAGCGAGGACGGCGATCACCAGCACGATGAGGATGAAGCCTGTCCCGCAGCGGGAATGGGCGGTTCCATACTTACGGACATTGTCCACCTCCAGGTCCTCCCCCGCTTCGTAGGCGTTAATTGTCTTGTGCTCCGCTCCATGATAGGCGAATACACGGCGAATATCGGGTATCAGGGCCATCGCCTTCAGGTAGATGAGAAAGACGATGAGACGAATAACGCCGTCGGCGACGTTACTTGTGGTGGCGGAGACATGGGGATCGATAAAGTGGACGATCAACAGCGGCAACGCCAGGAATAGTCCCAGGGCAATGATAAAGCCCAAAGCAACCATTCCCCAGAGGAGTGCCGGGCTGATCTCCTGCTCCTCCTCAACCGATACCGAGGCCGAGTACAAAAGGGCGCGTATCCCCAGGACGAGGGTCTCAATCAGGACAACAGGGCCTCGCAGCAAGGGGATCTCTCGAATCCGGCCAGCAAACAGGGCCCCCAGGGGCTCGTGGCGGACCGTGATCTCACCGTTGGGGCGGCGAACGGCGACTGCCACGCTCCTGCGACCGCGCATCATCACCCCCTCAATGACCGCCTGACCCCCATAGTAGAATCTTTTGCCCAATATCTCACCCAAACAAAAGGGGCGAGTTACTCTCGCCCCCGCTACTTTCCGCCCTTTTCTCTTACTGTTCCTCTATCTTATATCTACGCTTAAAGCGCTCCACCTGTCCCGCGGTATCCACAATCCGGCGCTCCCCTCCGCTGAAAAAGGGATGGCACTTGCTGCAGTGTTCGATCTTCAGCACAGGTCTGGTAGAACGAGTACTAAAGGTATTGCCACAGGCACAGGTTACTGTAGCATCCACATATTCAGGATGAATACCCTTCTTCATCAGGCATTCTCCCCCTGAGCGGCGTATACGCTAACCTTTCTCCGGTACTTTGAGGCCGGCTCATACTTAACCATGCCATCCATAAGTGCGAACAGCGTATGATCCCGCCCCAAACCTACGTTGTTCCCCTGATGTATGCGCGTACCCCGCTGCCTCACCAGTATCGTTCCAGCGCGGACCAACTGACCATCGTAGCGCTTGACCCCCAGCCGCTTGGATTGGCTATCGCGCCCCAAGCGCGTACTGCCGCCACCCTTCTTATGCGCCATTTGCTCTACTTCCCCTTCCTTCCACGTTTGCCAACGACTATCTCTTTGATAGCCAGCCTGGTATAGGGCTGGCGATGTCCCTTCTTTCTACGATATCTAACCTTTGGCTTGAACTTGAACACGATCACTTTGTCTTTCTTGCCCTCGCCAACCACATCAGCAATGACCTTGGCTCCAGCTATGGTTGGCTTGCCCAGAGTGACCTTATCCCCGTCAGCGACAAGGTAAACCCGATCCAGCTCAATACTATCCCCCTCGGCTGCAAGCTTATCCACATCGATAAT
>CAYVES010000243.1:0-1911 GCA_964449845.1 uncultured Dehalococcoidia bacterium
TACACACATCTGCCTCAGAATGAGGATATCGGCTTTGAAGGGAGGTCCTACAGCGTCACCGAGGGGCTATTGGAGTACCGAGGCCGAAGGGTTCTCTACCTCTGCGCTGAGGCTTCGGATGTCACATTCTGTGACTGTAGCTACGCTTCACGTTTGGTGAGCGTCAACGTAAAGGGGTATGTGACGCGATGGAAGTACGAATCAAACGAAAGAGGCGAGTCCTTATCTGAGATCGAGCCGATCACGGATGAGGAGGAGCAGCGAGCGATACGCGACCTCCTGCGAGCCAGTCACTATATGTCGACGGTCAATTTCCTCTAGGGAAAAGTCGCCGCCCCCCATCTAGGCCGTACTTCAATCTCTTTCTTGCATGTGAAGGGGGGATTTTCAAGAAGGCCTTGGTTGTTGTATTATGCTTTCATAGAGAATGGGTTCGATGAGGAGGGAACAAGATGAGATCAGCGATATTGGAAGACAGCAGAAGATTTGCAATCAGAGAGGTGCCTGACCCTGTTTTGGGCAAAGACGAGGTCATGATAAGAGTACAGTACTGCGGGATATGCGGCTCCGACCTGCACATCTACGAGATGGGGACAGCCATAAGGCCTGGTCATGAGTTCTCGGGAGATATTGTTGAGGTGGGGTCAGACGTTAAGGGATGGAGAATCGGGGATCGAGTGGCAGTTGAGCCACGTATCTCATGCGGTAGATGCTACTGGTGTGAACGTGGGGAAATAGGACTCTGTGACCAGTTCTATGTGGCGTTGGAACAATATCAGGGCGCTTTCGCCACCTATACCAAGGCTGGAAGCCATCAACTCCACAAACTGCCTGATGAGCTGAGCTATGAGCATGCAGCCCTGGTCGAGCCAACGACCTGCGCCGTGCATGCTATCAGACTGTCCGAAATGCAGGAAGGCGATGTTGTTGCAGTGCTCGGTTTAGGCCCCATCGGACAGCTCGTAGCGCGAGTGGCAAGAGCGTTGGGCGCCAAATTGGTATATGCTACTGAGAAAAGCCCATCCAGGGTCGAGCTTGCTAGGGATGTGGCGGACGAAGTCGTAGACGTAAACGTAACCAATCCCGTTGATAGGATTCTTGAGCTGACGGATGGTGTAGGGCCGGACATCGTGTTCGAATGCGCGGGCAACGTCGCGACGTCACAGCAGTCAATACCTCTAGTGAGGAAGGGTGGAACAATCGTTGTTGCCGGGATATGCTTTGACTGGGTTGAAACGCCGATCAGTAGTATCGTGCTGAAGGGGCTTACCGTTAAGGGATCTATATGTTTTTCAGATGGTGAGTATCCTTACGCATTCGGTCTCATAAAAGACAGGAAGATTGATATAGCTCCTCTGGTAACGTGTAAGATGCCTTTGGACGACATCAATGAGGCGTTCGAAAAGGCTTTGAGGGGTGAGGGCGGGAAAATTCTGATAGAGCCCTAGAGATAGAAACGTCGGCTGTACACCTTCCAGGCTGCACAAGCTAGGGTTACGACACATGTTATCTACTGTGCAATTCCTTGAATTTAGCTCTGACCTCTACCCCTCTATAGCTTGCAAAGTGCAGAATGGTAGGATCCGTTCTCACGTCGAGTACAGCGGGCAATCCTGAGTCGAAGGCTCTGTTTAACGCAGGTTTGATTTCTTCAGGTTCGGTTACAAGCTCTCCATAGGCTCCTAAGCTTTCTGCATACTTGTCGTATCTCGTGTCTTCACTCAACTTGGAACAGACATCATAGTTTTCGTTGAGTTGCTGATCGTGTCTGACCATACCCCACTGGCAATCGTTACTTATGACGACCACGATCTGCTTGTTGTGTCGCACGGCTGTGTCCATCTCTTTTGCATTGAGAAGAAAGGAGCCGTCGCCTGTTACTACGAGGACCCTCTTGTCTGGCTTTGCCGT
>CAYVES010000244.1:0-1839 GCA_964449845.1 uncultured Dehalococcoidia bacterium
TTATCACATTGAGAATAACCACCCCCAGGATTACTGCCATATCCATCCACATCTCTTCCCCACGCATGCTCAGAATGCCAGTAATCAAGGCAGCAACGAGCAGGATATAGACCAAGGGGCTTTGAAACTGGCGTAAGAATCGCATGAGAACGCTGGGCTTCTTGTACTCCAACTCGTTATAGCCATACTTTTCAAGCCTTGCTTTTGACTCGCTGGACGTAAGGCCACTATCCCCTGCTTCCAAGGCTTCAAAAACCTGTTCTACTGATAGCTGATACCATTTGGTCCCATTCAGCAACGTTGATACCCCCGTCGTATCGTTCTCAGCGTTCCGCAGTCTCCGCACCAATACTGGCTGCTATTGAAATCAAGGCGAAGCTCAATAAGATCAAACCCTCAAAAGCATTGAGCGCAAAACAAAGGGACAGGTTCACGACCCATCCCTGCGAATGCTTGACATGGTCAAACACGCTCCTGATAGTCTATCAAGGCACAGGCAGCAAGTCAAGCGGGAACTAGCAGTCCAAAGCATAGAAAAGGAGATGGTCAAAGGTCAATCTGTCTATCTCGCCAGGCCCTGCATGATCTGGAAGAGTTTGCCCTCAGTCTTTATTGAGGGGGCGATTACCACCTCGGTTTGGTGCATCTCTTTGATATTTCGCGCTCCGCAGACCCCCAAAGAGGTGCGCAATGCCCCAACCAGATTCTGAGTGCCATCGGTGACCGATGTGGGACCGAAGAGAGTCTGTTCAAGAGAGCCTTTGACTTCCGTCCTAATACGTGTTCCTCTCGGTAGCGCTTCATGAGGGGTTGCCATGCCCCAATGATTTCCTCGCCCTGGCGCCTCTTTGGTTTGAGCAAATATTGAGCCCAGCATCACGGCATCGGCACCGCAGGCAAACGCTTTGCAGAGGTCACCACCATTGCGGAAGCCGCCATCGCTGATTATGGGAACATACCGTCCGCTGGCTCTGAAGTAATCATCGCGTGCCGCGGCACAATCCATAGTTGCTGTCGCCTGGGGTACACCGACACCTATTACCTCCCTAGTGGTGCAAGCCGCGCCTGGCCCTACGCCTACAAGTACACCATGTATGCCGGTTTCCATCAGCTTGCGACAGGCGCTGTAGTTCACGCAGTTGCCTACGATGACGGGCACTGGCAGCTGCTTAACTATCTCAGAGAAGATAAGACCGCGGTAACTCTTCGATATGTGGCGGGCAGTGGTGACAGTAGATTGCACAACCAGAATATCGATTCCGGCCTCGGCTGCAAGTGGAGACAACCTCTTGGTATTGGCTGGGGTCAGGGAGACAGCACAGACCACCCCTGCGTCCTTGACCGCCTTTATTCGATCGCCTATCAGGTTCTCCTTGATCGGTTCTGAATAAACCCTCTGCAGAAGCTGGGTGACACTTTCGGGTGGGGCATTGGCGATCTCGACCAGAACCTCATCGGGATCGGCGTAGCGTGTCTGCAAGCCTTCAAGATTGAGAACGGCGAGCCCCCCTAACTTGCCCATGGCGATAGCGAATCTCACGTCTACCACACCGTCCATAGCTGATGCCAGGGTGGGGATGGGAAAGTTAAGCCGGTCAATGACAAGGCCTATGTCTGTCTGATCGGGGTTGACGGTTATATCACCAGGAACTAGGGCTATCTCTTCGAACCCGTATGCATACCTCATTTTCTTGTATTCAGGATATTCCATCGGCTCGTCCCGTGAATGATATTTGGCAAAGGATACAACAAAGGGGTGTATTAAGTCAAGGGCAAGGATTCACGGATGGACGAGTAATCGGCTATGGGCTATAATCCTACTGCAATGGCTACACTCTA
>CAYVES010000245.1:0-1832 GCA_964449845.1 uncultured Dehalococcoidia bacterium
AAGCTTATCCCGGCCCGTAGCGAAATCTCGAAGGCTGTGGAAAGAGGTCCGGAGTTACCTCTGCTAGAAGGTGAACTGGAAGCCGCGGCTCTTGATGAAGCGGAAGCTACGTTAGAAGAAACCGAGGCGAAAGAAGATATCTCATCGGTTGACTCTGATACCGGCTCAGAACCCGAGTTGCCTCTGGCAGAAGGTGAATTGGAAGCCGCGGCTCTTGATGAAGCGGAAGCAGTGATAGAAGATAGAGTGGAACCTACGTCAGAAGAAACCGGGGTGGAAGAAGATATCTCATCGGCTGACCCGGATACCGATTCGAAGCCAGATACCGCGATTTAACAGGCATGAAGCCTGGTTCAGGCAAGCCGATAGGGGCTTAGCTGAGCAGTAGTCAAAGAGAAGAGGGCCACGAACGCTTGTTCGTGGCCCTCTTCCTCCATAGTGGCACAAACGGTGTCGTCCAGCCAAGCCCCCTTTGACGCAGCAGCCAGGGCACTGTAAAATGGATAGCGATATTTGGAATTCGAGGGAACCTTACTTATGACAGCGGTGGGACAAAGCGACATCCCCAAGAGCTACGACCCCAAACCCGTCGAGAGGAAGTGGTATCAGTTCTGGCTGGAGCAAGGTTACTTCGCCCCTGAGATCGATCGTCAACGAAAGCCGTTTGTCATCATCATGCCGCCGCCCAACGTCACCGGCGAGCTTCACCTAGGCACAGCATTCACCGCGATCATCGAGGACACAATGATTCGCTGGCACCGCATGAAAGGCGATCCCACTCTATGGCTGCCAGGGAGTGATCACGCCGGGATCGCCGGCCAAAACGTGGTCGAGCAGTCCCTCGCTAAAGAGGGGCTATCACGCCACGACGTGGGGCGCGAGAAGTTCTTGGAGCGGATGTGGGAGTGGATGAATAAGTACAGGGGAATCATGGCCGAGCAACAGAGAAGACTCGGTGCCTCCTGTGATTTCACCCGCGAACGCTTCACCATGGACCCTGGGCCCAGCCTGGCAGTGCGCACCACTTTCGTCCACCTTCATAAAAAGGGCTTGATATATCGCGGGGAGCGCATCGTCAACTGGTGCCCCCGCTGCGCTACTGCACTCTCCGACCTCGAGGTGGAGCATAAGGAAATATCGGGCCACCTCTACTACGTGAAGTATCCATTAGTGGAGGCTGAGAAAGAGTTCATCACCGTAGCTACTACGCGTCCGGAGACCATTCTCGGCGACACCGCGGTCGCCGTCAACCCCGGCGATGAGCGCTACAGAGACCTCCTGGGCAAGAAAGTGATTCTGCCAGTGCCAGAGGAGTTGAAGAGATCGATCCCGATAATCGCCGATGATGCCGTCGATCCCTCTTTCGGCACCGGAGTGCTGAAGATCACGCCGGCTCACGACCCCGTAGACTTCGAGATTGCGCAGCGCCACGGCCTTCCTTCAATCAACATAATGGATCTGGACGCCAGGATGAACGAAACAACACGTCCTTACTACTATAGGGACGAGTATGGGGACAAGCGTGATAGGGATGACCGCTTCGAGTGCCGCCGGAAACTGGTTGCCTATCTTGAGAACGAGGGATTACTGGTCAAGACAGAACCCTACATGCACTCCGTGGGACACTGCCAGCGCTGCCAGACAATGGTCGAACCCTTCCTCTTGAAGCAGTGGTTTGTCAAAACGGCTACACTGGCCAAACCAGCCATCGATGCCGTGGTCGAGGGGCGCATCGAAATCATCCCCGAACGCTTCACTAAGGTTTATGTGAACTGGATGGAGAATATCCGCGACTGGTGTATCAGTCGCCAGCTCTGGTGGGGGCACAGGAT
>CAYVES010000246.1:0-1815 GCA_964449845.1 uncultured Dehalococcoidia bacterium
GCGTTTTGTGCGGGGGCTGATCTGTTGACGCCCCCTAAAGTGCAGAGGCCGGGGCTGCATTCAGGGAGAAGAGGAAGCCCGTCTTCAAGAACAAGTAGCGGGTCTCTGACACTTGGGGCAAAAATAGGTGCCTCGGTTGCGAACAGGGATGCGTTCAATAGGGGTGGCGCAGACTTTACAGGTTTGCCCACCCCTGTGTGCTACGTAGAAAGCATATTGCTGGCTTCCCGGTTCACCGCCGGGACGGCGATAGTCGCTGATGGTGGCGCCGGCACTGCCGATGGCTTTATTGAGCACCCGTCGTATAGCTTTGTATAGCCTCTTTATCTCCTCTTCAGAAAGGCTGTTGGCTGGCCTCAAAGGATGGACGTTGGCAAAGAACAGCGCCTCATCGGCATACATGTTGCCGATGCCGGCGACGAACTTCTGGTCGCATAGCACCGCTTTTATGGGAGCTTTTCGGTTGCTTAACCTCTCACTCAGGATCTCTGGGGTGAAGCTGGTGTCGAGGGGCTCGGGTCCGAGCTTGCTGGCTATCTCACGCTCATCCTTTACCAGTGACATGGTGCCCAGCTTACGCCGGTCACAAAAGAGCAGCTCCAGGCCGCTATCTAAACCGAATATGGCTGTTAGGGGAAGATTGGACTCGCTGGAGGCAACATTTGTGTTCCTGAGCAGCAGCGAGCCGCTCATCCTAAAATGCAATGCCAGCGATTCGCCGCCGGCCAGGCGAAAGATAAGGTACTTGCCCCTTCTGGCCACCTCTTTTATCACCTGACCGGAGAGTCGCTGGCACAACTCCTCGGCTGAGGGTCCAATCACCATTCTCGGCCAGAAGAGGGATACGCTGGTGAAACGACGGCCTTCCACCACGGGGCGAAGGTCGTTTTTGATGGTCTCAACCTCCGGCAGCTCAGGCATGTTCTCAACCCGTCGAAAGACGCAGCTCTATCTTATCGCTCCCGACTTGCGCAGCTCCTCGATCTGCTGCTGGCTGTAGCCCAACCCTTGCAGGATCTCCTCCGTGTGCTGCCCGATGATGGGGGCGAAGCCCCTGAATTTCGCCGGCGTCTCCGAGAGCTTTATCGCTATGCCGAGCTGCCTGACCTTGCCCTCAGTGGGGTGGTCAAGCTCAGGGAACATATCGCGGCTGAGCAACTGCGGGTCGTTGACCACCTCATCCAGCTCCAGGACCGGGCTGACACACGTATCCGCATCCTTCATAATCTGGAACCATTCGTCCCTGGTCTTGGTCAGAAACGTCTCCTTGATTGCAGAGTATACCTCTTGGAGCTTCTCACCCTTGGCGTGGTGGTGGGGGATGAGGTCCTCCCTGCCCAGAGCGCGGCAGAAGCGCTCCCAGAAATAGGGCTCTATCAGGCCGGTGGAGACAAACTTGCCATCTTTGGTCTTCCACACGTTTATCGTTGGCGATGGCCAACCCCTCTTGGGGATGAAGCCCTCTCTGAAGTACCTCAGCAAGCTGATGGTGAGGAAGGAGAGGACGCTGTCGGTCATGGAGATGTCTACATACTGGCCTCTTCCAGTCTTATCCCGCGCCATGAGGGCGCAGAGGATGCCGATGACGGCGTGCAGGGCGCTGCCTATGTCTCCCAGAGCAGCTCGAATGATCACCGGATCACCTTTCTTATCTCCGGTGAGTCCCACCGCTCCGCCTACGGAGGTGTAGTTGGGGTCATGCCCCGGTAGATCGCGGTAGGGCCCATCCTGACCGAAGCCAGTGAGGCTGCAATAGACAATCCTGGGATTGAGTTTGGAGATGGTATTGTAGTCCACGCCCAGCTTCTTGGCGAC
>CAYVES010000247.1:0-1795 GCA_964449845.1 uncultured Dehalococcoidia bacterium
GATATGCCAGGCCCCTTGGAGTACCGGCTCAGTGTAGGTCTGGCCGGCGAGTCTCGCAGGATTATGTATGATTTTAGCCCCAGTAATGTATTCACCTGGACACCGATTGATGATGGTACTTACCACGTGGTGTTGTCAGCGAAACCGCCTAGTTCGGACCAGATTACGCATACCTGGACGACCTACGTGGTGACGTCGCGAGTGGATAGTACTCCAAAGGTCAACCCCACCCAACATCCACTTGTCGCTCTCTACAGTGCCCCGCCGCTCGAGTCCGGAAAGATGCGTGTGGTGTTTCGCCGACGCGGTAGCCTGATCGCGTATTCCACTAATTGGAAACCCTCCAGGCCCGGCCACAGTATGAATTTCTATATTGCTGGTATGCGAGCGGACTCAGTCTACTTGATGCGTCACGAGATCGCCGACGATGATGGTGTCATTGTAGAACGAGGACCAGTAGTGCTACATCGAACTGGTAGCCTGCCGTTGGATTTCCCAGCCTTCCAGGTGATCCGTGGCCCAGATCGACAGACCAGCTTTGATGATCCTGTACTGCTGCATGCGCTGGTAAGCATGGAAACTGGGGGAGCGGCAACATATCCGGTTGCCACGGACTTCGCCGGTGAGGTGATATGGTATTACGAAGCCCCGCAGGGTACGTGCCTGTATCGGCCTGTGGAAGGCGGAACCATGTTTCTAGTAGCGCGTGGGGAGTCTCTCCCCAGCCAGAGAATTCTTGAGGTGGATTTGGCTGGCAACACTGTGAGAGAAACCAATGTAAGCCGTATCAACGAGCAGTTAGCCGCCCTCGGGCAAGATCCAATTGGCAGCTTCCATCATGAGTGTGTGCGTTTTCCCAATGGACAGACTCTCGTTCTGGGCAAAGTGGAACGCATAATGGTAGATGTGCAGGGGCCTGGCCCTATTGATATTCTTGGGGATATGGTGATTGCTCTGGATGAGAACTGGCAAGTGCTGTGGGCGTGGAACGCATTCGACCACCTGGACGTTACCCGCAAAGCCACGCTTGGCGAGACCTGTGGCCCGGGCAAGGTGTGTCCTCCACTATTCCTCGCCGAAGAGGCAAATGACTGGCTTCACACAAACTCGATAGCCTACTCCCCCGCGGATGGCAACCTCATCATATCCATGCGCAATCAAGACTGGGTGGTCAAGATCGACTATCAGGACGGTGCTGGCAGCGGAGATGTCATATGGAAGCTCGGCCTTGAGGGAGACTTTACCATGTTATCCGATGACCCGTATCCGTGGTTTACCCACCAGCATGATGCGCGCTACATTTCGGATAATCAGATCATACTGTATGACAACGGAACGTTGCGGTGTATGACCAGTCCTAACCCGGGGGCGGACTGCTACAGCCGGGGGCAGGTGCTGAATATCGATGAGGAGAACCTTGTGGCGAGTCTAGACCTGAATGTCCATCTGCAGAACTATTCACCTGGCTTTGGTGCTGCCCAAACACTCTCGAATGGGAATTTCCACTTCTCATCAGGATACAACTATCCGAGAATGTTCGGCACATCAGATGAAGTGCTCGCTGATGGGACAAAGGTGTATTCTGTTAGGACACCGGAAGTTCTCTTGTATCGCTCATTCAGAATGAAGAGTCTGTACACTCCGTAGCGAGCTGCCCCCCGAGAATCGGTCCGCTAGAAAGGTTCCTCTTTTGATTCCACGCTCGCTGGCATCTCCATCAGAAGAAGGCGCTTCATCAGCGTCAGCCCAGAACTTCAACCAGCTCCCTCAGCGGACCACTTACGTTTGTTAACTT
>CAYVES010000248.1:0-1795 GCA_964449845.1 uncultured Dehalococcoidia bacterium
GGACGAAAAGTATTTTAGCACATGAGCCGTCTTTTGTCCAGACCACATGGCGTACTTCGATACATGCCCATGATCCCCCTCTTCCGAGCAGCTTCAGATTATGTGAGGCCAATGGACGCTGGAGCAGCACGGTTACACAATCTGGCGGCGTCTGAACTGTCTAGACAGATTCTGGCAATTGCTGGACAAAAACTTACATGAGTGGTAGCATCATGCCTCAGTACGCGGTCAAGGGCTGCAGTATTCTGGCGCTATGCTTGCACTCGACGGAGGTCATTGTGCCTATTAGAGTTGCCGACGGATCTCTGCCATTCGGCCTGCCACAGGCGCTCAATAGCCATCACAGATCAGGATAGAAGGGCTGCCCCCACTTGCCGTCTGGTCACTATTTACCGCCCCATCCCTCGTTCACCAGTCCTCGGTAGCATTCTATGCCATCCGATGTCGGTCTGTAGGAATAAACGGATAGCCTGCCACCTGGCTGTCGCTCCAGCAGCCCCCCCGATAGCAGAGTCCGCAAGGCTGAATTGTATCAAGGTATATCATAGACCACAGTCGTGAGTCATTCAAGACAACCCCAATGTCTTCCTCAAGTCGCTTCTGTCAGCTTTGCAGATCAGCAAACGCGATTTGTCAATATCTCTTTTCAGTTGCCTCTTTGACGGGAAAGTCAAGCATGTTGCCAAAGGGATAAAAGGGATGTAGGATAGCAGTGAGTTTGAAGTGGATCGGCAGGTTCGGGGGTAATCGTGATACACAGGATAGGCGTAAGCACCAAGGCGAGAGTAGAGTTTAGAGACATTACCGAAGAAGTTCAGGCTACGGTGAAATCCAGCGGTATCGAAAGTGGCATTTGCCATGTCGTCGTGCCACACACCACAGCCGCAATTACAGTAAACGAGAACGCCGACCCCAGCGTAGCGGCAGACATTACTACGCAGCTTGAGGCCATAGTACCCAAAGACGGTGTCTACCGCCACATGGAAGGCAATGCTCCCGCCCATATCAAGGCCAGCCTGGTGGGCAACTTTGAGACACTGCTGGTAGAAGGCGGGAAGCTGGTTTTGGGGACGTGGCAGGGCATCTTCTTTTGCGAGTTTGATGGCCCCAGGAACCGTACTATTCTGATCAAGATTGTGCCAGACAAGCCTTGATCTGCTACTGATGGGGAGCTCACCAGGCCGGAGTGAAGATAAAGTCAATAGGCATGGTTTACCGTCCAGAATGTTCCGCTACCTACCTGTTCAATCCAGACTTAGGTATTAATCTCTTCTAGTTGGATCCATGATTTTGGACATCGCGCCGAACCAGGCTTCCCAAACTAAACACGTTGTCCCCGAAATTGCGTTGAATTCTGTCAGAATTTCCTTTACAATTCTCATCGTTTGGCTGTATCTTTGGGGGAGAGTATACACATGAGAAAGGTCGCCGTTATCACCGATAGCACATGTTGCCTGCCAAGCGAGCTGGTGGAGAAGTACGACATCCGTCTGGTGCCCCTCTTCATAGTCTACAAAGGTGAGAGCTACCGCGATGGAATCGATATAAGCCCGGGCGAGGTCTATAAGATTATGCGGAGAAAAAAGGACCTTCCCACCACCTCAACCCCATCAGCGGGGGACTTCCTCGATGCCTACCGCCAGTTAAGCCAGGAGGCAGAGAGCATACTTTGCATAACCCTCACCAGCCTGCAAAGCAAGACCTTCGAAGCTGCAGTGATGGCCAAGGAGAAGGCTAACGAGGTAATTCCAGATACCGCTATCGAGGTTGTTGACAGCCGTGCCGTGGCCGGTGC
>CAYVES010000249.1:0-1771 GCA_964449845.1 uncultured Dehalococcoidia bacterium
TCAAAAGAGGATAGGTGGCGACAGTGCCCGCATATGACCAACATAGCCAGGAGCGATTGGTCCCGACGTACAGCTTCCCGGTCTTTGGCCACCATTTCATTGACCACACCACGCTGTTTTGGCGGTCGCCAAAACCTTGCTCAGCAGCAACGTCGAAATCGTTGACCCCTAAGACCCACGACGGTTCGTCGATGAGCTCGTCTTCATCGGAGAAGCCACCGTCGGCATACACAACCGCCGGTACCAGCGACGAGAAGCCAAGCACGGCAACGAGAACAAAGCACAAGGCGAGTACCCTCGCCTTCCTCAGCAGCGCGAAATCAGCCGCAAGGCAAAGTACTGCGTCGAACCTATCCTTAACCAACGCCTGCGCTCGCTTGCACCCATCACAAGTCCATGATCCGCCCTGCTGATTCATATCTACACCCCCATATCGCAACAACGTCTTGTTTGACCTATTCTTGTTCATTAACATTGCCTCCTAACCAGTACCAAAGTAGCTGCTTCTTTACCCCAAAAAGTCCTATATGGTGAGCATACTAATGTAGTATACCAATTCCAGCATATGGGGGATTACCTGTCAACTCCAACTATCTCCACTTAACTTGCTCCTAGTCTCCAATCTTTGTCGTGCGGGCGTGATTATCATGGGGTCAAGGAGAGTTTGAGGCTATCGACCGCTCTTGATGGTCGCTAACAACGTGTTCGTCATCAGCTCAAGAGCTTCTCTTAGGTATACTTCTCCACATACGGTCTGGAGAGCAGGAGCCGTCTGCTGATCCCCAGACAGAATTAGAGGTGTTGCTTGCGCAGCGGTATCTCTTTGATGAAGAGGTTAATTAACCAGGCGACGATGACAAAGCCGAGGCTTATAAGAAAAACGTACGTGATGGCGGAATTGAGAGCCAGCTTCAGCGTCTCAAATACATGGTCGAAGAGTGCCACCCCCTGCTCCCCCAAAGGTTCAAAAAAGCCCATCAACTCCGCCTGGGCCTCGGGACTGACCAGCGCCTGAGGATTGTGCGCCAGGGAGTTCAGCGACTCCGGCGAGATGACTTCTTTCGCTTCTGGCGAGATTCCGTTGACAACCTCTGAGGCGAAGCGGTTGGTCATCACCGAGCCAAGGACAGCTAATCCGAAGACCCCACCGATAGAACGGAAGAAAGCAGTGGTAGAGGTGGCTACTCCCATGACAGCATAGGGGACTGCATTCTGAACCGCGATGGTGTAGAGGGGCATCGAAATGCCCAGCCCTATGCCGGTCACAACTATGTAGAACACCGCTCTGGCATAGCTCGTTTCCACCGTCATTGTTGAGAGTAGCCCTATGCCTGCAGCCATGGCAGCCAGGCCGACAATACCCTGGAGCCGGTAGTGTCCCCCGGCACGCGAGAGCACCTGCCCCGAGACAACGGCGCCGACCACCACACCTAACATCATGGGCGTCAAGAAGCTGCCGCTAAGAGTGGCCGAGGACCCCAGTACCCCTTGGAAGAAAAGCGGCACGAAGATAATGCTGCCGAACATCCCAATGGCCGTGATGAAAATGATTATTGATGCCACGCTCACAATCCCGTTTTTGAAAATCCATAAGGGGATGATGGGTTCCTTGGCGCGACCTTCTATGATCACGAAAAGCCCGATCATGGCTGCTGAGAGAGCGAACATGCTGAGCACCGGGACGGAGACCCACGGATACTGGACTCGCGCCCAGGATAGAGCCAGCATCGTCGGCACCACGGCAAGTATCAGTATTACTATGCCAGGATAG
>CAYVES010000250.1:0-1744 GCA_964449845.1 uncultured Dehalococcoidia bacterium
TACGCGGGGGGCCGTTCATGGTTCGACAAGCCTGTCCTGAGCGGAGCCGAAGGGCTCACCACGAACGGCTGGGTAGGTCGCCCGACGTCGGGCGACCTACCCTTGGTCAGATACACGCACTATTTTCATCACTCGCTGGTGGGCAGCGGCCCACGAGCGTTATTACAGATTTCGCAACGATCTTAGTCAATTCATCGGCTTCATTCTATAATGGTTAGAAATCTTTGCTCTCGCTTTGCATTTTTCAATTGACATTTTGCATTGCCCTATACGACCTTGCTCTGCTCCTCCTCTTCACGTACATGCTTCAGGTCACCATTTACAGACTCGGGCTATGAACCCGCCTTCCTCAGAAAGAAGTCCGGCCTGAAGGGATCCCACCTGCCTACCAGCCGATCGAATGCTGGATGGGGCAATGTCTTTTTGAATATTCGATAGTAGTACAGCTCCTCTACAGAAGATAGGTACGGGTTGCCGTCTGACTTGTTGAATTCCGCCAGTTCGCTTTCGGATACTTGCTTCTCAGCCTGTGAGCGCATGATATACGCTACGCCTGAACCCTGAGCGAAGAACCGCTTAGTCTGATAAATGATGTGCTCAGGCAAACAACCCTCGAAGGCTTGGCGCAGAACCCACTTCCCAACTTGCTCCGGGCCGTGAATTTTGTCTCCCAGGGGAATCTTCATGCTAAAATCCATCACCTTGGTGTCAAGAAAGGGCATACGGGTTTCTATGGAGTTTGCAGCCGCCAGTCTGTCCAACCTTTGCAGGGCTGTGTTATGGGCTACGTTGATGAGCTGATCGACTATACTGGCAACCTCCTCCTGAGTCTCTCCCTGCCTGAACTGGCCATCATACCCAGCAAGAAACTCATCCGCTCCCTCTCCGGTGAAAACGCAATTGGTATACGCGCTGACAAAGCGTCCGGCCAGGAAATTGGCTATCGCCCCATGCACACAGCTTTCCTCATACATCTCCTGGTGATAGATGGCCTGAGGCAATATCTCGTTTATCTCCTTTTCCCCAAACATCAAAATGTGATGCTTGATGCCCAAGTATTTGGTTACATCCTTAGCCAGTGGGAGGTCCTGTCCTTCCTCCATACTCACTGTAAAAGCTTCGATATCCGGCTTTATCTCATGGGCCATGTAGATTATGAGGCTACTATCGAGACCGCCGCTCAAAAGGACTCCCCCCACAGCATTGTCCTTCATCCGTTTCTCTGTTGCCTCTATCAGCAGTTGACGGATTACCTTCTTGGCCTGCTCATAGCTCTCGAACTCAGGGGTCTCTACAGCTTCACAGGTATATCGCTGGAACCCCAGTTCCCTGGAGTACACGTAGCCAGGCGGAAACTCCTTCACATCGTCAGCAATATCCACCAGGCTCTTTGCCTCAGAGGCAAAGCACAATTTCCCCTCGCTACTATGCCCGTAGTAGAGAGGTTTTATGCCCGCCCAATCGCGAGCCAATATCATCCGACCCTTGTCAGATACAGCGCAGACAAAGTCACCATCTATTTTCTTGGCAAACTGCGTGCCGTACTGATCATAAAGGGCCAGCACAGCCTCGGCATCAGTCTTGTCCTGCTTTTCCGGATTATATACACGCCCATCAAGGACAACGGTCCTCTTACCATCGGATGCGTGATGTGAGCCATCCTTACAGTCCGCCCCGACGTTCAACTCACAGCATCCCAGGTTTATCTCTCCGTCCCGATATATCCAGGTCTCATGTGGCCCCC
>CAYVES010000251.1:0-1678 GCA_964449845.1 uncultured Dehalococcoidia bacterium
CACCTTGAAGGACATGGAGATCCTCTTCGATGGGATCCCGCTGGACAGGGTCACCACTTCTATGACCATCAATCCTCCGGCGGCGGTGCTGCTGGCGATGTACATCGTCACGGCTGAGAAGCAGGGCGTTGCCAGGAACCAGCTCCAGGGCACCATCCAGAACGACATGCTGAAGGAATTCATCGCCCAGAAGAGCTTCATGCTCCCGCCGGAGCCATCTCTGCGCATCCTCGTCGACACCGTGGAGTACTGCACCAGAGAGGTTCCCAATTGGAACACCATCAGTATCAGCGGCTATCACATCAGGGAGGCAGGTTCCACCGCGGTCCAGGAGCTCGCCTTTACCTTGGCCGATGGGCTTACGTATGTCCAGGCCTGCATCGACCGCGGGATGGATGTAGATGAATTCGCCCCCAGGTTGTCCTTCTTCTTCAATGCCCATATCGACTTCTTCGAGGAGATCGCCAAATATAGAGCAGCACGGCGCATGTGGGCCAAATTCATGCGTGAGCGTTTCCAGGCGAAGAATCCTCGCTCCTGGATGTTGCGCTTCCACACCCAGACTGCGGGCTGCTCCCTCACCGCCCAGCAGCCCTACAACAATGTAGTTCGCACGGCCTATGAGGCCCTGGCCGCGGTCCTTGGCGGGACCCAATCGCTGCACACCAACTCCGCAGATGAGGTCCTGGCTCTACCCTCCGAGGAAGCTGTGACCGTTGCCCTGCGAACCCAACAGATCCTGGCCGAGGAGACAGGGGTCATCAACACGATAGATCCATTGGCCGGTTCCTACTTCGTAGAGTCCCTCACAGATAGGCTTGAGGAAGAGGCGATGAGGTACATCGACAGGATAGAGGCCATGGGAGGGATGCTTGCCGCCATCGAGAAAGGATACCCACAAAGGGAGATAGCCGATGCCGCTTATAGGTTTCAACAGCATATAGACACGAAGAAACGAGCCCTGGTAGGGGTCAACAAATATGTCACCGATCACCCTCCTGTGGACATATTGAAGATCGACCCTGACGTGGAGAGGAAGCAGTTCGCCAGGCTCCACGAGGTGAAACAAACAAGGGACAACACAGAAGTCGAGCAAAGCCTGGAAGAGCTGCGCCACGCTGCCGAGGGACAGGAGAACCTGATGCCCCACATTATCGAGTGTGTCAGGAGATACGCCACAATTCAGGAGATCTGCGATGTCCTCAGGGAAGTCTTCGGGACGTATCGAGACCCAGGGATATTCTAACTGCGGGACCTGCTACCTCTCGCTTTCGCATTCTCGTACTGATACGCCCATTGCTCCTGGACCGGCCTGGCTCCCCAGCGAAGCGCCAACCCTCCGCCTTTTTCTACCGCTTGAGCAACGCAGGGATGGGAACTCAGAACGGCTCCTAGGGGATGCCTTGCGGTTGGGTTGTCATGAGCCCATTGGCTCTGGTAATACCTATTCGGAGCCTGGATAGAGAACAGCCAATATCTTGGTCGCGCCACTGCCGACGCATCTGACAAGATGAGGTTGGCTCGAATCGTAGTAGACCGCGTCACCAGGCCCGAGGAACTCAGTTCGATCCCCGACTCGGGCCATCATTTGTCCCTCCAGGACAAACAGAAACTCTTGACCATCGTGCGTGGAAGGCTCTTCAACGTCGGTAGGCGATAGGGTGACGATAAAAGGCTC
>CAYVES010000252.1:0-1670 GCA_964449845.1 uncultured Dehalococcoidia bacterium
TGGCCGATTTGGATTAGGAACTCCTGAGCTATAGGCCGAGGTATGTCTTTCTGATGGTCTCGTCTTTGAGCAATTCCTCGCTCGTTCCTTCAGCGATCACCCTTCCGTGGGAAAGAACGTAGCTTCTGCTGGCCAGCTGGAACGCCGCGCTGACGTCCTGCTCGACCAGGAGCATGGCAATCCCCGAACTTCGAATCTGTTTTATGCGCTCAAACAACTCATCCTTCAACTTTGAGGCGAGGCCGGTTGAAGGTTCATCGATACATAGCAGCTTGGGCTGCCCCATCAACGCCCTTCCAATGGCGAGCATCTGTCGCTCTCCGCCCGATAGTGTTCCCGATATCTGATTCCCCCTCTCTTTTAGCACCGGGAACAACTGATAAACCATTTCCAACCTTCTCCGCACCTCTCTTCTGTCATTACACAGATAGCCGCCGGCCTTTAGATTATCGGCGACCGTCATCTCTGGAAAGGGCCTGCTCCTCTCCGGGCAATGGACCAGTCCCCTTCTTACAATCTCATGTGCCGCCAGCTTATCGATCCTCTCACCGGCGAAGTGCACGGTGCCCTCAATGGTTATGTCTCCAGCCCGCGCCCCCCTCATCGCAGCCCTTTCCCATCTCACCAGTCCGCTAATGGTTCGAAGCAGCGTTGACTTTCCAGCGCCGTTCGGCCCCACCAGGCTGACCAGCTCTCCCTCGCCGACGCCCAAACTCAGGTCGTTTAATAGCATGGCGGTAGCGTAACACACCGTTAGGTTCTTCACCTCGAGAAGCATCTCAGCGAACCCCCCTGCCCATACAAGCCTCGATCACCCTTTCGTCCTTGACTATCTCCTCCGGGGTGCCATCGGCAATCAACTGTCCAAAATCGAGCACGATTACCCGGTCAACTATTTTCATCAGTTCCGCCAGCTTGTGCTCGATAATAATCATCGTTGGCCCTTCGCTATGCAGTCTGCCAAACCTGCCCCCCTTGTGCAACCTCCTTATCGATTTCGCCAGCAGCTCGGTCTCAGCAGGATTCAGTCCGCTGAATGGCTCATCCAACAGAAGCAGCTCAGGGTCGGTGGCGATGGCCCGGGCTATCTCCAGGCGCCTTAGATCACCGTGCGACAGGCAGGAGGCTGGCTCGAGGGCGAGGTCGGAAATGCCCACAAACTCCAAGGCATCCAGCGCTCTGGCCTCGATCGTCTTAACCCATTCTCCCCTCTTCATTGCCCTCGGACTGAGGCAAGCCACCATAACATTGGCAATGATGGGCAAACGGCGAAATGGCCTGGCGATCTGGAATGTTCCCGCTATTCCCTGGTTGACGATGGCCCAGGGTTTGGCCCTGGTGATATCCTTGCCCCGAAATCTTACCCTGCCGGAATCGGGCCTCAATATGCCTGTTATCAGGCGCAGCACCGTGGTCTTTCCCGCTCCATTGGGACCTATCAGGCCAACGACCTCATCCCTGCTGATCTCGAAGCTGACTCCGTTGACTGCAGTCAGACCGCCGAAGCGCTTGGTCAGGTTCTCAACCTCGAAACAGGGAGGGATCACCTCATTCCTCCTCTAGCTCTTCCCTGAGTTCCCTGTGGGACACCTTTCCCACGTCTGTCTTCGGGAGCTCACCTCTGAATTCCACGATCTTTGGGACCTTATAATGGGCGAGATTCTCCTCGC
>CAYVES010000253.1:0-1586 GCA_964449845.1 uncultured Dehalococcoidia bacterium
CTAGTAGGGGCAACCCAGTGGGTTGCCCCTACTTTAGCGAAGCATGGTAGGGTGGGTGGAGTGAAACGCAACCCACCTCCTACAACGATGGCTGGTGGGTTCCGCCTTGCTACACCCACTCTACGAATCTTTGACCGCAGGATTGCTTCGTCCCCTCCTCTTCGCTCAGGGCTTCGGCTCACGGCGCTCCTCGCAACGACACCTTGAAATTGATCGAAACCTATTCCTAGACTGTTCAGGCGGTCTATGGTATATTCAGAGGAAAGCGCTAGAGAGCATCGGAAACTCCCAAAGGGGTCTCCTTGACGGTGGTAACCATGGACATGGCTTCCGCCCGGGCGAAGCTAATCCAGCAACTGACTCACGAGATCAGGGACCAGAAGGTGCTCGAGGTAATGGGCCGCATCCCTCGCGAGCTGTTCGTGCCCGCCTCAAGCCAGCATCTGGCCTACGAGAATATACCTCTGCCTATCGAGATGGGACAGACCATCTCCCAGCCGTTAATCGTCGGCGTTATGACCGAGGCACTGGAGCTCAAAGAAAGCGACAAGGTGCTGGAAGTCGGGACCGGCAGCGGCTACCAGGCAGCCATCCTCGCTGAGCTGGCGCAGTGGGTAGTCTCTGTGGAACGGCATGAGAAGCTGGCCGAGGGAGCAACGGCTGTTTTGGCCCTGTTGGGAATCAAGAACGTGGAGATCCACCTCGCTGAGGAGACCCTGGGCTGGCGGGAGGAAGCACCTTACAATGCCATAATGGTCACCGCCGCCGCGCCCAACGTGCCCCAACAACTACTAGACCAACTAGACGTAGAGGGTCGCCTGGTAATCCCCGTCGGCTCACCATTTGAGCAGGACCTAATAAAAGTGGTCAAGCGCAAGAGCGGGTTGATGAGCACCAACCTGGGCCCCTGCCGCTTTGTTCCTCTCATCGGAGAGGGCGGCTGGCAGAGGGAATAGACAAACCACCCCCCTCACCAAGCCATATCCTTGCGACTACGAGGGAACTTCTGAATGCCAATTCCCAAGCACCAAACAAATTCAAATACCAAAAAGCAAAAGGGAAAGCGTCGTGATTCCTGTCACGACGAAGAATTCGTTGCCACCGGAGTGGCAACGCTACGCTTGCTTGATTTTGAGCTTTGATTTGTAATTCTGGTCTCTTACATTTCGTTGACTGAGGTGATACAATAATCTGTAGAGCAAGGATTAAGAGACAGGCACCTTCACTTTGAACACGGCATCAATTGTCCTCGCCGGTGGCGGCAGCTCTCGCTTGGGTAGAGAAAAGTGGGCGGAGTTGATTGCTGGGAAGAGCCTGATCGAACGAGCCATCAGCCATCTGAGCTCACTGAGCGCTGAAATCCTGATCGTGATTTCAAAGAGACAATCGAGGTCGTTCTTCTCCTCATATGCCGAAGCGAAAACGGTGGCCGACCTTTATCCGGGAAAGGGCTCTCTGGGAGGCATCTATACCGGTCTGGTGTACTCAAATAGCTTTCATAATCTGGCAGTAGCCTGCGACATGCCCTTTCTCAACCTAGACCTGCTGCGCTACATGATCGACCTATCCCCTGATTTCGATGTCGT